>DASSWC010000116.1:0-15022 GCA_035705395.1 Pricia sp. | reverse complement strand
CGAAGCGCTGATACGAAAAGAAAAGCCTGACATTGTCTGTTTTCAGGAAGTAAGCGTAGGCATGACTGCCCACTTTCTGGACTACCCATACCACCATTTGAAGAAGATACGTTCCCAAGACAAAGTGCATTTGGGCATCTTTTCGAAATATCCCATTATCGATGCCAAAATCATACACTTCCCCAACAGCATCAACAATGGCTCCTATGCCGATATTGCTTATGAGGGCGATACGCTCCGGCTGTATAATGTGCATATGCAATCACTGGGCATCACGCCCGGTAGCGGGGTATTGCGTTCCAATTCCTCGGAGCGCCTTTACAACAGGGTCGTCAACGCTTTCAAAAAACAGGAAGAACAGGCGGAGATGATACGGAAACATAGGGCCGGCAGTCCCCATCCGACATTGCTCTGCGGAGATTTCAACAACACGCAGTTCTCGAAGGAGTACCACATCCTCAAAGGCGAAATGCAAGACAGTTTTATCGAAGCGGGATTTGGCTACGGCCGAACCTTCAACTTTTTACGTATTCCGCTGCGTATCGATTTTATCATGGGGGATACGTCATTCGAAATCACGGGCCACAAAAACTACAATGTCAACTATTCGGACCACTTTCCGATAATGGCGTCGTTTCGGTACTCCGGAACCGACCCATATCCTGACAAATAATCGGAAGAAACCGATTCGGGAATCAAAGTACAGTCCACAGTATCCGCAAGGATATGGATGAGCAGGGCAAGGCCGAAAATGCGTGTCTTTTTAAAGAGTAGCAGCGCCGCATAGGCCCCGATGGCCCAATACCTGTGCAGGGCGTGAAAGCCAATACTGCATCGGTCCGAATCAAAAATCGGATCGGCCCATAGGTGGTCGACATCGATAACGATGCCCGCTAAAAGTATGACCGTTACCTTTAAACGGTTTTCCTTACAAAATAGCAGTCCGATCGCGATAGGCACCAGAAAATGGATGCCGTAATGCAGGATAAACCTAATCATTCGAAAAATTATGGAGGAAATCGGTATTTTGTTGCTTCAAATACGCCAGGGCATTCGTACCCTCGTTAAAGAGCAAATCAAGTATACTTACATTTTCGACAAAACCGTGACGGTCGCCGAAGACTTGCACATAGTGTTCCTGGGGTATCGCAAGATTGCTTTTTGCGTTGACTAGAAACCGGGAATCCCTTATCCCGTCGGGAATCATTTTATATTCCATGGTCTTTTGTTCGGGCATATGCATTTGGAGGCAATCACAGATCGTTTGGATAGTTTTCAAGTTAAATTCCAGGAGATACTTGAAGGATTCTTCGTATAAAGGCGCAACATCATCCTCATAGAACTCGAAAAATGGCGAGGTACGGTACGCTGTCTGTAGCGTGCGCCAATGTTGGCGTTGCCAGGGGTAGTCATTGTCCAGCAGCACATCTTTGTATCTCTGCCGCCCTTGTTCCCCGCCCACGTGTTGAATGGGAATACTGAGCATATGCCGGCCCTGATCGGTACAGACATAACTACGGTTGCGATAGGTCTGTTTCTGGTAGTTGTCCTCGCCCTCCCACTGTATGTCATTTTGGGCAATCACGGCAAAGGTGGCGATATTGGGGAAATACGTTGGGTGCAATAGGACGTTCAAAAGGTCGATGTTTGATTGTTGATACGAACCAAAGGTAATACTTTGAATACGCTAAGGTTCAAGTGCTACATCAATGCCGTTTAAGAGGTAACCCCATGCTTTTGTATCCGGTTCATTCCCCCGGACAGGTTGATGTAAACCGCATCGGGACGAAAAGCCTGAAGCTTTCGGACGGCCTTTTTACTGCGTTGGCCGGACTGGCAAACCAGGTATACCTTTTCCCCGAAGTCTATTTCGTTTTGCCGGGTTTCCAATTCGGACAAGGGAATGTTTTGGGCGATTTGCAAATGCTGCCGCGCAAATTCCTTCGGTGTACGTACATCGATCAATTGCAATATTTCCTTTTCAAGCAATCCCAAAAAGGCCTCGGCATCTATTTCCTTCCTATCACTGGCGGAGTCAAAGGCGGCGGCTGGATGGGAACCGGCCGCTCTATCAACATTTGTCGTGCCGTCAACATCTGCCGTGCCGTTAACATCCGTGGTATCGGCAAAACGCGTACCACATTCCAGATCATAACTAGGTAGCAACCTGTGTATTTCCAGGTTTTCCGGTCTGGCGGAAAAGCCTATTTTTTGAAAGGAATTCGAGAGTGCGTCGAACAAAAGCAGTTTTCCCGAGAGTGGCTCCCCCACGCCCGTCATCACCTTCACGGTTTCCAGGGCCTGGAAATTACCAATAATTCCCGGTAAAATACCCAACACCCCGTTCTCATTACAATCCGGTACCTCATCAGGCCCTGGCATCGTCGGAAAAAGACAACGGTAGGTGGGTCCGCCTTGATAATTGAAAACGCTGACTTGGCCTTCAAAACCGTGCAACGCACCATAAACGAAGGGTTTTTTAAGTATCACACATGCGTCATTGACCAAATAGCGGGCTGGAAAATTATCGGAGGCGTCAACGACTACGTCATACCCGGTTATAATCTGCAGCGCATTGTCACGTGATAAAAAGCTATTGTGGGCCCGGAGCAGCGTATCGGAATTCTGGGCCTTCAATTTTTCAAGGGTTACGGCCACCTTTGGCCGGCCAACGTCCCCTTCGCAATACAACACCTGCCGGTGTAAGTTGGAAACGGAAACGATATCGTCATCGACAATACCCAGGGTACCAACACCCATGGCGTTCAAATACGTCAAAACCGGAATGCCGAGTCCCCCGGCCCCCACCACCAGCACCTTGGATCGGCGCAGCTTTTTTTGGGCCTCTTCACCAAAACCGGTCAAGATCGTCTGTCTGTTATAGCGTTCGTAATCCATAGCATCAATCATTCGAGAGACAACCGAACAATGGCCTCCTTATACTCCTCCTCCGAATTGGCATTGAGCAATACGTTCGGATTGCTCGGAAAAACCAGCTTTGTCTCGCTGTTAATCAGAAATTTACGGGGACAGGTACCGTTTCCCCTTTCCAAGTAGGCTTTGGATTCCTCCAATGCGTGGGGTTCCCAAATGGCACATAACGGTTCGGGCAACGGATCTTTTCTTTGGGCGAAAGCGGATGCCATAACATTCGGATTTCGGGCCGCTATCAGCTCCTGTAAGGCGGCGAGGTCGATCAGGGGCAAATCACAGGCCAGCACCAGCCAGGCCACCTCGGGAAACTTTCGGTGGGCGGATAAGAGACCGTTGTACGGGCCTTTAAAGGTATCATCATCCACGATGGTCTCCATACTTTCGGGGACATCCTTGGTTTGGTCGGGGCGGATACTCACGTACGTTTCATGGCATACCCGGCTCAGCAGGTGATACAAATATTCCCGTTGCGGCATGCCGTGATACGGGATCATGCCCTTATCCTTTCCCATGCGGGTACTTTTTCCCCCGGCAAGTACCAAACCGTATATATCAGGGCCTATAATCATGTTTTCCTCCTGTTTTTTGTTCCAATTGTATCCCGGTAATCCGAATATCGTGGGACAAGGCCTTACACATATCATAAATGGTCAGGGCCCCTACGGAAACGCCAGTCAACGCTTCCATCTCGACACCGGTGCGTTCGTTGCATTTGACGGTACAGCGAATTACCAGACTGTTTTCATTTGGATGGATGTCCATTTGTACCTTCGATAGGTTGATCTGATGGCACAGGGGAATCAGTTCCGACGTCTTCTTGACCGCTTGGATGCCAGCGATGACCGCCGTTTGGATGATGCTTCCCTTTTTGCCCAGAAATTCCTTGGCCGCCAGCGTTTCGAACACCTCGGATGGGAATTCCACGCGCCCCGAGGCTACTGCCAGCCGCGACGTTGCCGTTTTGGCGGAAACATCGACCATGGTGGCATTTCCGGAATCGTCTAGGTGTGAAAGTTTATCGTTCATAAACAGCGTAATGGTCTTTGGCCTTAGCCCCCGATCGAGGTCATGGAATTATCGAATACCCCTTCGTAGTTGTCCTGCGCCTCGAAACCGGTCTTTGCGCGGCTTCCGATGGCTTTTAAAATCTGTTCCTTTACGTTTTCTTCCGAATTTTCGCGCCTCAAAATATCACGGATATTCATACTGGGCTTGGCATAAAGGCAGGTGATAACGTCTCCGGTCGCGGAAATCCGAAGCCGGTTGCAGGTACCGCAAAAGGTACGGCTGAACGAGGGAATTACCCCGAAACTGCCTTTGAAACCGGGAATCTTATAATTGATGGACGTAGATGTTTTGGGAGATTCCAGCTTGTATAACTGCGGATGGGCTTCCCGGATGTATTCCAATATCCGTTGGTAGTCCCACGCAATGCTGTCAAAGTTTTTGCTGCCACCGTTGAACGGCATTTCCTCCAAAAAACGAACGGAAACGTCGTAATGTTCCGTAAGTTCCAGCATCGGCAGGATATCCTCGGTGTTTTGACCCTCTAAAGCGATAAAATTGATGCGGACGTTGAAGCCTTCCGTTATCAACCGGAGGATATTGTTGTGCACCGTGTCGTACTGGTCCCGCCGCGTAATTTTTTCAAAGGTTTCCCGATTGATGGCGTCCATGCTGACATTAATATTAAGAATACCGAGTTCCTTGAGTTCATCGATGTACTTTCCGATGATCGTTGCATTGGTAGTGATGGAGATATCATTCAGTCCCTCCATTCGCGAAAGCCGCCGCATGAGTACCATCAGGTCTTTGCGCACGAAAGGCTCTCCCCCCGTTATACGGATTTTATCGATGCCTTGCGACACGAGGATTTCGCTCAGTCGGGACAGCTCGTCGATGCTAAACAAGTGATCCTTCTTGGCAAAGTTGATTCCCTCCGATGGCATGCAGTAATTGCACCGCAGGTTACAGCGATCCGTTACGGCCAACCGCAAGTAATTTATTTTTCGATTGTGATTGTCTACTAGCATATCTAACTCAAGTTCAAGGATGCGCCGAAACCCAAACGGATTTATTCTTAAAGACTTCCTTCTTCCAGATAGGCACCCGTTCTTTTAGTGTGTCGATGAGATACCGACAGGCGGTAAAACAAGCGTCGCGATGGGCGGATGACGCACCTACTATTACGACAGGTTCTTCAACCTGCTTGATTCCCACCGCATGGCGGATGATTACTTTGTTTAACTTCCATTTTTCGGCCGCCTCATTTGCAATTTTTTTCATTTCCTTGAGGGCCATGGCTTTATAGGTCTCAAATTCCAGCGACACCACTTCCTCGCTATCCGTAAATTCCCGCACGGTGCCAACAAAAACACAGCTACCGCCGCTCAGCGGATGCGAGAGTTCTGCGAATACCTGCGAGGCATCAATGGCATCCAAAATCCCAACATTGGTTTCCTTTTTCATCGGCTATGGTCTATAAAAAGGCATCCTTTCGTATTAACCCCCGCTTACCGGTGGAATTATGGCTATCTCATCGCCATCCTTCAAACGGTAGCCGTCCTCGGCATACGTGCTGTTTACCGCCACCGCCAACGAGGAAAGCTTCCGGAATTCCGGAAAGATATTCTTTAATTTCTCTTTCAAATCGGATACGGAACCGGGTGCCGATTCCCCCGCATCGAAACGAAAGGAACCCTCCCCAACAATGTCCCTGGCGATTCCGAACAACAATACTTCCATTTCCAATGAATTAATATATACTGTTACACATGGGGGACGGACCGTGGGAACTTCGATTTGGTTCGCCCAGATCCTGTTTTTGGTTCGCCCCTATGCTGATCAAAAAACCATTCCTATTAAAGATACAAGGTACTGAAAAAAAAGTACTGCACCATAGGCCATACCCATCAAAAGCCAATTAACGATCCATATTATCTTAGGACCCATCCGATGGGCGGTTTTGCTCCGCACTAGGTTTTCGAAGGTCACGAAATCTCGGCACCCTTGAACGTACCGTCAGGTTGTATCGTGGGTGGGCCGATTTAATTACATTTGTGAAATGGGACTAAAACAGATCGGCAGTACCAAAAATCCACTGATCCGGCAGATACGGGTTTTACAGGAAAAATCAAGGGAGCGTAAAAAATTGGGACGCTTTGTTTTGGAGGGACGTAGGGAGCTGCAACTTGCCCTAAAGGCGAACTATATTTTGGATACGGTGTTGATTCAAGAAGATTTGGTTTCGAAGGATGTTTTAAAGCATTTGTTTTCAGGGGAGGGACGTAATGATTTGGTTTCAGGGGATGGCCTTGGGGAATTGTGTACCAGCAATGGCCCGAATGCCTCCGCAACCCGTCCGGAAATCATAGGTATTACTCGTGAAGTGTACCAGAAATTGGCCTACCGCGGCACCACGGAAGGTATTCTTGCCCTTGCCAAAAGCAAACCCCACTCCCTCGACGACCTCGCCCTGACTTCCGATACTCCCCTAATCCTGATCGCGGAAGCCCCGGAAAAACCCGGAAATATCGGGGCCCTGCTCCGTACCGCCGATGCCGCCGGTCTCGATGCCGTGATCATCGCCGATCCCAAGACCGATCTGTACAATCCGAATATTATCCGGTCGAGCGTGGGCTGTGTTTTCACGAACAACATCGCCACCGGGAGCACGCCCGAAGTCATATCCTATTTAAGGAAAAACAAAATTCCCAGTTATTGCGCCGCCCTGACGGCCTCGAAAAATTATACCGAAACCGATTTTAGCAAAGCATCCGCCATCGTGGTGGGCACCGAGGCCGCGGGACTCTCACGGGAATGGCTCGAAAGTGCCTACCAAAACATCATCATCCCCATGGGAGGCGAAATAGACAGTATGAACGTCTCTGTGTCCGCCGCGATTCTTATCTTTGAGGCGAAACGGCAACGGGGGTTTCGGTAGTGGACATGTGGTTCACAATAACGATTGGTGGTTTTCGATAAGGCACGTGCCCACGGCACAATTAAACCTTACATTTTTTCCGAACCTTACACTTTAAACATCTAAATACCTTGAACACCCTTTTCTATCTCATAATTTTCATCCTAATCGCACAATTTGCGGTCGAAACGCTGCTCGATTACCTCAACGCCAAACGCTACGGCGACCCGGTACCGAAAGAACTGAACGATGTCTTCAACTCCGAGGAATACGAAAAATCGCAGGCCTATAAAAAGACGAACTATCGTTTCGGACTTTTCACTTCGGCCTTCTCCTTGTTGCTCACCCTGGCTTTCCTGATTTTCGGCGGGTTTGAATGGGTGGACCAACTCGTGCGGGACATTACGGAAGACCCCATCCCTATGGCCTTGCTGTTCTTCGGCATTATCATGATCGGCAGCGATATCGTGACCCTCCCATTCGCTTACTACGCCACCTTTGTCATCGAAGAAAAATTCGGGTTCAACAAAACCACCAAGACCACCTTTTTTACGGACAAGTTAAAAGGATGGCTGATGACGGCGGTCATCGGTGGCGGGCTATTGGCACTGATTATCTGGTTCTATGCGTGGGCGGGGCACAATTTTTGGATCTATGCCTGGGCACTGATCGCCGTGTTTACCCTTTTTATGAACCTTTTTTACAGCAAGTTGATCGTACCCCTCTTCAACAAGCTGACCCCTTTGGAATCGGGCAGCCTGAGAACAAAAATCCAAAACTACGCTGGAAACGTGGGATTCGAGCTCGACAAGATATTTGTCATCGACGGTTCGAAACGCTCCACAAAAGCCAACGCCTATTTTTCAGGTTTTGGAAGGGAAAAACGGGTGACCCTTTACGACACCCTAATCGACGATCTGGAGGAGGAAGAGATCGTGGCCGTACTGGCCCACGAGGTCGGACATTATAAAGAAAAGCATATCATCTACAACCTGACGGTATCCATCCTGTTAACGGGATTCACCCTTTTTCTTTTATCACTCTTTATCAATAACCCCGAGGTATCCCTTGCCATCGGCGTCTCCCGGCCGAGTTTTCACGCCGCTTTGATCGGTTTCGGCATTCTGTACAGTCCCATTTCCGAGGTAACGGGGCTCATCATGAACCATCTATCCCGAAAATTCGAATACCAGGCCGATGATTACGCCAAGCATTCCTATGCCGCCCCTCCGTTGATCACTTCCCTTAAAAAACTGTCGAAAAACAGCCTGAGTAATCTTACCCCCCATCCCGCCTATGTGTTCGCCCACTACTCCCATCCCCCTTTGATCGCCCGGATAAGGAATTTAAAAACGGGGTAAGTCGAGAGGCATACTTTTTGTTGTATACCTATAAAGATTGTACTACTTTAGGGTGTAGATTCTACTACTTTAGGGAGTCCATCGGTATTTACGTATGACACAGGTTGCGCTAGAAAAAGAGAACAAAGAGATTGCCAAGCAATATAAGGAATTGCTGCGCATCAGCTATCAGCATTTGTCCGACGACGACAAAACGCTGATCCGGTCGGCTTTTGAGGTGGCGGTCGACGGGCATAAGAACCAGCGCCGAAAATCGGGCGAAGCCTATGTGTTCCATCCCATTTCAGTGGCCAAGATCGTGGCTTCCGAAATCGGCCTTGATGCCGTTTCCATTGCCTCCGCCCTACTCCACGATGTGGTCGAGGATACCGAGTACACCCTCGACGATATCGATCGGATGTTCGGGGAAACCGTGGCCCGAATCGTAGACGGCCTCACCAAAATAGCACACCTTAAAAAGGACATGACCACCTCGCAACAGGCCGAAAACTTTCGGAAAATGTTGCTCACACTCCACGACGACGTCCGCGTCATCATCATCAAGATTGCCGATCGGTACCACAATATGCTCACAATGGACGCCATGCCGGAGCACAAACAGGTGCAGATGGCCTCGGAAACATTGTATATCTACGCCCCCCTGGCCCATCGTATCGGACTCTACAATATCAAGACCGAGCTCGAAGATCTGAGCATCAAATACACCGAGCCCAATGTGTATCGGGACATCAAGGGGAAAATAGAGGATTCGAAGGAAGAACAACAGGCCTATATCGATACGTTTTCCGGCATCATCGACAAATCGTTGCAGGAAGAGGGGCTTGATTATACCATCAAGGGAAGGATGAAATCCATCTATTCCATCCGCCGGAAAATGAAGGCCCAAAATGTGGCGTTTAATGAAATTTATGACAAGTTCGCCATCCGAATCATTTACAAATCCGATCGGCAGAACGAGAAATTCCTGGCCTGGAAAATCTATTCCATCGTTACCGACCATTTTACCCCCAACCCGGTGCGGTTGCGCGATTGGATATCCTCTCCGAAATCTACCGGATACGAAGCCCTACATATCACCGTGATGGGGCCCAAAGGCCGATGGGTCGAAGTGCAGATCCGTAGCGAGCGGATGCACGAAATCGCAGAAAAGGGGTACGCAGCCCACTTTAAATACAAACACGGCGACCAAAAGGAAATGGGAATCGAGGGCTGGCTCAACCGCTTGCAGGAAGCGTTGGAAAATGCCAATACCAATGCGGTGGACTTTGTGGAGGAATTCAAGCTGAACCTTTACGCGAAGGAAATCTTCGTTTTTACCCCTAAAGGCGAGCTTAAATCATTGCCGAAAGGCGCCACCCCGCTCGATTTTGCCTTTCATATACATACCGAAGTAGGCATGCGCACCCGCGGGGCCAAGGTCAACGGAAAACTGGTGCCGCTCAACACCCCTTTGAACAGCGGGGACCAAGTCGAGATCATGACCTCCGAGCAGGCCAAGCCGAACCAGAACTGGCTCGATTATGCCACCACGGCCCGGGCCCGATCGAAAATAAAATCCTCATTACGGGAAGAGAAAAAGTCCACCGCGGAAGAGGGCAAGGAAATTCTTCGCCGAAAATTGAAATCGCAGAAAGTGACCCTGAACGAGGATTCCATCAACAAAATGGTGGTTTACTTTAAGCTGAAGACAAGCCTAGATCTTTTTTACCGGGTCGGAATCGGGGCGATCGACAATCAGAAGATCAAGGATTTCGCGTCATCGTACAACAATGCCTTTATCAGTTTTTTCAAGAACAAGATACGCCGCACCCCTATACCGGAAGATATCGATAAAGAGGAAATCACCTCGAAATACGACATGCTCGTATTCGGGCAGGAGGAAGAAAAACTGGATTATAAACTTTCGAAATGCTGTAACCCGATTCCCGGCGACGCCGTTTTCGGGTTCGTCAGCGTCAACGAGGGAATCAAGGTGCATAAAAAGAACTGTCCGAACGCCATTCAGCTCCAATCCAATTACGCATATCGCATCATCAATGCCAAATGGATCGATTCGACCCAACAGGAATTCCGGGCCGATATAAAACTTACGGGCATCGACAATCTGGGCCTTGTCAACGAAATTACCGAGGTCATATCCGATGAGATGCACGTGAACATGCGCAACCTGAATTTCGGCACGGACGGCGGTACCTTCACCGGAAAAATTACCCTCGTAGTCAAGAACAAGGGCATCCTGAAAAAATTAATCCAAAACCTGAAGGAAATCCAGGGTATCGAAAAGGTGACGCGGGACTAAAGTGGTGATACCTGCGAAAACCCGAAGTTGCAGGCTTTAATCCTATCACGGCTTGCCATTGCCGTTGAACTTGAAATTTCTTTAAAGCGCCGCCCGATGAAATTCCATCAAGCCCTCGATGGGACGCTGGCGGATAACCCCTACGATACAATCGTTGCGTTTCAGTACCACGGTCAGTTCATCGCGGAGATAGTGCGCAATGCTTCCGACAAAATTGACGGGAACCTTGGTCGCCAGATCGAACTGCATGACGTAGTTGTTGATAAATTGCTGAAAGCCTTTGTCTATGACCCCCTTGGAATACGGATGGTCTTTGTTTTCGATGAGGAAGCGGGCAAACGTGGCCAAATAGGTATTGGGATTCGGCTGTTTGTAGAGATTTTCCTTGATGACGTCGGCCTCAAGATTATAGCCCTCGGCAAATTTTTCCGCAAGGTCTTTCGGAATTTTATTGAAATAGTAGTCCCGTATCAATTTTCGTCCAAAGTAATTCCCGCTGCCGTCGTCCATGGGAATGTACCCAAGGGACGTCACTTTTTGGTGAAGGCGTTCCCCGTCGTAATAGCTGCAGTTCGACCCGGTTCCCAAAATACAGACAATGCCTTGATGGCCGATCTTGGTGGTGGCAAAAATGGCCGCATAGGTATCTTCTTTCACATCGGCCTTCGCATTGGGAAAGAAATCCTTAAAAATACCGGTCAGAAATTTTTTCATGCGTTCGGTACCGCAGCCCGCCCCGTAAAAATGCAGTTGCGTAACCTCATTCCTATTCTTCGAAAGTTCGAAATTATTGGCCAGACGGTCCTCGATGACGTTTTGGGTCAGTACTTCGGGACTCAGGCCCAAGGTCTGCGTGACGAACAATTGTTTTCCGCTTTCATCCAAGGCAATCCAATCGGATTTTGTCGCCCCACTATCTACTATTAAGATCATATCCCTAAATTAAAAATTCAAACCCTGTGGTTCAAAAAACAATCCTGAAAATAAGCTAAATATAGCCTACTTTCAGGATTTTTGGCAAGAAAACCGCTAAATTTTTCTTGAACCCGGTGCTCCGACAGGTGTATCCGACCCGTGCACGGGGTGACGGTCGAGGAGCTACTTGCTATATAATTACAAACCTCCCACGTACTGCACCAAATCGAGTAATTTGCTCGAAAATCCGGCCTCGTTATCGTACCAGGATACGACCTTGAAAAATTTCGGGTTCAGTTCGATACCGGCGCTCGCATCGAAGGTGGAAATATGTGTGTCGCCCACAAAATCTTGCGAGACCACCGCATCTTCGGTGTAGCCTAAAATTCCCTTCAATTCCCCTTCGGAAGCGGCTTTGAAGGCCTTTTTGATTTCTTCGTATGACGTTTCCTTTTCCAGTCGTACGGTAAGATCCACTACGGAAACATCGGCGGTAGGCACCCGAAAAGCCATTCCCGTTAGCTTGCCGTCCAGTTCGGGTATGACCTTGGTCACGGCCTTGGCCGCACCGGTGGAAGCTGGAATAATGTTCAGCAAGGCACTTCGACCGGCCCTAAAATCTTTTTTGGATGGTCCGTCGACGGTCATTTGGGTAGCCGTAGTGGCGTGCACCGTAGTCATTAGGGCTTCCTCGATACCAAAGTTGTCGTGCAAGACCTTGGCCATTGGGGCCAGACAGTTGGTGGTACAGGAAGCGTTCGAAACAATTTTGTCGGATGCCTTTATCTTATCATGGTTCACCCCCATAACGAACATGGGCGCATCCCCTGAGGGGGCCGAAACAACCACTTTTTTGGCACCTCCATCGATATGGTACTGTGCTTTATCCAAAGAGGTAAAGATACCTGTACATTCGCCCACGATCTCGACACCCGCGGCATCCCACTTAATATTTTTAGGATCTCTTTCCGCAGTGACACGAACGGTCTTTCCGTTTACGACCAATTGGCCGTCCTTCACCTCGACCGTTCCATCGAATCTTCCGTGTACGGAATCGTATTTTAGAAGATAAGCCAAGTGATCGACTTCCAACAAATCGTTAATGGCGACCACGTCGACGCCGTCCCTTCTGACGGATTCCCGGAAGACCAACCTTCCGATCCGTCCGAATCCGTTAATTCCTATTTTTAAATCTGACATAGTATTCTGTGTTTTAGGATTAGTATACTAATTATTAAATGCATTAGGTTGTCATTATTTCCGACACCCGAATGAGTTCCTTGTCAATTTTAGTATGGCCTTTGATGGCCTTGGCGATCGGGGTCAGGATAATCTGGTTGTTCTGGACGCCCACCATTAAATTCGTCTTGCCCGCCAAAAGGCTTTCTACGGCCTTGACCCCCATTCTACTGGCGAGTACCCGGTCATAGCAAGAGGGCGGGCCCCCGCGCTGCAAATGGCCAAGTACCGAAACGCGTACATCGTAAATAGGAAGGTGCTCTTCGACATATTCCTTGAGCTCGAAGACACTTTTGCCGATTTTGTCCCCCTCCGCGACCACGACGATACTGGAAGATTTTCCGGATTTTTTACTGCGCTTGAGGGATTCCAGCAAACGTTCCAACCCCCTATTTTCTTCGGGAATCAAAATCTCTTCCGCTCCGGCACCTACCCCCGCGTTCAGGGCGATATGGCCCACATCGCGTCCCATCACCTCCACGAAGAAAAGCCGGTTGTGGGAACTGGCCGTATCCCTGATTTTGTCGATAATGTCTACCACGGTGTTCGTAGCAGTATCGAATCCTACCGTGTTCGAGGTCCCGAAAATATCGTTATCGATCGTACCGGGTATCCCGATAATCGGAAAATTGTATTCCTCATTGAAGATCATGGCGCCGTGAAAACTGCCGTCACCACCGATGACCACGAAGGCATCGATACCCTCGGCCCGCAATTGTTCGTAGGCCTTCTTGCGGCCTTCCGGGGTTAGGAACTCGTGACACCGGGCGGATTTCAAAATAGTGCCCCCCTTGTTGATGATATTGTTGACGCTGCGGGCGTCCATGGGCTTAAAGTCGCCCTCGATCATCCCTTGATAGCCCCTGTAGATGCCTACGCAATCCACTTTCATATACGCACAGGTACGTACCACGGAACGTATGGCTGCGTTCATGCCCGGGGAATCCCCGCCAGAGGTCAAAACACCGATTTTCCTTATTTGTGAACCCATCAAAAAAACTAAGCTGCAAAATTAGCAAACTTATTTCAATTCGGGGTGGCGATACCCTTCAAATTTAAAGGAAGTTCTAGGATTCAAACGTTTTCGTAACGTTAAAATTCCAATTCGTTAGAATTCGGGGATTTTACGCTCCGATGTCGTTAAAATATCACGCTCCGGGGCGAGGGGAAGCGGGCAAACCGGGGGTAGGCTTCAAGTTGCTTAAATCGGTTAAGACCCATCGGCAGTATAAAGGAGAGGGCAAACCCTGGGGTAGGCTTCAAATAATTGAATATCGCCCAGGTAACTTTCACACCCAAGGGACAGACGAAATAGTCGCCTGAATCTTGAAACGGCCAATTTTCGTAGCGAACCGATTAACAATTATCGGGTCGAATTTGTAATTTGCGCTGGAACTTAAAGGATAGATTATGAAAACTAACATTGGAATTTCAGAAGAAAATCGACAAGGGGTTACCGACATACTTTCGGAAGTCCTTGCCGACGAATTTGTATTGTATACCAAAACCCTGCGTGCCCACTGGAACCTGGAAGGAATGGATTTTCATACCATGCATGAATTTTTCGAGGAGCATTACAACGCGATAAAACGGTTTACGGACAGCATCGCCGAGCGTATTCGCAAAGTGGGCCATTACGCCCCGGCGACCATGGGCGATTATCTGAAACTGACCCACCTCAGCGAAAAGTACGAGGGCGACAACAGCAGCCATGATTATATCGTCGCCCTGCTCGACGACCACGATTCCATTATACAGTTCATCCGCGGCAGCATCGAAAAGGTAGAAGACGAGTACAAGGACCTCGGTTCGGGGGACTTTTTAACGGGACTCATGCAGGAACATGAAGAAATGGCCTGGATGCTCAGGGCTACGATCGCTAAGATTTAAGCAGGGCTTTCGCCTGTTTCACGACATTCGCCACACTAAAACCATATTCCTTCATCAGTTCGTCCCCCGGGGCGGATTCCCCGAATGTATCGATACCGATAACACTACCCTCATCGGTCACGTAGCGATGCCATCCCATGGGAGAACCGGCCTCGACCGCCATTCTTTTTCGAAGGGATTTTGGTAGTACCTTTTCCTTATAGGCAGCATCCTGTTTTTCGAACAGTTCCCATGACGGCATACTGACGACGCGGGCGTTGATTCCCTCCTCGCCCAATTTCTCCTGGGCGGCCAGAATCAGGGATACTTCCGATCCGGTGGCGATAAGGATGATATCGGGATCTTTATCGGTATCGGAAAGGATATAGGCCCCCTTTTCCAGGTTGTCGGCCGTGCTGTATTTTCCCTGGTCGATAATGGGCAGGCCCTGTCGCGTCAATACGATGGCGACGGGTCCATCCG
>DASSWC010000115.1:0-7445 GCA_035705395.1 Pricia sp. | reverse complement strand
ATTTGATAGGGCAAACAAAATGATACAAAAGCAAGCTTTTGTTATGGTTCTTGTGGATATGCTCGCTCATAACCACAAATATAGGAATATCATCACGCGACACCCGAGGCAAGCCGTCGGGGAATTCTAATGATTAAATTTGGAGCACAAGGTATTGCACCAGCAACTAAGGCTTTCAAGAAAAATGATATGAATAAAGCACTGGACATATTTGGTAAAGCGACATTGGGGGTAAAAACCTATCTAAATTTATCAAGTTCAAGACTCGAACAAGCACGAGCTAATCTTATTAAAGCAGAACTGCTTGGGTCAGGATTTTTGCCAATTGATAAAGAACAAATTAAAAGACTAAATCTGCCGACATTATTGATTTCAGGACAGAAAAGTCCAAGATTGTGGAAATATTTACTTGCTGAACTTAAACAACTAATTCCGAATTCACAACTCAAAATGATTGCTAAAGCATCGCATATTATACACCAAGACAACCCAAAAGACTACAATTCAACCGTGCTTTCGTTCATAAAAAAATATGACCAATAGCAATTATAAATTAAAAAGACCGCTTCTGGGAACAGTCACGTGTGATATTTACGGTCCGTCGCTGCCCACGTTCACCAAATAACCGACCGGACAGCGCTTTAAAAATACGACCGGGTCGTTGCTCTTCTGCCCACTTTCCCCTGTAACATCCCTTTCATTCATTTTATATTATAGCCAATCTTATGATTTCAAGAAAAATGAAAATCTTTGATTTTCATAAGATTAGCTATAGTTTGGTGTACATTGACACCCTATTTGCCGGGATGACACCATTAAAAAATAATCATCATTTATAATTTAAATATTTATTCATATATTTGCATTTATCAATATATAAATTCGGATTTTGCACTTAAAACAAGTAGAAAAAATATCCAAGGCCCTTGGGGATAGCAATCGGCTAAAAATTTTTAAGGCTGTACAATCCCATAAAGGTAAGCTCGAATGTAAGACCATAGTTTCTTCCTTAAACTTGGCGCAACCCTCCATCAGCCACCACATTAAAAAACTGGTGGAAGCGGAACTTATCGAGCCACATAAAGAAGGTCGGTTTTATTTCTACACCTTAAACCATAAGGTGTTTGACAATTATCTATCCACCTTAAAAGGCCAATGATTTATTATTAAAGATATATCGAAACATATAAATATATGGATACTAAAAAAATTGAATATTCCATTTTAGAACTCGCCCTGGTCCCCCAGGGGAGCAGCATCAAAGAAACACTGAACAACTCTTTAGCGTTAGCACAGGCAGCGGAATCGTCCAACTTCAAGCGCTTTTGGTTTGCAGAGCACCACAATGCCGAGTATATAGGCAGCAGCGCCACATCGATACTTATAGGCTATGTTGCCGAAAACACCACTAGCTTGCGCATAGGTTCCGGTGGGATAATGCTTCCCAACCACTCCCCCATGATTATCGCAGAGCAATTTGGAACCCTAGCGCATTTATATCCAAACCGCATCGATCTGGGGCTTGGCAGGGCCCCGGGTACAGACCCGCAGACCGCACGCGCTATACGATCGGACTTTATGGAGGCTGCGCATTCCTTTCCAACGGAAATAGAAAAAATCCAGAAATACTTTTCACCGGAAAACAAGAACTCAAAAGTCCGTGCGACCATTGCCGAAGGCACCAACGTACCGCTCTATATTTTAGGTTCCAGTACCGATAGTGCGCATTTGGCGGCCGAAAAAGGGTTGCCATATGCCTTTGCCAGTCACTTTGCTTCAGCACATTTGCATAATGCTTTACGCATCTACAAGCAGGAATTCAATGCTTCCGTATTTTTAGGGAAAGCGTATACCATGGCCGGGGTCAACGTATTTGTAGCCGATACCGATGAAGAAGCCGAAAGATTGTTTACTACCGCGATCCGTATGTTTGTGGGCGTACTGACCGGAACAAAAGATGCGCTACAGCCGCCTTCGGAAATGACCGACGAGCTAAAAGAAATGTACAATCATCCTTCCGTACACCAAATGCTAAAATATTCTTTTGTAGGAAGCAAAGAAAGCGTAAAAAAGCAGGCCCAAGCGTTTTTGGAAGAAACCGGAGTCGATGAACTTATTGCAGTGACTTCAATGTATTTCATAGAAGATCGCATAAAATCCGTTCAATTATTCGGTGAAATTATCACGGAAATCAATCAGGAAAAATCTGAGTATTCGTATAAAAATTAGAGGCAATCCTTAAAAACCATCTTTCGAACACTAAAAATAATAGAAGGTAACAGTTTTAAAAAAAGCTAAAGAAGTGCACTTTATACCAATTGTAAGCAAATTGTGTGCAAATAAAAAAAAGGGCCAACTTAAAAATTGTTGAAACCCCTTAATTTACTGTCGGGATGACAGGATTTGAACCTGCGACCACACGCCCCCCAGGCGTGTACGCTACCGGACTGCGCTACATCCCGTTCCATTGATTCCGAATCCCCTGAGATAAGACATTTGGATATCAAAGTAAAAACTGACCCCAACTTTCCCGGGACAGGCCCCGCGAAAAAACCACTTTCAATCAAAATCCAAAGTGATTGGGAATTCTAAAATCGGACTGCAAAAATATAAAAGTCTTTTGATTACCCCGCACTTTTTGTAAAAAATCCCTTTGCATCTGTTCTGGACTTTTTTGAAAACAGGTGCCGATAGCATTCGATGCGGCTTTTGCGGCTAAATAAACACTCCTTTTAATCGCGATGCCTCCGGAACGTCAAAAGGACAAAATGTGATGTTTGCAGAAAATGTAAAAAGTCAAAACAAGCAATTATCTAGTCCAAACTTTCGGTCCATTCGAAAAGCCGCTCCGTCCATCCCCTCAGATGGGGGTCTTTCAAGGCGAGTGAAAATCCGTGGCCCCCTTTGGGATAAATATGCATGGTAGCCGATACGCCCTTATCCTTCAAAGCCTGAAAGAACAAAAGGCTGTTTTCTACCGGTACCCCGCCATCATCGGTCGCATGCACCAAAAAGGTAGGTGGAGTTTCGGCGGTGACCTGAAGCTCATTGGAAAAGTGCTTCAGCAAGTCCTCTGGGGGATTGTCGCCCAATAAGTTCTTTTGAGACCCGGAATGTTTGGTGCTTTGCGTAAAGGTAATCACCGGATAGACCAGGGCCATAAAATCAGGGCGCGCGCTAAGCATATCCGCTTCGTCGACGGGCTCATACACCTTTTCGTTGAAATGGGTGCCCAGGGTCGATGCCAAATGACCGCCGGCGGAAAATCCGATTATCCCTATCTTGTCGGGCGCTATATGGAAATCCGATGCTTTGCTACGTACCAATCGTAAGGCGCGTTGTGCGTCGATCAAGGGTACGTTCCACTTTTCATTCTGGGATTTGTCGGAAGGCAGCCGGTACTTCACAACGATACCCGCAATGCCCTTACCGTTGAGAAATTTAGCGATATCGGTACCCTCCCAATCATAGGCCAAGATACCATAACCGCCACCCGGAAAGATCAGCATGGCCTTACCGGACGCATTTTTTTTTGAGGGCAGGTAGACCTCGATCGTAGGTTGCTGCACTTTGGCAATCCGTAGGATATCTTCGTTGATATGCTCTTCCTTTTCGTCGCTTTCGATACGATTGGGAATTTTATCCTCGGGCCAAAGTGGGATAATTGTGTCTTGGGCATGTAGACTTGAACCCATTATTAACGTGGTCATTACGATGTACATTTTATCTTTCATATTTGAATTGATTTAATTTACACACTCCCATTTAAAATCCGCTACCTTATCATTCGATGCTGCCCCTAAATTGTAATGCCACCATTCTGTCCGGATGGACCAAAATCCATGCTTTTCCATAGTCTCCTTGAGCAGTTTTCGGTTGTCGAGAATTTCCTCCGGCAAGTCGGTCATATCGTGATAGGCCCGCTTACCAAAGTAGTCGAAGTCCGTTCCCATCTCGAGCTCCTCGCCGTCCAAGGTCTCCAGGGTAATGTCGACCGCTCCGCCCCTATTATGGATTGATCCCTTGTCGGGGTTGGCGACATACTGGGGATTCGGAAGAATTTCCCACATTTTGTACTGAACGGAATTCGGGCGGTAGCAATCGAAAAACTTGATTCTCAATCCCTTTTTTCTGAAATCCTTATTGGCGGCCAACAGGGCTTTCGCGGTTTTAACGCGCATGTAGCATTCGGCGCAGTTGTATACTTTTTCCTTTAAAAAATTGTTCTTCGTGGCGTATCGCATGTCATAGGCAAACCCATCACTAAAATCCGCCAAGCGGATAAAGGTGGTGTCCGCCAGACCTTTAAAGGAAGGATGCATCTTTTGGGGGCCCTCGCTATCGACGGTTTGTTTTTGGGGAACGGAAGCATTGTTCTTTCTGACCTTTTCCAAATCTTCTGCCGGTTTCTTTTCTTTGGAAGGATTTTCCCTACACGAAAAAATCAGGACAAGCAGCGGCAAAAAACAAACCAATTTCCTCATACAAACAAACTATAAGGGATTAACCCCATCGCAGAACCCTATACCCGATGAGATAGAAACTTACACCCAACAGGATAGAACCCTATACGTTACACTGGTAATCATCCAGCCGTCGTTTTTCTGCTTGGCGTACAAAATTCCGCCTTCCATCCGGTCGCAGAAGACGATTTTGAACATCGCCTAACCGACTTGCAGGTCCCAAGTTTCGTCCTTTGGACAAGTATACGACATAAATTTCATCCTTTTAAGCAAAACAATATGCTTTTGGGGTGCTTACCAGTCTGGTGGAAAAAGGCGCAATGCTTCGATCAGACCGGCAAAATTCATATATTGCTCCATGGAAACGCCAGGGATATCCTTTTTTCTTTAGGATATCCTATTGCTTTGGGATAACAAAACTTTGAATATTGGATAAAAAACGAAGCGTATCATGAAAATTCGTTGCAGTATTGCTGTACTTTCCGTACTGATTCTTGGTATGGCATGCAAAGGGGAAAAAACGGAATCGCCGAAGCCGGTGGACGATCGCAACGAAAAAAGACCCAATATTGTGCTGATAATGGCCGATGATCAGGGTTGGGGCGATTTAAGCAGCAGCGGCAATACCAATGTCGAGACCCCGAACATCGATGCAATCGCCAAATACGGTGTCTCCTTCGAGAACTTTTACGTACAACCGGTCTGCTCCCCTACCCGGGCCGAACTGTTGACGGGAAGACATTTTCCCCGCACAGGCGTCTACTCCACGTCAGAAGGGGGAGAACGGATGGACTTTGAAGAAACAACCCTTGCCGAAATACTGAAAAAGGCGGGATATGAAACCGCCGCCTACGGAAAATGGCACAATGGGATGCAACCACCGTACCATCCCAATTCACAGGGTTTTGATGATTTCTACGGATTCGCATCCGGGCATTGGGGCAACTATTTCAGTCCCATGTTGGAGCACAATGGCAAGATTGTAAGTGGCAAGGGCTTTTTAGTGGATGACCTCACGGAACATGGGCTGAAATTTATCGAGGAAAATAAGGAAAATCCCTTTTTCCTGTATTTGCCGTTCAATACGCCACATAGCCCGATGCAGGTGCCGGATGCCTATTGGAACCGTTTTAAGGATAAGAATCTGAAGATGCCGGGTGAAGGCCCAAATGCGGAAAATATGGATTTTACCCGCGCCGCCTTGGCCATGGTCGAAAATATCGATTATAACGTCGGGCGCATCATGACGAAACTTCGCAAACTGTATTTGGAGGATAATACCATAGTCGTCTACATGACCGACAACGGACCGAACAGTTACCGGTGGAACGGAGGAATGCGGGGCAACAAGGGCCATACCGACGAAGGGGGCGTGCGCTCTCCCTTTTACATGCAATGGAAGGATTCCCTGCCCGAAGGAAAGAGCATCCCCCAAATCGCCAGTGCCCTCGATGTGCTGCCAACGCTGGCACGCTTGGTCGATGTACCTCCCGTTACCGCCCGACCTATCGATGGAAAAGACCTGACTCCCTTGCTCTTCGAAGAAAATCCGCAGTGGAACGATCGGTTGGTCTTCAACCATTGGAATGGAAAGACCAGCATTCGTACCCAACGATATCGTCTGGACCATGAAGATCGGCTGTACGACATCCAGAACGACAGGGGACAAAAAAATGATATTGCCAGCCGGATGCCACAGCTTAAAGATTCCCTGGTCGCCATTAAAGCGGGATGGCTAAAGGAGGTTGCGCCGCGAAACGCCGAAACCGATACCCGGCCGTTTACCTTGGGCCATCCGAGCTATCTCTACACGCAATTGCCCGCCCGTGACGGTACTGCCCATGGCGGTATCGAACCCAGTAACCGATTTCCCAACGCCAGTTTTTTTACGAACTGGAAAAGCCTTAAGGATTCCATCACTTGGGAGGTCGACGTACTGGCCGACGGGCGTTTTAAGGTAGCACTGTACTATGCCGTCCCTGAAAAAAACCTGGGATCGATAGTTGAACTTAGCCTTGGTAAAAGCAAGATAGCCAAAAGGATAACCGAACCGAACGAATCCCCCCTAATGGGAATGGAACACGACCGCGTACCGCGAAAGGAATCCTACGTTAAGGATTTCAAATCTATGGATTTGGGCACGATGGTATTGAAAAAAGGAAAGGGGACCCTGACTCTAAAAGCCTTGGAAATCCCCGGCGAGGAAGTCGGCGAGGTCCGGCTTTTACAATTTAGACGGGTGGAGTGAAAATTCAGCGGCTGTACGATTCATTCCAATTTCAAAACCTCACTGTCCGAATATCCGATGCGCTCGGCTTTTGCCTCAAACAGGATGCCGACTGGTAGGGGTTTGTGGTATACGTTCCAGACCGAATCTTGGGGTTGCCTCCAAACGATAGTGGCATCCGATTTTTTGGAAATAAGATGGATGCTATCGTTCTTTTCTTGCATTTTTAGGGGCGGCAGTTTCGGTTGTTTGCCGTCGACCAACCATTGGTCGATCAGTTCCTTTTCGGGGTTCTCGCCCAAATCCTTCGTTTCACGGATCCAATCCTTCAACTTTTTTCGATACCCTAAAAGCGTGTCCTTCAGGTCTTCGTTACCCGCCAAATTGTGCAGCTCGTAGGGGTCTTCCTTTAGATCATACAGCTCCTCGGCGGGTTTAACGGGACTGAGCCAAAGGCCCTGTACGGAATCCAACGCCCCCGCGGCATACATTCGTCTGAGCTCGCCCATCATGGGCATCTGCTCCCGATAGGCAACCGGAAGGGCATGGCTGATTTCGGTATTATAGCTTTTGATGTATTTGTAGCGTTTGGACCGCACGGCGCGCAAACGGTCATAAATTGCATCGAAACGATCGGCGGAATGAAAGGTATACCTGGGTTTCGTTTTCGCTTCGAATTTCCCAAATTGGGCAACGCCCTGCATACCCTTAGGGGGCTCGATGCCCGCCAGGGAAAGTACGGTTGGCGCATAATC
>DASSWC010000114.1:0-5755 GCA_035705395.1 Pricia sp. | reverse complement strand
CTGAGCGATTAAGCCTTATTCTGGGCGGGGGATGGAACAACTATGAAGGCGATCATTTTGGAGAGGTCATCTGGGCCCGTTTCGCCTCCGATAGCGAAATTCGCGAGCGGTACTACAACGACGATTCCGAAAAATCGGACTTTAATATCTATGCCAAGGCCAATTACAACCTGACCGGGCAATGGAGCTTGTTCGGTGACCTACAGTTTCGGACGGTATCATACCAGGCCAATGGCAAAGATACGGGATTGGTCGACGATACCTTTAACTTCTTTAACCCAAAAGCCGGGGTGACCTTTAATCTGAACCGCAATAACAATTTCTATTTTTCCTATGCCCGGGCGAATCGGGAACCTAACCGAAACGACTACGAAAGCGGAAACCCGAAACCTGAACAACTGAACGACTTCGAACTCGGTTGGCGGTATGTGTCCCCCACTTTTCAACTGAACGCCAATAGCTA
Organism: Pricia sp.; assembly: GCA_035705395.1. GTDB lineage: Bacteria > Bacteroidota > Bacteroidia > Flavobacteriales > Flavobacteriaceae > Pricia. Next base: position 5,292 of record DASSWC010000114.1, on the reverse strand, counting down.
CTACATGCGCTACAAAAACCAACTGGTGCTTACCGGGGCGCTGAACGACGTAGGTGCCCCGCTACGCGACAACGTGGGCGACAGCTATCGCCTGGGCCTTGAAGTCGATGCGAATATTAACCTGGGCAAGCGATTCACGCTACGACCCAATATCGCGCTGAGCACCAACAAAAATATCGATTTTGTATTTCAGCGCGACGGGGAGCTACAGGAGCTGGGCAATACGAACATCGCCTATTCCCCGGATGTCATTTTCGGCAACCAATTGGTGTACGCGCCAAGCGAGGCATTTCAGGTCAGTGCGCTTACCAAATACGTCGGAAAACAGTATATGGGCAACATAGACTCAGAGATCTCGGTTTTGGAAGCCTATTCGCAGACCGACCTGAACCTGCAGTACGTTTGGGAGACCGACACTTTCGTGAAAAGCATCACCTTTTCGGGACTGGTCAACAATATATTCGATGCCGACATCGTATCCAACGGCTATTTCTTTACCTTCGACGACGCCTCTTCGGGCACCCCGGTTACGGTCGAGGGTGCGGGGTACTATCCCCAGGCGGGCATCAATTTTTTGTTGGGGGCGACGGTTCGGTTTTGATAGGCGGGCACATCAGCAAAAAGATAGGTCATTGCACCAATATAGTTGCGGCCCGAAAAAGGGCCGCAACTCGCTCACCGCAAAATATCGAAATTATGTAAGAATCTCGCTGAACGTCTTTAACAGCACCTCGTAATCCAGCTTTAATTTTGAAAGGGTTTCCCTCGTTAAACCGGACGAGGAACTGTCCTTGCAATATTTCTTTAGGCACGCTAGCATTCCGTCTACATGTATTCCTTGTTCCAACAATCTTTTCTTAAGTGCTTGGGATATGTTTTTTTCGTCCATCAAACATGAAATCAGTTTACAGAGTTCTTCCTTGGAGGTACCTGACGTACCGGTTCCGTTACCTTCCGGGGAAGGCCGGTTACCGCCGCGCCATACCGAGGCATTTCGCACCTGTTCCCTGGAGAATGCCTTGCCCCTGAAGGAGAAGCCCTTGGCTTTGGTCAGAAACTGATAGGTGCCAGTGCTGTCCGCAACCAACTGTGTTTCATAATTTCCATCCCCGAGATTCGTTAACGGCAAGGTTTTCACCTGTTTGTTGGGTAAGGTTACATCCGTTACGACCGAACATTGGGTGTCCAACGGTATTCCAAATTGACGTAGTCGTACGTTGAGCTTAATGGTGGCCCCCGGCTCGTAATCGGATTGTCGTACCCTTGTTTCCATAGTAAGATTGGAAGAGGAATGTACTAACAAACTATACGGAACCCTACCGATATTCCCATGAGAGGTAGATGCATCCTGTGTATTGACTACGGCCGTGTGTTTAAGCTGATGACCCCTATACTTTTTATTTACGGCCAATATGGCATTCCATGTCCCTTCCCTTTCCGGCACTCCGATCGGTAGTGGTAGATTCAATCGATAAAAAACCACATTGTTTCCATAACTGTACAGCACACCCGGAATTACACCGCTATCGCCCGGTTTGATACTATGACCATTGGGAGTTTCCAAATGAAACTCCAAGGCAGATGGATGGGGCACCATGGCGATTACATCGATAGTGTTGTCCGCTTCATTTATGGTAAAAGGTATTTTGTGAATTTGCCCCGGATACAGCGTACCATCGGGGTCAACTACGATTTCCTCATTGTTGACCTCGGCCTGGATCTGTAGAAAATATTTGGCAAGTTTAAAGATACTGTCCATGCCAAGGTCGTTGGCCAATAACATATAGCCGTCGCTTGAATTGACGGCTTCATTTAAGGCCGCGGGCTCTATGTTCTCGGCCTTGCCAAGACCAATGGCGAACATCCTATCATTGATCTGATCGGTTACTTCCGAGATGTATTTTGCCGCGGTTTCCTTCCCGTCCGTAAAAACGATAACCGATTTCGAGTCATACCCACTAACGGGGTTCAACTTCGTCCAAGCTCGCTCTATCCCATCCCCGATTGCGGTCAACCCCGATGGGTTGGGATTGAAATTGGCGATAGCCCCTTTCATATCGGCCCTGTCCTGATCAAAAGGATTCGACGGACTCACAGCAGGCCCCACCGGCCCCCTAAAGTTAAATATATCATGTGGGTCGTGGTCAAAGGATACGATACCCAATCCATTTCCTTCATGCAGCACATCGATCATAATGTTGGCGGAGAAACGCAGCACATCGATCCTTTTAGAAGTTCCTATTCCGGAGGGGGCATCCATACTTCCGGATTGATCTAGGCATAGCATAATGGCGGCACTAGGTCGTTCTATCACATTGGCCGTAATCGGAATATTCCATTCCTGTTCGGTTTCCGGATTTTGCACCGTAACCGTCCTACCATCTGCCATAGTAATTTGGTCTCCCGTATTTGTGCCCCTATAGGTAATCCAAAGATATACTTCCCGGACTAGGCTCGAATCCGAGGAAGATCCAAGAGATTCGGTAGTAGACAATGGATTAAAGGGTGACCCCGGACCATCAGTGATGGTGAAATTGGCGGCCCAAAGGCTTTTGACATTAAATCGAATGGCCCTTGAAACGGTATCCCCCTCGGGTACATCGTTAAAATCAAGGCTATCCGTTATTAAGTCGATGTCCCATCCGGCCTCACGGACCGCGGCGGCGGTATTGATCCTGCCATAGCCGTAGAATTCGCTAAAGAACGGATTCCCATCGTAGGCGGGAGCATTGGAAAGGTTACCGTTGACATCCTGCCACCTGCCATTGGCATTGGTCTCCCCCGGGTTTATTTTGACCGCAGTTTCCCGCATGAGATCCCGAACCTGTTGCCAGGTCAGCTGTGGATTTGCGGAGAGCATCAAGGCTGCGGTACCGGCGCAAAGTGGGGTAGCATGTGAAGTGCCCCCAAAATTGCTTCTATAGTCCCAAGTAGTTACCGTAACCGTAGTGCCATTGCCTTGGTTGTTGAACAAATTCCGGTTCAGGGTCACCTGGTTGTTTGCATTGTTGATATTGGTGATCATGTGGGCCTCCGTATTTCCGCCCCCCGGATTGCCGATCATAAGGGCCTGGCCGTTTGCCATGCCGGCCACGCTGTTTACGGAAATCGTATTGGCGCCGGTGACCGCGTTAACGGACAGTGTTGTCTGTGCGGTCGGCCTCCCGACCGTGCCATGTCCTTCTGCCCCCGTGGTAGGGGTTGCGGTAAAGGCCCCGTAATTGGTGGGGGGATTATGAAGTGGGGAACCACTGATATAGGCATCATGGCTAGGGGCACAAAACTCGGTCAGTGAACTGAAATTGCTATACCCCGCTTGAATTTCGGTCACTCCATCGTTGGCAAGGGTAGAGGCAGCTATTGAAAAACAGCGATCGTACATGCCCCAAGGTCGGTCAAAAACCAGATCGTTATCGCTGCCGTTGTTGGCGGCGGAGAAAAATAATAGCACGCCTTTTCCATCCCTGCCGTCATCGGTAAGCTTGTCGAATACGGCGGCCATGGTTCCACTGGTCGGGCTTCCTATGGCTGAACCGATTCCTATGCTACTGGAAATAACATCCGCCCCGGGAGAAATTGGTGCCGGAAAGTCATCTTCATCGCTCTCGGGATCAAAACCGCCTGCCCAGAGATAAATATCCGCATATTTCGATTCCGTTCCATCCCGTCGTATGGCAAGCACCCTGCAGTTTCCCGCCACCCCCGTTACCCCTTCATTGGTACCCGCTACGGCGGATGCATTGTTTGAGGAAGACGCCGCCGCACTTGCACAGGCAGTACCGTGACCACTGCTCAAAGAATTGGTATTGGCCACCATATTGGCAAAATCAAAAGCTTGGTAGATCTTGGGACTGCCATCGCTCACCGTACCGCTAAAATCGGGATGGTTGGGATCGACTCCGGAATCAACGACCCCGATAATAACATTCGGACTTCCAAATGTTCTGTCCACATTCACGTTACGTAGAAATTGCCAGGCATCCGGTGTATTTAAGATCTGATGGTCCCATTGCTCCGGAAATAGGAAATCAGTCGGGGTAATGGCATCTTCCTCAACGGTTGTGGCCAAGTTCGGTTCCGCAAATACAACATCCTCATGTTCCGCCAGTTTATTGATAATTTCAAGCGTATCGTAGGTGGGTACCTTGCCCGTAGTAAGATGGTAAAAATTTCCCAGTGCCGAAATCTTCCTTTTGATTTTAAGCCCGTATTCCTTGGCAAGTTTTTCTACTTCCGATTTCTCGATGCCATCCTCGAATTTTACCATCATCTCGTTGGTAAGAAGTGCGGCATGCTTTTCCGTGAGTTTAAGGATGGGCAGCGCCGTGTTGCTTTCCTCTTTCTCGATGCGCTCACAGATTTCCATCTTGTCTTTTTTTGTGGCACTTTTTGGAAAAGAACACACAAATACTCCATTCGATAGTAGGTTTTCGTGGGTTTTCTCTAAACTGATCTTATGTTTTTTAGCTAATGCATTGGCGATTTTCCTCCGCTCGTTCAAGGCAAGAATTTCCTTCTTTTTTCCCTTGGACGCCAAGGCTGTTTTTTCGGGAATCAGTAGGGCAATCCTGTCCTCATGGATTCTAAAAGGCGTTTTTACCTTACCCCTGTAGTAGTAGGGCTCTCCTTTTCCTCTCAAAATAAACACCTCCTTTTGGGTTCGTTTACCGATTTCCACCTTTCTTGAATCCTCTTCGAAAGGCCTTTTTTTTACTGAAATCACATACATGCCTTTACGAATATCCTCTTCAGTGGTGTAAATTCCCTTCCGGTTTTCACATGCCAATGTATATTCATGGCGTTCCGATGTAACGGTTACCTTTGCATTTGTAATGGCCTGTTGATCAGCATCGATGACCTGGACGCTGAATTTTGCTTCGATGGTTTTCATGGTATTCATTTTACGGGATCAATACTATGGGGGAAGGGGTACCTAACTTCACTTGGGGGAAGAAATATCAGACTTCAAAAGGTTCGAAGTCCGTGTCGGTAATAAAAGTAGTGACAGAAAGTGGCCGTAGTACATGAATTTGTGTGGATTGTAGAATATTCTGTACTAGTTTGAAGAATTCTTGGAAAAGTTGCTTTTGGGGAACCGCAGGGTTTGACAAAAATTCAAATAAAGGATGGTTTATTGCGCTACATTAGTGATGAAGTGATTTAAACTTTTTTTTTGTTCTTCTTTTTAAATTTCTTCAGTGCGATAACGATGAAGGCCAGATAGTTGAACCCTTCCCAACTTTCATTTGTGGTATCGAACCTGTTCAGTAGCGACCGGTAGCTGTCCATCCA
>DASSWC010000113.1:0-3027 GCA_035705395.1 Pricia sp. | reverse complement strand
CCTACCCCCCAGACCTCGCCGTGCACGTAAGCTATGGGCTGCTGGACGCCGTCTTTTGCGTTAATATTCACCCAATCGAGTTCGAGCATCTGGATCTCTACCCCGTCAGGCAGGGGGGAATCGGCAGGGGGATTGGCTCCGCTCCAGGCAAAAATGCCTGAGTTCCCGCCAGGTTCTATGTGCTTCCATTCCACATGCAAAATAAAGTTTTCATATTGTTTCTCGGATCGTACCACCCCGATAGGATGGCCCAGATTCACCAGTACCCCCTCGTCATTCACGGACCATCCTTTTTTGACGGTGTTGACATTGATCCACGTGAGGGTGGAGCCTTCTTCGGAATTGCCTTCTAAAACATTTTCCAAAGAAGTCGAAGTGCCGAATTCGAACTCGAATTTTTCGTGCTGGGCGTAACTATAGCTGTAGAGCACGACCGTCAGGAAAGCGAATAGATTTGAAAGGGTACTCCTTGTTGAATTTTTCATTTTAACAGCTTTGACTACTTATCCTAACACCTTAGTGACGCCGGGAATCGCTATTTCCGGACCTTTGTATTCCAAATCCCAATTATATTTATCGGGACCCAATTCGTTGTTCGACTTCATGGCCTCGTCCCAGGTGACGGTTTGGCCGCTGTAGGCCGCCATTCTGCTCATTACCCCGAATAGGGTGCTATTGGCCGCCATTTCCCCGTCATTGATTCCCTTTCCCTTTCGGATGGAATGGAAAAGGGCATCGTGTTCGGCCTGGTACATATCGTTCCCTTCCCCACGGTAACGCCAGGGGTTTTTGCCGGTGATCTCGTGTCTGCCGCCTTCAAAAATGGCGTTGCCGTCCGTGCCCATGATCTCTACGGCGTTTTTAGAGGAGCCTCCGTTTTGTTGACGGGTAAAAGCATATCCTTTAACCCCATTGTCGTAATCGTACTCCAAGGCGAAATGGTCGTAGATATTGCCATACTTTTCATCGGTACGCCACTGCCTACCTCCGGTTCCTGTGGCCGATATGGGCATTTTTTCGCCCATGGCCCAGGCCATCATATCGAGGCTGTGTACGAACATCTCCACGATAAAATCTCCGGAGAGCCAGTTATAGTAGTACCAATTGCGCATGTGGTACACCATATCGTTCCAATCGGGCTGCCTTTCCTTGTACCAGAGCTCGCCCCCATTGCGGGTCGTCGAAATGGCCTTGATATCGCCTATTGCCCCTTCCAGGACCTTCCCGTAAAGCGCCTGCTTGGGCGAATCATACCGAAAGCAGAAGCCCGATACTATCGAGAGGTTCCTTTCCTTGGCCTTTTTGGCGGCTTCGAGTACCTTGCGGACCCCAGGCGCATCGACCGCGACCGGTTTTTCGTAGAAAACGTGTTTTCCGGCGTCTACTGCAGCGGTAAGATGTTGCGGACGAAACCCAGGTGGGCAGGCCAGAAGGACCACATCGACACCTGTGTCGATCAGCTTTTGATAGGCATCGAAACCAATGAACTGCCGTTCTTTGTCCACTTGTACTTTTTCACCGTGCGTCTTTTTCAACACATCGAGCGAACTCTTGAGCCGGTCTTCAAAAATATCGGCCATGGCGTACAGCACGGCATCGGGATCCGCTTGCAAAGCCTGGGCCGCGGCCCCGGTACCCCGACCGCCACAACCGATCAACCCTACTTTTAACTCGTCTTTACCCCCGGCAAAAAGAGGATTCGCAAAACCCAAGTTTAGGGAAGCGGCACTAAAAATGGTTGCCGCCCCTGTTGTTTTTATGAAGGTTCTTCGGTTGGTGGTGTTCTTTTGGTTATCTGCTTCCATAATTTTTTAATTTGCGTAACCCGGATTTTGCTTGATTACATCGTTAATATCCATTTCCTTTTGGGGGATAGGCCAGCAATAATCCCTGTTCGGATCGAACTTGGCTATTTGTCCGTAGTTCATAATTTCCCATTCCCCGGTGGTCTCATCAATATAGTACATTCCTTCAAGAAGTCCGGCCTTTACCTCGCCTATTTGCCACCGGTTGATATCGAACAGCCTAAGACCTTCAAAAGCGAATTCCCTTGCGCGTTCGTCCCGAACGATCTGCCTTAGTTCTTCCTGACTCTTGCCCGAAGTAATTGCCGGCATTTCAACAGTCGGCCGCTCCCTTACGGCATTTATGGCGTCGTAAACGGACTGGTCTATCTCGTTCAGTTCGATTTTACACTCCGCATACATCAGCAGCACATCGGCATAGCGCATGATAATCATGTTGATATCACCGAGATTGGGATTGTCGGCAAAGGCATCATAATCTACCCACTTTTTCAGATTATGACCATAAAGTGTAGAAAATTCCGAGCTGGCGACCCTGTCCGGCGTACCGCTCGTCGGCCATGAATTGTAAGTGCTAGTGCCTATGGGCTGCCCCGTATAATAGGCAATGTAATTCCATCTCGGATCTTTGTTCTCATAGGGGTTATCTGGATTTACCGGCCCCTTGTATTCGTATTTGTCGAACAGCTTTTTCATGGGCTCCACTCCCGAGCCTCCGCCAATACTGGCGGCGGAATAGCCAAAATTGTTATATGTATCGCCACCAATGGCGTATTGCCGATCAAAGATTACCTCTTGGGAATTTTGTCCCTCGATTTGAAATAATTTTTGATAGTCGGGATACAGTCCGTAAATACCCAGGTCCATTACCGCCTTCGCGGCGTCACGGGCCACCGCGAACTGGCTGTCGCGAATGGCCATTCTGGCCTTAAGGGTCAGGGCGGCGCCATGCGTGGCCCTCCCTTTATTATCGGCATCATAGCTTAAAGGAAGTGCCTGGGCATCTATGATATCGTTCAATTCGTCGATCACAAAGCTTACGATTTCCTCCTTGCTATTGGCGGGGCGTTGTTCATTGACTTCTAAAGGTTCCAAGATCAAAGGGGCGTTGCACCACAAACTTGCAAGCTGCGTATAGTAGTAGGCTCTGAGGAATCTGGCCTCGGCTTTTAATCGTGCCATCACCTCTGGATCGCCTTCCGTTATCTGATCGATATTGGCA
>DASSWC010000112.1:0-3698 GCA_035705395.1 Pricia sp. | reverse complement strand
CGATGAGATGCGGGTAGCTGCGGTCGAGGCCGAGGACGCCAATTATGAGGCCATTGCGCTTACATTGAACGCCTGGGCCTATTCGAACCTTACCGATCTGTTCGGACCCGTGCCGATGACCGAGGCGGAAAAGGGCGAGGAAGGAAATTTTTATCCTGCTTTCGATTCGCAGCAGTTCGTATACGAGACGATTCTTGCCGATCTTGAGCGGGCCAATACCCTGTACAATGCAGAGGAGGACATGATATATGCCGAGGATATCCTATTTCAAAACGATGTCCAAAAGTGGCAAAAATTTACCAATTCCCTTCATCTTCGGCTGTTGTTACGGATTTCCAATAGAAGCGAGACCAACGCTTTTGAAAAATTGACCGTGATGATCAATGACCCGGTCAAATATCCCGTTTTTACAAATACCGAAGAATCGGCAATCCTTCAGGTTACGGGGGTAACGCCTAATGTATCGCCCTGGGGAAGGCCGCAGGATTTCCGCCTTAACGTTAAACTTTCGGAATTTTTTATCGACAACCTCAATGCACTTGAAGATCCCAGACGGCCCATCATCGCCACCGAGGCCGTTGATGAAAACGATGTCAACATTGGGTACAAGGGCATCCCCAGCGCCTATGCGGGTCCCGAATCGCAGTTCACGTATAACGCCTCAACCTTTACTATTGAACAGGTTGAAAATCCGATGCAGATTTTTCTTTTGACCTATGCCGAGGTAGAATTTATAAAAGCGGAAATGGCGCAAAGGGGGTATACCGACAATGCGGAAGAGCATTACAAAAATGGAGTAATGGCGGCAATCGAACAACTGGAAATCGAACCGTCCGAAACGTATTTTGAGAATAGCCTCGCCGCCTATGACGGCACTTTGGAACGCATCATGCTTCAGAAATATTACGCCCTATATTTTACCGATTATCAGCAATGGTTCGAGTATCGCAGGACGGGATTCCCAGTATTGCCCACCACCACGGCCATGCAGAACAACGGGGTTATGCCCTCGCGCTTTTATTATCCGGACGATGTTCAGATAAACAACGCACAGAATTATCAAAAAGCACTGGAACTGCTGGGAGGACCGGACGATATAAATACCAAGGTTTGGTGGGATCAGTAGGGAATTTGATGGTTCATACACTTCCAACTTGGGGCCAACTGTTGATAATCACGCCAAGGAATTTCCCGCAAAACACAAGTACAGGATGAACTTTGGGCTATCCTTGAGTGTTTGGGACTATCTTTTTGGCACCGCCTACGTTCCGAAAAGTGGGCGATGAAACTTTTTCCGAAGATTTTCTAGGCCAGGTACACTATCCGTTTAAAAAGACACAATACTAAGGTTACCGAATTTACCTTTACAGAATTGTACTTTTACTTCTCAAAACCAAATTATTATGAAGATAAAGCAATTTGAATATAAACCCTTGGCCCATTATTCCTATGCCTTGTTAAGTGGTGGGGAAATGGCCATTGTCGATCCCGAACGCGACCCGATGCAATACTACCGGCTTGCCAAGGAGAATAACTCCAGAATCGTTGCGATCTTCGAAACCCATCCGCATGCCGATTTTGTGAGTTCGCACCTGCAGGTGCACAAAGAGACCGGCGCGACCATTTACAATAGCAAAAAACTGGGAGCCGACTATCCCCACAAGACGTTTGATGAAGGCGATAGCATCAAGATAGGAAGTGCAACGTTAAGGGCCATCAATACGCCCGGCCATTCGCCGGACAGCATCACCATAGTCGCCGAGGAAGGTGGGGAAACCATCCTCTTTACCGGCGACACTCTATTTATAGGTGATGTCGGAAGGCCCGATCTGCGGGAAAAAGCCGGAAATATGAAGGCCAAGCGTGAAGAGCTGGCCCAAATGATGTACGATACCGTCCAAAATAAATTTACGGACCTGCCCGACAATGCCGTGGTCTATCCCGCACATGGCGCGGGTTCCCTCTGTGGCAAGAACCTGAGTAGTGACAATAGCAGCACCCTGGGCAACGAACGCATGGGCAATTGGGCATTTAGGGAACAAACCAAGGAAGAATTCGTGAGCACCTTGCTAGATAGCCCACCGTTTATCCCGTCCTATTTCGGATTCGATGTGGATATTAATAAAACCGGTACGGAAACCGTGCGCAAGGCCCTTTCGGATGTACCCTTTAAAATGAATGCCACCGTGAAAGGTCTTATCGTAGATACTCGTGCCCAGGACGAATTCAAGAAGGGACACCTGGACGGAAGTATCAATATACAGGCGACTTCGGAAGAAGATCCCTTTGAGACTTGGTTGGGCTCCATCATCGAGCCCAAAGAGGGGTTCCATCTGGTCATCGACCATCCCGAAGATTTGGCAACGGTGTTGAACCGAGTGGGAAAAATTGGCTATGAAAAGCAATTGCAATCGGTCCTAACCCTAAACGGGGAAAAATTGACCGAAAGCCATCCACTGGATCTTCAGGATTTCGAGGCCCACCCAGACAACTATACCATCATCGATGTCAGGAACAAAAGCGAAGTGAGCGAAGGAAAGTTTTTCGATAGTGCGCTCTCGCACCCATTGAACGGTTTGCGCCATACCGCAGGCGAAATTCCAACGGATAAACCGGTGGTAGTACACTGCGCGGGCGGTTACCGTAGTGCTGCGGGAAGCAGTATTCTTTCAAAAAAACTTAAAAACACCAAGGTCCTTGACCTGGGCGAGAACATTAACTTAAAAATGAAATAAAATGAGCGCAAAACATTATTTACTGACGGTAACCTTGATGGTTTCCTCCATGGTATTTTCACAGCACGACCAGGATCGTGGAAAGCATAATGAAAAAGACAGCACGAAATCGGCCAACGAATACATGCACCAGACGTCCGTTGAAAACCTGATCAGGCATTTTGAATCGCCGGAGCGCGATGCCTACCAAAAACCGGAGAAGGTTCTCGCCTATCTTGGCGACCTAAAGGATAAAAAAGTTATGGATATCGGGGCCGGCTCGGGCTATTTTTCCGTAAAACTGGCGGAAAAGGGAGCGCAGGTTATCGCCGCCGATGTGAACAACGAGTTTCAAGCGGCTTTGAAAAAACGCATTGAAGAGAATAACCTCGAAAACATTGAATTGCGAAAGATACCATACGACAGTCCAAATTTGGCGGATAATGAAGTGGACATGGTACTGATAGTAAACACCTACCATCACATCGAAAACCGAAGTGACTATTTCTCCAAGGTCAAAAAAGGCATAAAACAGGATGGCGAACTGGTCGTTATCGATTACTACAAAACGGAAATCCCCGTGGGTCCCCCGGTCAACCATAAAGTTTCCATGGACGCGGTAATAACCGAACTAAAAAAAGCCGGCTATACACAGTTTGAGGTCGATGTCGAGTTGTTACCCTACCAGTATATTATTAAAGCAAAGTAAGGTATGGGATAATCAAATATCAAGAATACGCCCATGAATCGAACCCGATTAAAACTTTCATTGATGGTTGCCCTTTTAATGACGGTAGGTTATGGGAATGCGAAAGATCAAGGTTTGCGCAACGGTTACCGGTGTTGGCAACTGGCTTTTTATTTTATACGTTTCAATTTTGGTAGATTTTGTTGAGTGTCAAAAACATCAGCAATTTTTATAAATCCATTTTCGGCATCCACTGAATAAATCAGTTTGTAGTTTTTGAAACTAAATATCTGTAT
>DASSWC010000111.1:0-15225 GCA_035705395.1 Pricia sp. | reverse complement strand
CAAGAAAACCGAAAAATTCCCTATTTTTGTTCCGCTTTAGTAATTGGTGCAACATGGGTCAACGCGTATTGTTATCCGAAAAGGAAATCAACATCATACTGCACCGTTTGGCCTGCCAATTGCTCGAAAACCATCTTGATTTTAAGGATACCGTACTTATCGGCATACAGCCGCGGGGCACTTTTGTCGCGCAAAGGCTGACCCGTATCCTGAAAGAGGAATACGGGGTGGCACATATCCATACCGGTTTTTTGGACATCACCTTTTATCGTGACGACTTTCGAAGGGGCGATAAGGTGCTGGAAGCCAACAAGACGGATATCGCTTTTTTGGTAGAGGATAAAAAAGTGGTGTTTATCGACGACGTGCTGTATACCGGCCGCAGTATCCGCGCCGCCCTTACCGCCATTCAGTCCTTTGGACGACCTTCCGAGATCGAACTGCTCACCCTGATCGATAGGCGGTTTAGCCGCCACTTGCCCATACAACCGAATTACCGGGGCCGGCAGGTCGATGCCATCAACAATGAAAAGGTCAAGGTGCTGTGGAAGGAGAACGATGGAAAAGATGTGGTATATCTGGTCAATAATTAGTAATTAATAATCTCCGGGAATGGCCGAATTGAGCGTCCGACATCTATTGGGAATCAAATATCTGAACGAAGCGGATATCCAGCTTATTTTCGAAACGGCGGACCAGTTCAAGGAGGTCATCAACCGCTCGATCAAAAAGGTGCCCTCACTTCGGGATATCACTATTGCCAACGTATTTTTCGAGAACAGCACCCGTACCAAGCTCTCTTTTGAACTGGCCGAAAAAAGGCTGTCCGCAGACGTCATCAACTTTTCGGCGGGACAGTCTTCCGTAAAAAAAGGGGAAACCCTAATCGATACGGTCAACAATATTTTATCAATGAAGGTCGATATGGTGGTGATGCGGCATCCGAACCCCGGGGCGGGGGTCTTTTTGTCAAAACACGTCAAGGCTTCCATTGTCAATGCCGGCGACGGGGCACACGAACATCCGACCCAGGCCTTGTTGGATTCCTATTCCATCCGTGAAAAATTGGGGGATGTGGCCGGGAAGAAGGTGGTGATTGTAGGTGACATTCTCCACTCCCGCGTTGCCCTGTCCAATATCTTCGCCTTGCAACTTCAGGGCGCTACGGTCAAGGTCTGCGGTCCAAAAACCCTACTGCCCAAGCATGTGGAATCCCTTGGGGTAGAAGTGGAGACAGATCTGAAAAAGGCGTTGAACTGGTGCGATGTGGCCAATATGCTGCGCATCCAGAACGAACGCCTCGATATCCGTTATTTTCCCACAACCCGGGAGTATACCCAACAATTCGGGGTCAATAGAAAATTGTTGGACACGCTGGACAAGGAAATCGTCATCATGCACCCCGGGCCGATCAATCGCGGAGTGGAGATTACCAGCGACGTGGCGGATTCCAAACAGTCCATCATCCTCAACCAGGTAGAGAACGGGGTCGCTATCCGGATGGCGGTGCTGTACCTTTTGGCGTCGAAGATTAAGTGAAATTGATTAAAATTAATGGCTATGATTTTTGATTCTGACGGCACTACGACGGTAGTTTTTCAGGAACATACATCCCTTAAAAAATTCCTGCAAAACCTGAATAATGGCTATCCCAAGTTCAAGAACGACCACTTGGTCATCAACCTGTTTTCGTTTTCGAAATTGACGGCTAACGAGGTGCTGGAGTTCCAACAACTTTCCGATACCCACCGTAAAGCCAATAAATCCTTTGTTTTGGTCACCGATAAGGTATCTTACGACGAGGTACCCGAATCCATCATCGTAGTACCTACCTTGCAAGAAGCCCGCGACATCATTCAAATGGAAGAAATCGAAAGGGACCTCGATTTATAAAGTCCACCGTAGGGGATGCCGGAGACAAGCACCCAAAAATCCATATACCTTGAATATCAAACTGACGATTTTGGGATGTTATGCCGCCACCCCGCGCACCATGACCAATCCCACCTCCCAATTATTGGAAATCAAGAACCGCATGGTCTTGATCGATTGTGGCGAAGGAACCCAAGTACAGTTGCGTAAAAGTAAGATCAAGTTTTCGCGCATCGACCATATTTTTATTTCCCACTTGCACGGCGACCATTTTTTTGGTCTTCCGGGACTGATCTCCACCTTTCGCCTGCTCGGCCGTGAAAAGGACCTGCACGTTTACGGCCCGAAGGGCATCAAGGAGGCCATTACCCTTTTGATGAAATTGGGCGATTCGTGGACGAACTACCCGCTGGTATTTCACGAGCTCACCACTAAGACCCCCGAACTTGTTTTTGAAGACGATGCCGTTTCGGTGACCACCATCCCCTTAAAACACAGGGTGTATACAAACGGTTTCCTTTTCCGGGAAAAGCCCGGTGAACGTAAACTGAATATCGATGCCGTTGCCCGGCTCAAAATTGGCAAGGCCCATTTCCGCAACATTAAAAGGGGTAAAGATGTGGTATTGGACGACGGCACCCTGATTCCCAATCCCGTTTTGTCGTTGGATCCGCCCCAGCCCAAAAGCTATGCCTATTGCAGCGATACCGGTTACAAACCCGATATCATCGATCAGATCAGGCATGTGGATGCCCTCTACCACGAATCCACTTTCTTGGAAACCGAGGCACACCTTGGCGCCAAAACCCAGCATTGCACCGCGAAACAGGCCGCTACCATCGCCAGGGCCGCGGAAGTGGGCACCTTGATCCTGGGGCATTATTCCACCCGGTATCGATCTATTGCGCTTTTCAAGGAAGAGGCGCTTGAGGTTTTTGGGAATGTGGAGCTGGCGGAGGACGGAAAGACGTTCGAGTTTTAATAGGGTATCTATCCCAATTTTCGATCTATCCCGCAAAATAGTGCTATCCGTTTCCTATTCTCCCTTCTTTTGTTGAACTTTGGTTCTGCTTAAAAGAAGGGCGAAGTATGCAAAAAGATCTGGGCGATTACCGAAAATCCTACCAAAAAAGTGCCTTGATGGAGGATGCCGTCCCGGAAGATCCATTAGCGCTCTTTCAAAAATGGTTCGATGAAGTGGAAGCTTCCGAAGGGGTGGAGGAACCCAATGCGATGACCGTTTCGACCTTGGGACTGGACGGATATCCCAAGAGTAGGGTAGTGCTCTTAAAGGAACTGGCCAAAAATGGTTTTGTCTTTTACACGAACTACGAAAGTGAAAAGGGAAAGGCCATCGCCAAATATCCCCAGCTCTGTCTTTCCTTTTTTTGGCCCAATCTTGAACGGCAGGTGATCATCCAAGGGCGCGCGGAAAGGCTGTCCGCCGCAGATTCCGATGCCTACTTCAGGTCCCGTCCCAAGGGCAGCCAAATGGGCGCATTGGTTTCCGATCAGAGCCGTGTCATTCCCTCCAGGGAGCCGCTCGAAGACCAATTGGCCGACCTGCGGGAAAAATATAAAGACCGGGAGGTCGAACGCCCGGGGCACTGGGGCGGATACCTTGTAAAACCGATATCCATAGAATTCTGGCAGGGCCGGCCCAATCGCCTGCACGATCGCATCCGATATACGAGGCAAAATGCATCTGACCCAGAAGACGCATCCGACCGGCAAAAAACATCCGATTGGAAAAGGGAGCGGTTGGCACCGTGAACGATACAAAAACACAAGATATGAAAACAATACTTCTGGTCCGGCACGGCAAATCATCGTGGGACTATTCGGTGGACGATAAAGACCGGCCCTTGAAAGCAAGGGGCATCAACGACGGACATTTGGTATCCGAAACATTGAAATCCCAAAATCCGGCCATCGACGCCGCTTTTTCGAGTCCCGCCAACCGCGCCCTGCACACCTGCCTGATTTTTTTGCGGCATTTGAACTTTCCTTTTGTGAAATTCCAGATCACCAACGAATTGTATGACTTTTCAGGCGAAAGGGTACTGAAATTCATAAAAAGGCTAGACGATACCTTGGATACCGTTTTGATTTTCGGACATAACGAGGCCTTTACCAACGTTGCCAATCAACTTGGAAATTCCTATATTGACAAAGTTCCGACTACTGGCCTCGTACAGCTGAATTTTGATGTCGATACATGGGCATCCGTCGAAAAGGGAACCACGGGGCAAACGCTATTTCCTAAAGAATTGAAATGATCAAAACTAAAAATCTATATGTCAACCGGGAAATCAGTTGGCTTCAGTTTAATGCCCGGGTGCTGCAGGAGTGTACCGACCCCAACGTACCTTTAATCGAAAGGCTGCGGTTTCTGGGAATTTTCTCCAACAACCTCGACGAGTTCTTCAAAGTGCGCTACGCCACGGTCAAGCGTATCGTCGATTCAGGAAGAACCGGTAAAAGCGTGTTGGGGGGGGAAAAGGCAAAGGACCTGCTGGAGCAGATCACTAAAATCGCCATACAGCAACAGACGAAAAGTGTTCAAGTACTCGAAAAAATCGAAAAGGAACTCGAGGAACACGACATTTTTTTATTGAACGAGACCGAGCTTTCCGCAAAACAGGGCAAGTTCGTACGAAAATATTTTTTGCAAAAGGTGAGTCCGCAGCTGATGACCATCATCCTTAACGAGTTGGCGGCATTTCCCATGTTGAAGGATACCGCCGCCTATCTGGCCATAAAGATGGTTCTAAAGGGTGACGACCGTACCCGCCAGACGGACCGAAGGCGGGAAAAACGCTATGCCCTTATCGAAATCCCCAAGGGGATCGATCGCTTCGTGGTACTGCCCAAGGAGAACGGTAAGAACTTTATCATAATGCTCGACGATGTTATCCGGTACTGTCTGGACAGCGTTTTTCCCATGTTCGACTATAAATCCATCTCGGCCCACATGATAAAAATTACCCGGGATGCGGAACTCGACATCGACAACGACCTGAGCAAAAGCTTTATCGAAAAAATCTATTCCAGCGTCGAACACCGAAAAATCAGTGATCCGGTGCGTTTCGTATACGACAAGGCCATCGGAAAGGATACGCTCGAATTTCTCAAGGAAAAAATGGAGGTCGAGGATACCGATAGTATCATCCCGGGCGGCAGGTATCACAACAAGCGGGATTATATGGGTTTCCCCAGTTTGGGACGGCATGACCTGATGTACGATAAAATTACGCCCCTTCCGGTAAAGGGACTGAGCCTTGAAGGCAGCCTGCTCGAACGGATCGCGGATAAGGATTATTTACAGTATACCCCTTACCAGACTTTTTCGTATGTCATCAAATTCCTGCGCGAGGCGGCCCTGGATCCGAAAGTCAAGGCCATTAAGATCACCGTCTATCGGCTCGCCGACGATTCCCAAGTAGCGGCCTGCCTGTCCAATGCCGTAAAGAACGGGAAACAGGTGACCCTGCAGATCGAGCTGCGCGCCCGGTTTGACGAGCACGCCAACATTCGGTATGCGGAGGAGTTGCAGGCCGAAGGGGTAAAGCTGATTTTCGGGGTGCCGGGGCTGAAGGTGCATAGCAAGATATGCCTGATCCACCGGGAAGAAGACGGTGAAATAAAGCGCTACGGCTTTATAAGTACGGGCAATTTCAACGAATCCACCGCAAGGATCTATACCGATTACACCCTGTTTACCGCCAACGAACCGATTTTAAAGGAACTTGGCAAGGTGTTCGACTTTTTCGAAACCACCTATAAGATCAACAAGTACAAGCATTTGGTGGTTTCCCCACATTACACCCAAAAGTTCTTTAAAAAACTGATCAAAACGGAGATCAAGAATGCCAAGGCGGGCAAAGAGGCGTTCATCAAGATCAAGATGAACAGCCTAACTTCGTACAAAATGATCGATAAGCTCTATGAGGCCAGTAACGCCGGGGTGAAAATCCAGCTTATCGTTAGGGGCATTTGCTGTTTGGTGCCGGGTATCAAGGGCATGAGCGAGAACATCGAGGCCATCAGCATAGTGGACAAATTTTTGGAACATCCGCGGGTATTCATATTCTGTAATGGAGGCGACACCCGGACGTTTATCTCCTCGGCGGATTTTATGACCCGTAACCTGGTTAATCGGGTCGAGGTCGGATGCCCTATCTACGATGAGGACATTCAACAGGAGCTGTGGGACACCTTTGAAATCTCCTGGAACGACAATGTTAAGGCGCGGGTGTTCAACAAGGCCCGGAACAATGCCTACCGAAAGAACGACGAGCCCAAACTGCGTTCACAATTTGCGATGTACGACTATTATCGCAATAAGTTGGAGCCGGAAGGCAGCAAGCAGGTGGTGGTGAAAAATAAGTTGGCGGTAAGCAGGTAACAGTCCCGAGACGCTTCAGCCTCAGCCGTGAACACTCCCTTTTCGGCCCAAATTCTTTATAATCGAGGCCTCGTACCCCAAAAGGGCCTCCCATTTTCGGTCGACTTCATCACGCTCGCCGTACTGCCGCGCAAATTTTAGGAACATGGTATAATGGCCGGCCTCGCTGACCATCAATTTGTGATAGAAGTCCGCCAGCTCCCGATCCTGAAGTTCTTCAGAGAGCAATCGGAAACGTTCGCAACTTCGGGCCTCTATGAGGGCGGCATACAGCAGCCGGTGTACCAATTGCGTGGTACGGCTACCGCCTTTCGGGAAAAACTTTAGCAGCGCCACGACATACTCGTCCTTCCGATCCCGGCCCAAGACCTGCCCCCGGGCGACGATCCGGTCGTGCACCATTTTAAAATGTCCCATTTCCTCGCGGGCCAAAGCGGTCATTTCCTCCACCAACTCGGTGTATTCCGGGAAACTGACGATCAGGGATATGGCCGTACTCGCCGCCTTTTGCTCGCAATAGGCGTGATCGGTCAAAATTTCATCGATATTCATGGCAACGATATCGACCCATCGCGGGTCGGTGGGGAGTTTTAAGCCTAGCATGCTTCGATTTTAGGTAAAATTACGGAAAAGAATTTGGCAATCCGGTTCGTCTCGAGCGAAGCGAGTAAGATGCCCCTTAACATGAATTTGTTAGCCCCAAATAATCTTCTTCGCTTTATAATAATTAGATTTGTAAAGAGTTATCCTAAAAGCCCGTTATCGGTGCTGCGGGGAGACATCATACAATACGGATGCTTAAATTTTACGTATGGATTTTACCGATACTAAAGAATTGAAAGCGCTATTGCACCACAATATCGATACGCCGACAAGGGTTTGGCTCGATGAAAAATTGCACGCGATCATCGAATCCGCCTCGACGAAGGACCTTTATTTGACCTATAGCCTGTTGGCCCATAAAATCGATGCCGATACACCTCTGGATATTCCCGCGATAGAAAACGAAGAACTCCATACCTATTTAAGTCGACAAAATGCTACCACGCTTCAGATGGCGCGTTTGTATCTGTTATCTAAAGTGCTGGAAGAGAAGGGTTCCCATTTTCAACCTAAAGTGGCCAATCTGATTCAAATAGCGGATTCGGGAGAACTGGCAAGCTTTCTTAAATTTTTGATACTGCTGCCGAATCCCGAGGATTACAAACATGTGGCCGTGGAAGCCCTGCGCACCAATATCGCCACCGTCTTTAACGCCATCAGTGCGGATAATCCCTATCCGGCACAGTACTTCAACGACCAACAGTGGAACCAGATGTACCTGAAGGCCGCCTTTATGCAACAGGATCTGTCCCGTATCCTCGATGTCGATACAAGGGCGAATGCGGATTTGGCGCGGATTATTTCGGATTATGCCCACGAACGATGGGCGGCATCCCGCGAAGTAGACCCGTTGTTCTGGCGACCCGTAGGCGGATTTTTGACGGACGATATCCTCAAGGATATGGAACGATTGCTTCAAAGTGACCATCCCGCCGAAAACAGGGCCGGGGCGTTGTGCTGTTTCCGGTCAAACGAACCTGCGGCCTCGGATTTGCTCGAAAAATATCCCGAGCTACGGGAAGGGGTGGCCAACGGAAAGATTACATGGTCGAATTTGAAAGAAGAACGATAAAACAATCAACATTATGGAAGATAAAATGGTATTTATAGATCCCCACGTTCATATGACCTCGCGCACGACCGATGACTACGAGGCTATGGCGGCCGCGGGCATTGTCGCCCTGATCGAACCTTCGTTTTGGCTGGGCCAACCGCGTACCCAGATCGGATCCTTTCAGGATTATTTCAGCAGCCTGGTGGGTTGGGAGCCTTTTCGGGCTAGCCAATTCGGCATCAACCACTATTGCACCATCGGATTGAACTCCAAGGAAGCCAATAACGAGGCCCTGGCGGAACAGGTTATCGAATTGCTGCCGCTCTACTTGCACAAACAGAACGTCGTCGCCGTTGGCGAAATCGGCTATGACGACCAGACCCCGGCCGAGGACAAGTATTTCCGAATGCAATTGGATATGGCCAAGGAACTGGATATGGTGGTGCAGATCCACACCCCGCACAGGGACAAAAAAGCGGGCACCCTGAAAAGCATGGAAGTCTGTCTGGAGCATGGCCTGGACCCATCAAAAGTGGTTATCGACCATAACAACGAAGAAACCGTAAGAGACGTACTGGACCGGGGATTTTGGGCAGCCTTCACCATTTATCCCAAGACTAAAATGGGCAACGAACGCATGGTAGAGGTGGTCAAACAGTACGGCAGCACCAATATCATAGTCGACAGCTCGGCAGATTGGGGCGTAAGCGATCCCTTGGCCGTACCGAAAACCGCCTCCCTTATGCTAAAAAGAGGTATCGCCAAAGAACATGTCGTAAAGACCTGCTACCAAAATGCCTTGGATATCTACGGTAGCAACGGAAAAATGAAGGAAGAGGCTTGGCTGAATCCCGAGGGTATCGATCAGGCCCAATTGTTCCATGACAATAGTGTACTGCGCGGCCAAAAGCCAAGGGTGGACTCCGACACCATCAAATAAAGAATATCCCTATAGCTTTTTAAAGTAAAAGTTTTAATGCCATTCCCGAACCGTACCGTGAACCCTATCACCCAATGAAGGACAAATTGTTGGGATATGCCCGTTTGGCCCGCCCGGCCAACCTTCCGACCGCAGCCGCCGATATTTTGGCGGGTGTTGCCGTAGCGGGAGGGGTTTCGGCGATGGATGCCACCGCCGATATTCCATTGCTGGTGTTGGCCTCGGTATTTCTGTACGCCGGTGGGGTCATCCTGAATGATGTTTTCGATTATAAGGTCGACCGTGTCGAGCGTCCCGAACGGCCGGTACCGAGCGGACAGGTTCCCTTGAAGTCCGCCGCAATCTATGGCGCTACGGCCTTGACAATCGGCATTGCGCTTGGTTTTTTGGTACATACCCTATCGGGATGGTTGGCGACCGCCCTGGCGCTTTCCATCCTTCTTTACGATGCGGCAGCGAAAAAACACGGCTTCTTCGGCCCCCTGTGTATGGGGTTTTGCCGGGGACTGAACTTGATCTTGGGCATGTCGATAGCGGGCGCTTTGGTGTTTTGGTGGTTGGCCGCCATTCCCATCGTTTATATCTTTGCGATTACCCTGATTAGCAGGGGCGAGGTGCACGGCGAGAACAAAAACCACATCGTTTTGGCGGGGGTTCTCTATGCCACCGTTATCTTTGCAGTAACAACCGTGACCTTTTTATATACGGATAGCCTGTTATTTCCGTTATTGTTTTTGGCACTCTTTGCGAGTTTGGTCTTTTGGCCCTTGGTGAAAGCCCATGCGAATAACGCGCCGCAGAATATAAGGAATGCAGTAATGGCGGGCGTACTGTCATTGGTCGTACTGGATGCGTCTATCGCCGTTTCGTTTTCCGTTTGGTGGTACGGATTGCTTATCCTGGCCTTATTGCCTTTGAGCATGGGGCTGTCAAAATTGTTTGCCGTGACCTAAAGGGACGAATATCGAATGTCCAGGGTCGGAGTTGGATGAATTCGAGGCTATTTTGGAATAAAAAAAATCAAAAAATGTTCAAACCTATAGAACAGGAATTTCAGGTATCCTATCGGTATGCCCTCCATTTTACGAAAGGCATATTTGATTTGGAAAATCCGCTGTTTGCCACTATCCTTCAAGGATATAAAGAGGATGGTCCCATTAAAATGCTTTTCGTTATCGACGATGGAGTGGCGAACGCACATCCCGGTCTGCTGGATGGTATAACTGCCTATTGCAAAAAATACGATGCCCATCTTGCACATACCAAAAGCATCGTAGTCAGGGGTGGGGAGCAGAGCAAAAACGAGGGACGCCAGGTCATGGAAATCCTGAAGGGCATTAACAAAAATGCCATTTGCCGCCATTCCTTCGTTGTGGTCATCGGTGGCGGTGCGGTCATCGACATGGCCGGCTATGCCGCGGCGATCGCCCACCGGGGTGTCAAACTCATTCGGGTGCCCACCACCGTGCTTTCGCAAAACGACTCCGCCGTCGGAGTGAAGAACAGTATCAATGCCTTTGGAAAAAAGAACTTTTTGGGGACGTTTGCCCCTCCGTATGCGATCATCAACGACAACGAATTCCTGATGACCCTGGAGCAGCGGGATTGGATCGCCGGTATCGCCGAAGCCCTGAAAGTGGCCCTGATCAAAGATGCCGATTTTTTTGGATATTTGGAAAAACAGGCCGATACATTGCGTAAAAGGGACGACAGGGCCATGCAGTACACCATATACAAATGCGCCGAAATCCATATGCAGCATATCGCCCAAGGGGGAGATCCCTTTGAGAGCGGCTCCTCCCGCCCGCTGGATTTCGGGCATTGGGCCGCCCATAAGCTGGAACAGATGACGGGTTACCGCCTACGGCACGGCGAGGCGGTGGCCAAGGGCATTGTGCTCGATGTTACCTATGCCCATTTGAAGGGACTCATTACCGCAAAGGAACTGGATCGTATCGTCCGTGTTTTTGAGGCTATCGGTTTTGACCTTGTTTTTCCCATTGAAACCGAGGCGGAAACGAACCGACTGCTCCAAGGGATAGAGGAATTCAGGGAGCATCTAGGGGGACAATTAACCATTACCCTGATTTCAGAAATCGGTAAAAAGCTCGATGTTCATGACATCGATTATGCCCTGATGAAAAAAGCATTGCGAACGGTCAACGAAACCTGTAATTCAAAAGTACACTAAGTGCGGATCAACGACGATTTTCAGCTTACCTATTGTACCAACATCCATCCGGGACAGGATTGGGAGACTACTTTCGACAGCCTCAAAAAGCACGTTCCGGAAATTAAGGCCCGGGTTGCCCCGGATGATGCCTTTGGTTTGGGACTGCGCCTATCCAACAAGGCCAGCACGGAATTGGGGACGGGTAAAAACCTGGAGGCCTTTCAACAATGGCTGGCCGATACCCATGTCTATGTGTTTACCATGAACGGCTTCCCGTATGGAAATTTCCACGACGAGCCGGTAAAGGATAGGGTGCACGCCCCGGATTGGACGACGTCGGAAAGGGTCATCTATACCAAACGGCTGTTCGACCAATTGGCCGTTTTGTTGCCGGATGGGATGGAGGGGGGAATTTCAACCTCCCCTATCAGTTACAAATACTGGCACGAGCCCGAAAATAAATCGGTATTTGCCAAAGGCGCCGAAAACCTGACTGAAATCATCCTCCATTTGTACCATCTGGAAGCCGCGACCAAAAAGTACCTGCATCTCGATATCGAACCGGAACCCGACGGGATGCTGGAAAACAGCGATGAGGTACTCCGTTTTTTTTCGGAATATTTGCTTCCCATGGCCACGCCCATCCTAATGGATACATTGGATATGAACGCGGACGAGGCGAGCCAACTCGTTCGCAGATATATCACGGTCTGTTACGATATTTGCCATTTTTCACTAGCCTACGAAGAGCCGGAAGCGACCTTTGCAAAGTTCGCCCGAGAGGGAATCAAAATAGGGAAGATTCAAGTGAGCGCCGCCTTGAAAATCCGTTCTACCGGCGTCGATACCGAAAAGATTTGGGAGTCCCTGGCGCAGTTTGACGAACCTACGTATTTGCACCAGGTGACCGAAAAAGTTGACGGAGTGGTAAAGACCTATAATGATCTGCCTGTCGTTTTACAGGCCAAAAATCCCTTTGACGAGTTGCGGGCCCATTTTCACGTTCCTATTTTTTTGGAACGGTTCGGGGTCTTGCATTCCACCCAGGACCACATCCTCAAGGTAATAAAATATGTTAGGCACACCCCGGTCAGTAAACATCTGGAAATCGAAACCTATACCTGGGATGTGCTGCCCAAGGCGTTGAAAAGGGACCTTTCAGAGTCCATTATACGCGAAATCGAATGGTTTACAGACCAGTTTTAGCCTATGAAAAAAACAGTAGTCATCAACGTTGTCGGACTTACGCAACGCCTTATTGGCGAGCATACTCCCTTTATCGAAGCCTTTCTGAAAAAGGGAAAATCCGCTTACATCCATCCCAACGTGCCCGCCGTCACCTGTTCGGCCCAATCCACCTACCTGACGGGAAAACTACCTGCTGAACACGGTATCGTCGGCAACGGCTGGTATTTTAAGACGGAATGCGAAATAAAATTCTGGCGGCAGTCCAATAAACTGGTGCAGGCCGAAAAAATCTGGGAAAAACTGCAGCGGGCCGACCCCCATTTTACCTGCGCCAATCTCTTTTGGTGGTACAACATGTATTCCACCGCGGATTACGCGGTCACCCCGCGCCCGAACTATCTGGCCGATGGCCGCAAGATTCCCGATATCTATTCCCATCCCGCGGAATTGCGGGATACGCTGCAGACCGAATTGGGCCAGTTTCCGCTTTTTAGTTTCTGGGGTCCGAAGGCCTCCATCAAGTCTAGTCAGTGGATCGCCGATGCCGCCATCCGCACCGATCAGATCCACAATCCGACCCTATCGTTAATATACCTCCCGCATTTGGACTACAACCTGCAGCGTCATGGGCTGGATTTCAAAAAGATCAAAAAAGACCTGAATGAAATCGACGGGGTCGTGCAACACCTGGTCGAACACTTCCAGAAAAAACCCGATACCCACATTATCCTATTGTCCGAATATGGGATTACCGATGTAAAAAATCCGATACATTTGAACCGGATTTTACGGTCCAAAGGCTATCTGGCGCTTCGGATCGAAAGGGGGCTGGAGCTGTTGGATGCCGGAGCCAGCAGGGCCTTCGCCGTGGCGGACCATCAGATAGCGCATGTGTACCTGAACGACCCATCGGCAAAAGCCGAGGTAAAAGAACTGCTCGAAACGGTCTCGGGGGTGGAAAAGGTACTTGCTGGGGAGGAAATCGAAGCGGCCGGTCTGAACCACGACCGCAGTGGCGACCTGGTGCTGCTAGCGGATGCCGATTCGTGGTTTACCTATTACTTTTGGCTAGACGATGCCAAAGCGCCGGATTATGCCCGCATGGTCGACATCCATAAAAAACCGGGGTATGATCCCGTCGAAATGATGACCGATCCCAAAGACCCATGGATTATGCCAAAAGTGGCCGGCAAGCTGTTAAAAAAGAAAATGGGCTTTAGAACCGTATTGAACATCATCCCCTTGAATGCCAAACTTGTAAAAGGCTCCCACGGCCGCGTACCCGAGGATAAGGCCGATTATCCGATTTTAATATCGAACAACACCATTGCCGATTTTAAGGATGAGATCGATGCCACGGATGTTTTTGGTATATTGGAAGGGCATGTTACGCAATAGGAAACCTCACCCTAAAAACCTCATTTGATTATGAAAACCTTCTTCAAAATAATCGCCCTCATTTTTTTCATATTGTTGCTATGGGTAGTCTATTTGCAGAACAACGATCCCGATGCCCTACTATGGTATGTGATTTACGGTGTGGCGACCGTGGGCTCGCTGCTGTTCGCTTTCGACCGTCTGCCTTTTTTAGTCGCGGTCCTTTTATGTCTGGCCTACCTCATCGGCGGCTTTATAGCCTGGCCCGAAACTTTCGAAGGCTTTGAAATCGGGGCGGGAAAAATAGAAAACATAGAACGCGGGCGCGAGGCTATTGGGTTGCTGATCGTATCGTCCTTATTTTTGATGTATGCGCTGCGGATGCGATATGTTCGGGGCGTCGGAGGTCCCAGGGGCTAGCTCATAGTCCCAGTAAATCATTGATTTCTTAGGAAGTCGATATCCTTTGGATTATTCAGAGATCCAGGTCAAAGGTCTGCCGCAACAGGTCGATAGCGGGATTCTTTTCGCGTAATTTTTGATATTTTTCTTCGGGAGTGAAGGCAAATTTTTTGGCGGTCTCTTCGTTAACGGTAATACGCAGGGAGATAACGTGGTTGTTCAACTGCTTTTTGAGGTGGGTCATAAGGTCGTGCTGCTCCCTTTCGACCTCTTTTTTCATGGTGTCGTTGGGCAGTTCGATCCAAATGGTGGTGTCGTCGAACATCTTGGGGATGTCGGTGGTAAGGCTTGAGGCCAGGATTTTTCGGCCGTGGCCGTCGATTTTTTCTACGAACTCCGCCCAGTGCTTTTGCATTTCCTCTTCGGTAAAGTCCTCCTTGGGCAGTTGACTTTCATCGATTTCCTCCTCTTTTTTTGAAAGCCGATGCTCTTTTTTGGCCTTTAGGCTGGAGAGGGAAAGGGCGGAAACCCTTTTAGAGGCCAGATCGAGCTGGACTTTTTTCAGGGAATCCGGTTTCAGGGAATCCGGTTTCAGGGAATCCGGTTTCAGGGAATCCAGCTTCTGGGAATCCGGTTTTTTGATTTCCGTTTTTAAAGCGGGTTTGGCTATCTGAGTATCGGAGCTGTGATTTGGGTCTTCGGATTCGGTGGTAGCAGTGGTTTTGCTTCCGTTACCTTGCGGAACGGGCATTTGTGCTTGATGGGCTATGGTTGGCCCAGGTTTTGGGTCCGCCGTTGTAAATTCTTCCTGGTGTTCGGCTATTTCTGGATTGGTCTTCGCTGCTTTCCTGCCTTTGAAAAAAGAGGCCGGGACGATGAGGTCAATGCCCGTATCGTCGAAAGTTAGGGAATCAGGATTTTTTTTTTGCCCGTCGAAGTCGATGGAAGCGAGTTTCATAAGGGTAAGTTCTACCAAAAGCCGCTGGTTTTTGCTGGTCTTGTACTTCAGGTCGCAGTCGTTGGCCAGATCCAGGGCTTTTAACAGAAAGCTATCGGAAGTATTTTTGGCCTGTTCCGCATAGCGCTCCCTGGCAGATTCCCCCACTTCCAGCAAGGCTATGGTTTCTTGATGTTGGCAGACCATCAGATCCCGGAAATGCGAGGCGAGGCCGTTTATAAAATGGTGGCCGTCGAAGCCAAGGGACAGG
>DASSWC010000110.1:0-10254 GCA_035705395.1 Pricia sp. | reverse complement strand
GAATATTCATACGCCGATAAATCCCAAATAGGGCCAAGGCCCAAATGGATGATCAATGCAAATACCAGGTAGCTAAAGCAACTTGCGACAAAAGCGGGAATAATGGCCCTGTAATACTCAACGGCGTGTTTATGGTGAAGTATTTCCAGTGAAAAGAGGCTACCACCCAATGGGGCACCAAATAAAGCCGTAAAACCTGAAGCCATTCCAGCGATACTTAATGATCGTAATTCTTCTCCTTTAAGTCGAAACAATTTTCCTATCCAAGAACCCGTCGATCCGGTAATCTGTACCAATGGGGCTTCTGGACCGAGACTACCACCTGATGCAACGCATAACAAGGATGAAAGTACCATGGAAGGATTGTCTTTTGGGTCAAGTTTTCCCTTATTAAATCGGATGTTGTTTACAATCAATTGTATTTCTCCCGGGTCTCCGATAAAATGAATTATCAACCCCGCCAAAAATCCGCAAATTGCCATTACGGGAATTACCTGCCAACCATTAAAAAAGCTAAGTTGATGCGTCAAAAACTCAAGCCCAATCCAATAAATTCCCGCTATTATTCCACCTATTAACCCAAGAAAGGCCCATAACACAAAAATCCGACTGAAAACGAACGGGTTGAATCGGACAGGCTGGTCTAAAATATTTGAATAGGTTACTATTTTTCTTCTTCGTTTTAATTTCACTTTTTCGTTTCTGTTTTATGGGACATAGAATTTCTGGATGCTGGGTGCGTATGAGAAATGTACAGGCCCGCTCACCACTATATTTGTTTGACGCAAAATTGGGTAATTCAAACCATTCATCGCGAATTTAATTTATGAAATGTTGTTTGCCCGTCCTTTTTTTAGTTAATTGCCATCTTTGAAATTTTAAAAAATTAGATGCATAAAGAACTTAAGAAAGAACACGGCTTGGATGGTTCACCTGTTTTGGGTTTATGGACTTCCACCCTTGGTCTCTTTGCCGGTCTGACAACCATTGTACTGTATGGGGTTGCCGGAGCGGAATTCAAAGAATCACTCGGACTCTCCGGAGCAATGCTTGGCGTGCTTTTATCGTCCCCCCATCTTAGCAAGGCAATTCTTAGAATACCTTTTGGGGCCTGGGTTGATGAAAACGGAGGAAAAAAGCCATTTTTAATCCTTCTAGGATGCAGCATCTTGGGGTTGGCTGGAATTACAACCATACTATACCTGTACTATCCCAACGAATTCGATGCAAGCCTTTTTCCGATTTTGCTCTTTTTTGGGGTTTTAGGCGGGGCAGGTGGAGCTACTTTTACCGTTGGCGCACCTAAAACCTCCTATTGGTTCCCTAAGAAACGGCAAGGATATGCACTTGGTGTTTATGCCGGACTCGGTAATATCGGGCCTGGCGTTTTAAATTATGTTATACCCGTATTGATCGGCGCGGTCGGTTTGGCGGCAGCGTACTTAGGTTGGTTGATTTTTTTGGTCGTTGCTACAGTAATATATGCCTATTATGCAATGGACTCCTATTATTTTCAACTTATTAAGAAAGGAGAGAAAGTTGAAAGCGCAAAGAGTATTGGCACCCATTTGGGCCTTGATGTTTTTCCTTCGGGAAGCACTAAGGAATCACTGAAGAAATCTGCATCGAATTATCGCACTTGGATCTTGGTTTTTCTTTACACCATATCTTTTGGAGGCGGGTTTACCGCACTTACAGCCTGGTTTCCCACCTACTGGACATTGTTTCATGGCATGGATATTATTGGTGCGGGACTTGTAGCCGCCGTCTTTACAATATACGGTTCCGTCATACGGGTACCCGGTGGAAAGCTTACCGACAAATATGGTGGGGAAAACGTAGCAGCCATTAGTTTTTTTATCATGGCAATTGGTGCACTTGTCCTGTCCCTATCCTCTGCATTTTATCCTTCATTCATTGGAATGATGATAATAGGAACAGGCATGGGTACGGCCAATGCCGCTGTTTTTGGCTTGGTGCCAAAATACGTTCCCGATGCGGTAGGGGGCGCCTCTGGTTGGATCGGGGGAGTGGGAGGCGCAGGTACCCTGATAATTATACCCCTTCTCGGGATTTTTGTCGATACCTATGGTCAAATTGGCTATGCCAGGGGGTTCATAGTTTTTGTTATTCTCAGCACCCTTTGTGCGATAATTTCCTTTGTCTTAAAAGGGCATAACAAGAAACGTGGTTATAAAGGCAGCTAAGATCAACTGAACGAGTTGGATAGGGCTACAACGCACTTATGGATGGCGCTTAACGGCAATCGCCCAAGGCTTCGAGAGCCTCTGCCGTAATCTCCTTGGTGCGAAGATTGTAATATTTTTTTCCCTCCGAGAGCTCGGGGCGTAAAAGCTGCCGTTCGCAGTGTTCATAGATACGGGTGGCGAAAGCCAGGGCCTCCTTGCAGTTGACGGTACGCACAACCTTGTCCAAAGAAGCACGGTATTGGGTCAAGGAGGAATCTATCTTGTGCCGAAGCACGTTGTGATCTGGCTGTATTTTAGGTTTTTTATTGGCTTCGATAACCGTGGTGTTGAACCGAAGATCATCTGTGCCGTAATCGCTGCCATGATTCCCATGGTCGTTCAGCGCTTCAAGTCCCTCTTGCGTATTTTGCAGGGCCTTTTCCAGTAGCGCGCGCGTTCCCCCTATCGAGGTGTTCTTGGTGGCTTTTTTTAAGATTTCGGAAACCTCCAAAATACGCTCGGAAGCATCCTCACAACCGCATTTCCCCAACGGTTTGTCCGATTTTGCAATGGCCCCGAGTGCCCTATAGATATGAAACCGCATGAGTTGCAGGTCGTTTTCCGCTAAAGCTTTTTCGGTTTCTGTTTGGACAAATGTAATATTGGAACCTGCATATGCGCAGGCCTGCGCTGTGCTAGAGGAGATAAATTGGTTAAAAATAAAAGCGTAAAGTACTAATTGTAGCTTCATAATATGGGTCCGGTCGGTTTGGGTGTATTTACACTGCTCGGTGTGGGTGTATTTACACGGCAAAGGTATGGCTATCAGTATCTTGCTGCCTACTTTATTCGACACCCCGCAACCGGTATCCATTATTTTAGACAAACGGACGATTTCATCGGTCGAAAGGTTATTTTTTTTGGGTTGGGACTACCGTTCAACGAATGGTTTTTCTATCTTCATCCCATGGATATACCAAAAAGTGCTACGTACCGGGTAGGAGGTTCTTTCAAACTATCCGATTGCCCCACCCTGGAGAATTTCGGTGAAACGGATGAGCAGTTGAAAAAGGAACTCAAAAAGATCCGAAAAGACCTGGGTGATTTTCAGGATACGATATACGCCCATGGAAAATACAACGTGTTGGTGTGTTTACAGGGAATGGATACCTCGGGCAAGGACAGCCTCATTCGGGAGGTTTTTAAGGATTTCAATGTCCGGGGCGTGGTGGTGCACAGTTTTAAGGTGCCCACCAAAATTGAACTGAAGCACGATTACCTCTGGCGGCATTACATCGCCCTGCCCGAGCGGGGAAAATTCGGGATATTTAACCGTACCCATTATGAAAACGTGCTGGTCACTCGAGTGCATCCGGAGTATATAATGGGCGAAAACATTCCCGGTATCGATTCAACAGGGGACATCGATCAAAATTTTTGGGACAAGCGCTTCGAACAGATCAATAATTTCGAACGACATATTGCGGACAATGGAACGATTATCTTTAAATTCTTTCTGAACCTGTCCAAGGAAGAACAACGTCAGCGTTTGTTGCGAAGGTTGCGGCTACAACGTAAGAACTGGAAGTTTTCCCCCGGTGATCTTAAGGAAAGGGAGCTGTGGGAACGCTACCGAGAATGTTATGAAGAGGCAATTCAAAGAACCTCCAGGTCCCATGCCCCGTGGTACGTAATTCCGGCGGACAATAAAAAGGCGGCCCGGGTCATCGTGGCCTCCATTTTATGGGAAAATCTCAGAAAATATGAAGATATCCAGGAACCGGAATTGGATGCTAAAATCAAGGCAAACCTGAAAATCTATAAGGAACAATTACAACAGGAAATAGGATGAGAAAAATGCGGAAAGCAACATTATGGCTGACATTATTATGTATCGTGTGGCAGGGATATGCGCAGGAGGACGCCGCACAAGATGCCACGCAAAACGAGGATGCCCGGCAGATACAGAAAATATTCGATGCAGCGCTGACCGAAGGCAAGGCCTATGATTGGCTGAATTTTCTATCGAACCAGATCGGCGGCAGGCTGTCCGGGTCGGTGCAAGCACAACAGGCAGTGGAATATACCCGGAAGCAGATGGAATCCCTGGGCCTTGATCGGGTCTGGCTACAACCGGTCATGGTTCCGAAATGGGTGCGGGGCACTCCCGAATTTGCCTATATGGAAACGGCACCTGGCGCGACAACCCAAGTTCCCATTTGCGCCCTAGGCGGTTCCGTCGCTACTCCCCCGGGCGGTATCAAGGCAAACGTGGTCGAGGTCAAGGGTCTCGAGGAGTTAAAAACCTTGGGCAAAGCGAAAATCGCAGGAAAAATAGTTTTCTATAACCGCCCGATGGACCCGTCACTGATCAGTACTTTCGAGGCCTATACCAATTGCGTAGACCAGCGTTATTCCGGAGCGGAGGAGGCAGCCAAATTCGGGGCAGTGGGCGTCATCGTCCGGTCGATGAACCTGCGTTTGGACGATTATCCGCATGCGGGTTCGATGAGCTATGGCGATACTGCCATAGAGAATAGAATTCCCGCTGCCGCTATAAGTACCAACGGGGCCGAAATGCTGAGCACGACCTTAAAGCTTAACCCCGACACCCAGTTTTATTTCAAACAAAACTGCAAACAGATGGAGGATGTGGAATCGTTCAACGTCATCGGGGAAATTAAGGGAAGTACCCATCCAGACGAGATCATAGTCGTAGGCGCCCACCTCGATTCCTGGGACCTGGGTGATGGTGCCCATGACGACGGTGCCGGATGCGTTCAAAGTATGGAGGTGGTGCGCCTGCTCAAAAAAATAGGCTATACTCCCAAGCGTACCATTAGGGTAGTGCTTTTTATGAACGAGGAAAACGGATTGCGCGGTGGGAACAAATATGCCCAAAAGGCCCAAGAAAACAACGAAAACCATGTATTCGCCCTGGAAAGCGATGCGGGGGGCTTCACGCCACGGGGTTTTTCGTTCGACTGCTCCGATGCCGACCTGAAAAGGGTGCAGAACTGGGCCCCACTCTTTGAGCCGTATCTTGTCCATCTCTTCGAAAAAGGCTACAGCGGCGCGGACATAGCCCCTTTAAAGGACGATGGAATCGTTCTGGCCGGCTTACGCCCGGATTCCCAGCGGTATTTCGTACATCACCATGCCGCGAACGACACTTTCGAACATGTCAACAAACGCGAGCTCGAACTCGGGGCTGCCAGTATGGCAAGTTTGGTCTATCTTTTTGATACATATGGGATCGACTAAATTTGATATCTTCGCACCTCACAAAAAAGAGCAACATGCAAGACGGAATTTATGCTAAGTTCAATACTTCGCAAGGAGAAATTTGGGTTAAGCTTACCCATCGTAAGACCCCCGGTACGGTAGGCAATTTTGTAGGCCTCGCCGAGGGAAAACAAGAAAATAACGTCCGGCCAAAGGGCGAGCCGTACTATGATGGGTTGACCTTTCACCGGGTAATCCCCGATTTTATGGTTCAGGGAGGCTGTCCGCAGGGTACCGGGACGGGAGATCCAGGCTATAAATTCGACGACGAGTTCCACCCCGAACTCGACCATTCCAAACCCGGTGTACTTTCCATGGCCAATGCCGGGCCGGGAACCAATGGCAGTCAATTTTTTATTACCCATGTGGCCACTCCCTGGTTAAACAACAAACATACGGTCTTCGGTAATGTAGTAGAAGGCCAAGACGTGGTCGACGATATCGATCAGGGAGATAGTATCGAAAGTCTCGAAATTATCCGTGTGGGGGAAGATGCCAAAAATTGGGATGCCGTAAAAGCGTTCGAGGATTTCAAAAGCTCCAAGGAAAAACGTTTGGCAGAAAAGAGAAAAGAGCAGGAAGCGGAACTCGATAAAATGGCCAAAGGGTTCGATAGTACCGCAAGTGGACTGCGCTACAAGCTCATCCAGGAAGGCGATGGAAAAAAACCCGATAAGGGACAGACCGTGTCGGTACACTATGAAGGGTCTTTGTTGAACGGACAGGTTTTCGATTCGTCCTACAAACGCAACAAACCTATTGATTTCAAATTGGGTATGGGCCAGGTAATCTCCGGCTGGGATGAGGGTATTGGGCTGTTGAAGGTCGGTGACAAGGCACGTTTCGTCATTCCCCCGGATTTGGGATATGGTAGGGCCGGGGCAGGAGGAGTAATTCCTCCAAATGCTACGTTGTTGTTCGATGTGGAGTTGATGGCCGTAAAATAGCGGCAAAGACGCGGACTTTTTTAAATACGCGTTTCACGGTTACCGGGTGACGGAACCTCAATCCCTAGGTTTTTGATTGAGGCTAAGTACAAGAAGTAGCACGTTAAATGCGATAAGTACTATTAGGATGGAAAAAAATGTGAGCATGTTATACTAATATTCGTTATTTAAAGGCATCCGTTTCAAAGGTAAACACTTTTCATCGATAAAACCCTACCTTTTATCGATGAGCTACCGCAAAAATTGGTGCCTCACATCAAGCGGTATCCAGGGGAGGAGATATTCATCCTATTTTTTATGTAGGATGAAATTGCAATAGATTTCTTAAACTTTCAGCAAAAGTAAGAAAAATATGGTATTCATGGCAACAAACATAAAAAAGCCCCGACAATTTTGCCGGGGCTTGGTATAAAAAAAGTTTATGCGTCCTAGTCTACTACTTTCACATTTACCGCGTTCAATCCTTTTTTACCTTGTTGTAGTTCAAATTCTACAACATCACCTTCACGAATTTCATCGATTAAACCAGAAATATGCACAAAGTGATCTTCGCTTGAACCATCTTCAGTGATAAAACCATAACCTTTGGAATCATTGAAGAATTTTACTGTACCTTTACTCATAATACTAAAAAATTAAAAATTAAATTAAAGTGCGAATATAGGGTTTAATTCTTTAATGGAGTGGTTTTTAGACACGAATTCCAGAATTAGTTTTAAACGGTCATGACCGGGGGGGCGCTTGGAACTTCATTATGCGTATCGGAAGGCCTTATTTTATGGGTATCGCCCCTTGTAGTTGCCAATAATCCCGTGTCAAAATCAGGTAGCGGGAGCCAATAAATTTTTGATAGATGAGTCAATGCCTTTGAGATCTAAACCGACAATCGCACTCGCCAAGGTCAAAACCGAGGTGGCGCGGTCCAGAACCTTTTGTACCGTGGTCAACTTGTTGTAGAGCTTTTGGGTTTCAAGGGCAATAGTCTCTATCTTTTGTAACGATGTTTCGACATCCTCCATGACCAGCACGGCAGACATGGTATAGAGCTCCGTGGTATTTTCCAATAATTTCCGGTGCAGTATTTTGAGCTGTTGGTTTTGATCCTCGGTCAGGTGGTCGAAATTTTCATAGCGGTAGTTGCCCAGGGCATTGGTCATCCTGAGAAGGTTGTCGGCGAGTTCCTTCACCTGTTCCGCTGTCAAATTTCCCATTTTATTTATTTATTTTAGTACCTGTTGCCTGTGGTAGTGTCCATTTTTCATCCAACCTACCCTCCCAAAGATGAAATGGTATAGGTCAATTGTTTGTTATATCTGCCCAATTCCCTTCGCACAGACGTTTCGGTCATGTTGCTGACATTATTGTACAGCGCGGTGTGACCCTCGGCGATTCTCCGCAACACCTCGGCATAGGTTTCCAGCTCCTGCTGTTGTGCTTCTATCTTCGAAATCCTTCGAAAATAGTCCTCCGCGAATTTGGTGCGTTCGTAGTCCGATAGATTTTCATCCTTTACAAAATCGAAATAAAAGTTTTTGAGTCCGCTTTTTTGTACCTCCAATTTTCCGCTGAGGTTTCCGGTGAGGTTGAGTTCCAGAAAATGCAATAACTTGAGCAGGGGATTATGGGCCTGGGTGATATATTCCTTTAGTTTTTGTCTCCGGAAGCCGTCGGAGAACGCCCGTAGCACTAGCGTGGAAATATCGGAATACGCCTTGACATCGGCCTCGTTCAGTTCTATCGGACCGAAATCACCTGTGGATAGAGCCTGGGTAAAATCATCGGTCCCGTAGTTGGTAAGTTCGTTCTCGCTGAGATCGGACAAGGCGTAAAAATAATCCCGGACGGCATGATGGATTACCTGGGTAATACTGTCGCCCTTTTGGTTTTGTGCGCAATCACAGTGCGTTTTGTGTATTTCCAACTTGCGGATGTATTCTTGTTGGCAGTCCTGTAAGCAGGCCTGTAAAAAACTAGGGGAGAGGGTTCCGAAATGTTCGATACCTTCGATAGCAGTATCCGAAAATTCACCTACGTGCCGAAGGTTCACGCAGCTCCCCATCAACAGAACCAGGGAAAATAATAGCATGGAAAAGGTTCGGGAAAAGGAAATCGGGGTATAGGGTAAACCGGCATCCCGAAACGGCAAAAATGCGGCTACTATTTTAGATAAAGACGATGACATCCGGATGCGATTATTGAATGATCCAACAATTTAGAAATATTGTATCTGTTTTCCTGCTTTTTCTAAAGAAAAAATTATGCTGTACTTTATCGAACAAAGCACAGGCCGCCGCCCCCCTAAAAAGGGTAAGCCCCTATTGATGGTCGGGATTGTCGACTTTCTGGAACATACTACCGGGACTGGAACAAAAAAACCTAAAAAAAACCCTACATAAAAATGAAGGGTTTTTTTTGTAATTCCTAGAAAGGATTATGCCGTGGGATCCGGCGTCATCCTTAAGTAAGGCTTCACCTCTCTGACGCCTTTTTTAAACAAATCGACGGCATCCTTTGTGGAGATTGAGGGACTGACGACCACTTCTTCCCCGTTCTTCCAATTGGCAGGGGTCGCTACTTTATGGTGTGCCGTTAGTTGTAACGAATCCACCACACGAAGCAGCTCGTAAAAATTACGGCCCGTCGAGGCGGGGTAGGTCAGCATTAGCTTTACCGTTCTGTCCGGTGCGATGATAAAGACCGAGCGAACCGTAAGGGTATCATTGGCATTCGGATGGATCATATCATACAGATCCGAAACCTTTCGGTCGGTATCGGCAATGATCGGAAAATTGACGGTGGTGTCGTTCACCTCGTTAATGTCCTTTATCCATTCTTTATGGGATGCTACATCATCAACGCTCAGCGCCAGCATTTTGACGTTGCGCTTGTCGAATTCGTCCTTGAACTTGGCGGTGGTGCCCAGTTCTGTTGTACAAACGGGCGTGAAATCCGCCGGATGTGAAAAGAAAATGCCCCAGCTATCGCCGAGATAGTCGTAAAGATTGATCTCTCCCATGGAACTGTCCGCGGTAAAATTAGGGGCCGTGTCGCCCAATCTCAATGTTGCCATTTTTAAGTTGCTTTTAGATTAGTATTGTAAACCTATAAAACTAGTAGATTAATCGGGATTTACCATGCGCCAAGGGTTAAAAATGTATTAAAATTTGCTGACCTAAAAGTATAGAAAAATATAATTTTATTCCTTCCACTTGATATTGCAGCCCAAGCTCGGTTTTTGGTTTTGGTCGATTTCCTGGCCGGACAATAGGGCATCCAAAGCATTTCTGAGATCTTTGCCGGTTAGGGGAAGCCCGTTTCCGGGTCGGGAATCATCCAATTGTCCACGGTAGACCAATTCGAGGTCGGCATCGAAAAGGTAAAAGTCGGGAGTGCAGGCCGCATGGTATGCTTGGGCGGTCCCTTGCGTTTCGTCGTAGAGATAGGGAAAGGTATAGCCTATTTCCCTGGCAGTTTCCTTCATAAGATGCGGGGCATCCTGTGGATACTTATCCACATCGTTGCTGGAAATCGCGACAAAATCTATGCCTTTGTCCTGGTATGCGTGGGCCAGGTTTACGATTTCGGGGTTGACGTGTTGAACAAAGGGACAGTGGTTGCAGATGAACATAACGACCGTACCTTTATCCCCTTTCAATTCCTGCAGGTTTATGGTCTTATCCGTTACGGTATCCGTAAGGCTGAACTCGGGGGCTTTAGTGCCTAAGGCTAACATATTGCTGGGTGTTCTTGACATGGGGGTGAAATTTTGGGTTCATTTTTTAATCATTAGAATTCCCCGACGGCTTGCCTCGGGTGTCGCGTGATGATATTCC
>DASSWC010000109.1:0-10922 GCA_035705395.1 Pricia sp. | reverse complement strand
GGTCAGTGCCGCCGAAGCGATCGCAAAGCCCTTGCCGATAGCAGCCGTAGTATTTCCGACGGCATCCAATTTATCGGTGCGCTCCCGGACCTCACCCGGTAGCTCTGCCATTTCGGCGATACCTCCGGCATTGTCCGAAATCGGTCCGTAAGCGTCCACG
Source organism: Pricia sp. (assembly GCA_035705395.1). GTDB lineage: Bacteria > Bacteroidota > Bacteroidia > Flavobacteriales > Flavobacteriaceae > Pricia. The sequence goes on along the minus strand of DASSWC010000109.1, from coordinate 10,762 downwards.
GCCAACTGAATGCCCGTATTGGCCAGCATCCCAACGGCGGCTATAGCGATTCCGTAGAGTCCCGCAAAATAGTGGGAAATCAAGATAGCGGCTGCAATCAAAATAATCGGCACGGCGGTGGACATCATACCGACGCCCAATCCGGCGATAATATTAGTAGCCGCTCCGGTCTCGGATTGCCTGACAATGCCCTTTACCGGTTTGGTACCGGTTCCCGTATAGTATTCGGTGATCTTACCCACCCCGAGACCGGCAACAAGACCGGCAATCGTAGCCCAGAAGATGCCGATGGCGCCACTTGGCAAACCTTCTACGGATTCGGGAATCATGGCATGGATGATAAAATAAGAAGCTACCACCATCAATCCCGCGGATAAAAATTCCCCGATATTCAAGGCCGTTTGCGGATTACCGCCATCCTTGACCCGAACAAAAAAGGTACCGATAATGGACATGATAATACCGACCGCGGCCAGCACCAACGGCAGATAGACCGCACCCAATCCCCCGTAATCGGGGGTAATGATAAATGCGCCCAAGACCATGGTACCGATAATCGACCCGACATAGGATTCGAAAAGATCGGCCCCCATACCGGCGACGTCACCCACGTTATCGCCCACATTATCGGCTATTGTAGCGGGATTCAAAGGGTGGTCTTCGGGAATACCTGCCTCTACCTTACCCACCAAGTCCGCTCCCACATCGGCCGCTTTGGTATAAATACCCCCACCCACACGGGCGAAAAGGGCGATGGAAGATGCACCCAGCGAGAATCCGGAAAGTACGTTCAACACCAGTGCCAGGTTCTCCGATCCTGGCCAAACATTTTGGTAGATCATAAAAAGTCCGCTCAGTCCCAAAACGCCAAGGCCTACAACCCCAAGACCCATTACGGATCCCCCCGCGAAGGCCACTCCCAAGGCTTTTCCTAAAGAGGTACGGGCAGCCTGTGTGGTCCGGACGTTGGCCTTTGTGGCTACGCGCATTCCGATAAATCCCGCTAAGGCCGAACAGATGGCGCCTACGATAAACGATATGGCCACCATACCATGAGATCCCGTTTCGTTTGACCCCTTAAAATACAGAAGTACGGCCACGGCCAGTACGAATATCGAAAGGATTTTGTATTCCGCCTTGAGGAACGACATGGCCCCATCGGCAATACTCTTGGCGATCCGGGCCATTTTGGGATTTCCGACCTCTTGTTTGGCCACCCAGGCGTTCTTGATAAAAACAAACAAAAGGGCCAAAATTCCAAAGACCCACAGATAGTTGACTAGTATTTCCATTGCAGTTAGGTGTTTTTTTAACGGGGGCTAAAGTAGTGAAATTGGGCAGAATAAAAAATCATAATCATATCATAAAAGAGCGGCGGTCTTTCAAATCGCTTTCCATATATCTCTGTTTACATTCATGATAGATCTCAATGGCTTTGTCGGCATTGCTCCATCCGCCGGTATCAACCTTTTTCTCTTCCAAATCCTTATAGACCTGAAAAAAGTGTTCGATCTCTTTGAGGCGATGTGGATTAAGGTCCGAAATATCGTCCCGTTTGCTCCAGACCGGATCGGAAACCGGAACACAGATGATTTTTTCGTCCGGTCCCTTTTCGTCGGTCATATGAAAGACCCCGATAGGCTTGACCTGCATCACTACCATGGGATAGGTGGGTTCGATGCCCAACACCAGCACATCCAACGGGTCTTTGTCCAAGGCCAGGGTCTCGGGGATAAAGCCATAATCGCCGGGATACATCATCGAAGAAAACAAGGTCCGATCAAAACGGATTTTATGCAAGGTAAAATCGTATTCGTATTTGTTTCTGCTGCCCTTTGGAATTTCTATCAGCACATCGAAAGTGATGTTCTTTTTTTTTGCCATTTTTGGAATCCTTTTTTGAAGTATGCGAAGGTACGAAAACAAGTTAAAGCAAGCTCAAGTCCTGGTCAAGTGCAGGTCAAGTCCTAGTCAAGTCCGAACCCAAACCTAAAAGGAAAAACCAAAACTCCCGGTAACACTAAAAGGCCGTGCATCGGGCGCCTCCAGATAATTGCCCCTAAAGTTAAAATCGATACGGAAAATCTTAAAGATGTTTCCTACGCCTACTGAATATTCGTAATAAACTCTGTCATCGGGCGCCTGCAAGGGAATGTTCGTAGGGGCGCTCAAGGCGATGTTTTCATCGGACAGCTCGCCCCATACGCCACGCAATCCCACAATTTCCCGTAGATCGAGCTTTCGCAACAGGGGAATTCTCGAAAATAGACGGCCATTGAAATTGTGTTCCAGGTGTACGGAGGCGTAGGTGTCTGTTACGAACTCGTAAAAATCGAGATTCGGAAAGGTGTTGTAGAGCGAGAAAAGGGTCTGGTTTCCGGGGATGACGTTCAGCAGGCCGAGGGGAACCTCCCCAAAGGTTTTACCAACTTCAACCGTACTCAACAGCCGTCCAAAACCACCCAGCTGCCAGGGCTGGCTGTATGAAAATTGGAGCTTGGTGTAATTGAAATCACTTTCCAAAAATCCCGCTACGCCACGGGTATAGTTTAGCAAAAAAGTACTGTAGTCGTCATTGATATCGCTGCGCTCGACCCCGAAACCGATGGTGCGCTTGCCGGGGGTGTAGATGAGGGTGGTGTTCAGGTCGAACTGTTTTATTTCGGAAGAAATACCCGTGGGCGATGTGGCATCCACATAGTCAAGACTGAAGGCATCGGGCAAGGCGGAACTCAGTGTACGGAACGAACTGCCGAAGCGCACCCGAAAGTTGGTCAGCGGTTCCATCTCGATATTGAAGGTACTGAGATTGATGTTGGTCAACCGGTCATTGGCCCCCACGGTCAGTATCGATGAAGAGGCGATGCTCCGCCCCAGCACATCGTTGGTCGCCGTTAGGCTGAGTCCCAATTGCTCGATATCGCGGCGGTTTCCCCCGGATAGGATCAATCGGGTCCTTTGGTCGACCAGCCATTTTCCAGATATACCGTATTTGCCCTTGTTATCCTTAAAGCCATAGGCCAAATAGCCTTCCAGCCGCCAGAGGTCGTTCTGCCCGAAATAGGTACGCGCTCCGCCGCGCAGGCGTATGCCCTCGGCATCGTTGTACCCGAAAACGCTATACACATCGCCGATATCGATGTTCCATTTATCGATCTCGACATAGCCCGAACCCAGAATACTGACAAGATTATAGTATGTTTTGAACCTGGGCACGGTCTTTAGGGTATCTAAAAGAGCATAAACCCCCTGTTCGTCCTTGTTCAAGGCCTCCAACCGGTTGTTGTCCCAAAAGGTACTGTCGCGTGTCATCACCATCGGATCGAACGGATTGCTTTCCGTTCTGTAAAATTCCCTCGGACGCTCGATGTTGAATTTATGTCGGTCGTACACCGTCGTCCTTTTTCCATAGATACCCCGCGATTTTTCCTTTTTGCTATAACTGAAATCCGTCAGCATATAATCCCGCTTCAATAGAAATACGCTATCGTTGAGCACCTCGAAATCCTGTTCGATATACACGTCTTTTACCCAATTCAGGTTGGCGCTCTTGGATACCTGTAGATTGATGTTCTTAATGGCATAGGTGGTGTCGTTCACCCAAAAATCGCCCTTGAAGGTCAGCTCGTTCTTACGCCGGGGGTAGTACACGATATTGTAGCACCATTTGTCGCCAATAAAAGCGGAGTCGCGTAGGGCGTAGTTGTAGACGTCGATGCCGGTGCGGGAAAGGGGACTCGTAAAACTCTTGTCGAAAAACTTGATGTAGTTATTATATACGTTGTATTCTGCGTACAGGTCCTGTACAAAGGCGGTAATGGCCTGGTTATTCTCGAAGCCGGAGTTTTTGCTGCCCAGTACATCTTCTTTTTCGACGTCCATAACGTTATCCCCATAGACCTTAGAGAATTTTTCGTTAAGGAATATGGGCAGATAGGTCTTTCCGGTGATGCGGGAGGTGTCGAGGTCTTTGAACACGAATTCAAGTCCCCTGAATACCCTATTTTTGATGACCGAACTGTCGATCGTATTGAGGTCGAACTCCACTTTTTCGTACTTGTCGTATTGGTACTGGTCGAACATACGGAGTCCGTTCAGGCGTTTCTTTTCCCAGATTTTTCGAAGGATGTCGATGGCGGGATTGTTCTTTTTGGGCTGATCACCGGCGATAAGCACTACCTCATCCAGCTGCTCACTGGTTTCCGGCAGCACGATTTCCATATCGTAGTTTACCTTTTGCGGCAGGGGAACTTCCTGGGTCTCGTAACCGATAAAGGATACGACCAAAGTCTCGTAGGTGTTTCCGGAATCTAGGTAGAACCGCCCGTTTTCGTTCGTAATGGTACCTTCCTGCGAATCCTTAAAAAGTACGTTGGCAAAGGGCACGATCTCCCCGGATCCGTCGACAACGATGCCGCCTACCTTGGTCTGCGCCCCGGCATAGGCGATGGCTAACAGGAAAAGGCACAGGAAAATCTTCTTCATCAAATTGGGATGGGTCAAGACAGGATGGGTCTGGATTTCGAAATCGAAAGACGGAGCAAAGGTACCTTTATGGCAACAGACCTACAGTTTATATAACACTTTCTTAACGGCCTTGACGACATCTTCGTGGTTCGGGAGCCATTCTTTGAACAATACGGGGGAGTACGGGGCCGGCGTATCGGCGGTGTTGATTTTTTGGATGGGAGCATCGAGATAATCGAAGGCGTGTGCTTGAATGTGGTAGGTTATTTCTGTCGCCACATTGCCGAAGGGCCAAGCTTCTTCGAGGATGACCAAGCGGTTGGTTTTTTTTACGGATTTTATGATCGCCTCATAATCCAGGGGCTTAACCGTGCGCAGGTCGATGATTTCACAGCTGATATCCTCTTTTTCCAATTCCTCGGCCGCCTTGTAGGCTTCTTTGATTATTTTTCCGAAGGAAACCACGGTCACATCCGAGCCTTCCCTCTTGATATCGGCTTCCCCGATTGGGATGGTGTATTCCCCATCGGGCACCTCTCCCTTATCCCCGTACATTTGCTCCGATTCCATAAAAATGACAGGATCGTCGTCCCGGATGGCGGATTTCAATAATCCCTTGGCATCCGCAGGATTGGAGGGCACAATGACCTTGAGCCCGGGACAGTTCGCATACCAGCTCTCGAAAGCCTGGGAGTGCGTCGCCCCCAATTGCCCCGCGGAACCGGTCGGACCGCGAAACACAATGGGACAGGGGAATTGCCCGCCGGACATCTGCCGGATCTTTGCCGCGTTATTGATAATCTGGTCGATACCGACCAAGGCAAAATTAAAGGTCATGAATTCGATGATCGGGCGGCAACCCGTCATGGTCGAGCCAACGCCGACCCCGGCAAAACCCAGTTCCGATATCGGGGTGTCGACCACGCGCTTGGCGCCGAACTCGTCCAACATTCCCTTCGAAGCCTTGTAGGCCCCGTTGTATTCCGCAACTTCCTCGCCCATGAGGTAGACGGATTCATCCTTCCGCATTTCCTCGGACATCGCCTCGACAATCGCTTCCCTGAATTGTAACGTTTTCATATACTAAGTCTTTTCCTGAGCCTTTTAGCGCAAGCAAAAATAGGAAAATATATATCAATCCCTCGGCCCCTTCCACCAAAAAAAGGATAAAATTTATTATGCACGCATAGCTTTTTTAGGATTTTATACGTATCTTCGCTGGGTCACTTTTAAAGCGTATTCACCAATGAAAATATTAGTTTGCATAAGTAATGTACCGGACACCACATCCCGAATAAATTTTACCGATGGCGATACCAAATTCGACACAAACGGGGTGCAGTTCGTAATCAATCCCAATGATGAATTTGGACTCACCCGGGCCATGTGGTTCAAAGAAAAACAGGGTGCCACCGTACATATCGCTACCGTTGGCGAGGCAGCCGTAGAACCGACCATGCGCAAGGCCCTGGCCATTGGTGCCGATGAGGGCATCCGTATAAATGCTGCGCCGACGGACGGCTACTTCGTCGCCGAACAACTGGCCGAGGTGGTAAAAAATGGCGGATACGACCTGGTCATTGCCGGAAGGGAATCCATCGATTACAACGGCGGCATGGTGCCGGGCATTCTGGCTACCTTGTTACACATGAATTTCGTGAACACCTGTATCAGCCTTGAAATTGAGGGCGATACCGCGACCGCGTTGCGTGAAATCGACGGCGGCAAGGAAAAGCTGGAAACCAAATTGCCTTTGGTCATTGGCGGCCAAAAGGGACTGGTGGAGGAAAGCGACTTGAAAATCCCCAATATGCGAGGCATCATGATGGCCCGAAAAAAATCCCTGAATGTCGTAGAACCTGTTGATGCGACCCAAGCAACCAATGATGTCAAATTCGACAAACCCGCCCCTAAAGGACAAGTCAAACTGGTCGATTCGGTCGACGAACTCGTGGATCTTTTACACAATGAGGCAAAGGTTATCTGAGGATGATTAATTTCAAATACGAAAAGCAATGTCAGTATTAGTTTACACCGAATCCGAAAACGGAAAATTTAAAAAAAGCGCCCTCGAAGTGGCTTCCTATGCCAGGGCCGTGGCCGATCAAATGGGGACTTCGGTAACCGCCATCTCCTTCAACGCTTCCGAAAATGCAAGCTTGGGCAAATATGGTGTTTCCAGGGTACTGAACCTAACCGACGAAAAGTTGAACACCTTCAATGCCGCGGCCTATGCCAAAGCCATTGCCGAAGCGGCGGAAAAAGAAGGGACCAAGGTCGTGGTGGTCAGCTCCAGCGCCAACAGTAAATTCCTAACGCCCATTCTGGCTGCCCAGTTAAAGGCTGGTTACGTACCGAACGTGGAAGAAGCCCCCGAAAGCACCGACCCCTTTACAGTACGACGTACCGCGTTCAGTAATAAGGGATTTGCCCACACCGAAATCAACACGGACATCAAAATTGTAGGCGTATCGAACAATGCGTTCGGACTCAGGGAAAATCAAGCCGATGCCAACGTCGAAGATTTCAAGCCCGGGTTGGATGACAGTGATTTTTCCGTGAAGTCCGTCAACGTCGATAAGGTCACCGGCAAGGTGACCATCGCCGATGCGGAGATCGTGGTATCAGGCGGCCGCGGTTTAAAAGGGCCGGAAAACTGGGAAATGATCGAAGAACTGGCCGATGTGCTGGGGGCGGCCTTGGCCTGCTCCAAACCTGTTTCAGATATGGGATGGCGGCCGCACGCCGAACACGTGGGCCAAACCGGAAAACCCGTAGCCGCCAACCTCTATCTGGCGGTCGGCATCTCCGGTGCCATTCAACATTTGGCAGGCGTCAGTGCCTCAAAGACCAAAGTGGTCATCAACAACGACCCCGAAGCTCCCTTTTTCAAGGCGGCGGACTACGGAATCGTCGGTGATGCGTTCGAGATCGTACCCCAACTCGTTAAAAAATTAAAGGAATTTAAGGCCGAGAATGCTTAGATTTTTTTAATTTGCACGCCCAATAGGGCTGTTTAAATACAGGGCATGCCTATATTTAAACAGCCTTTTTGTATTTTTATACTATATGAGCTTAGTTCGGTTAAAAATAAAGGGGATTTCCTATAGTCAAACCCAAAACGGGGCCTATGCCCTGATTTTGAACGAGGAAAAGGGCGACCGCAAGTTGCCCATCGTTATCGGTGCCTTCGAGGCCCAGTCCATCGCCATTGCCCTTGAAAAGGAAATCAAGCCACCCCGGCCCCTGACCCACGATCTCTTTAAAAATTTTGCCGACCGCTTCGAAATCGTCATCAAACAGGTCATCATCCACAAATTGGTCGATGGGGTCTTCTATTCCAGTATCATTTGCGAAAGGGATAAAATCGAGGAAATCATAGACGCGCGTACCAGCGACGCCATTGCCCTCGCCCTTCGGTTCAACGCCCCTATTTTTACTTACAAGACCATTTTGGACAAGGCGGGGATTTTTCTCAAATTTTCATCCAAGGATACCAAAAAAGAAGGCAACGACGACAGCATCGTGGTCGACGAAATTTTACAGGAAGGGGAGACGGTCGAAATCGAATCCGGTGCCTCCGAGGGCTATACCGAACTTACTATAGACGAGCTCAATAAGGAACTCGATAAAGCGGTCACCAACGAAGACTACGAAAAGGCCGCCAAACTCCGGGACGAGATATCCAAGCGCAACTAACGCAGAAACCACTTTTGATGAAAAACAGGCGATGGTTCCTTCTGCTGGTTTGCGGTTTGATATCCATCCCCTCTTTTTCCCAAATCAGCGAACTCCCCGACACCCTGTCCACCATCGCTGACAGCGCTATGGTCAACGATATGTCCACTATCGCTTTGGACCGTACCGCCGTCAATGAAATTCAAACCCCAAAAATTTCGGATGCCGTGCCCACTCAGGGTTTTTCCCTGAACAGTCTTTGGCGGGGCATTTTGGGGATGTGCTCCCTCATCGCCATCGCGTTTTTGTTCAGTGTCAACCGTAAGGCCATCAATTGGAAAACCGTAGGTATCGGTCTTGGCATACAGCTCATACTCGCGATCGGTATCCTCAAAGTGCGCTTCATCCAAAAAATATTCGAGGTTTTGGGAAAGATTTTTAACGAGCTACTCAACTTTACGCTGGCCGGAAGCCAGTTTCTTTTGGGCAGTTTGATGGACCTCAACAATCCGAACATTGGCTATATTTTCGCATTCCAGATACTGCCGACCATTATATTCTTTTCCGCCCTCACCTCGGTACTGTTCTATCTGGGGGTCATCCAAAAAATCGTCAAGGGACTGGCCTGGCTCTTGACCAAGTCCCTCGGCATTTCAGGGGCGGAAAGCCTGTCCGTTGCGGGCAATATTTTCTTGGGACAGACAGAATCCCCCTTGCTCATAAAAGCCTATCTGGAGCGTATGAGCCGATCGGAAATTTTACTGGTCATGATCGGGGGCATGTCCACCGTCGCCGGCGGGGTTTTGGCCGCTTACATCGGCTTTTTAGGGGGGACGGACGAACAATTGCGGCTGGAATTCGCCCGGCATTTGATCGCTGCCTCCGTCATGGCCGCACCCGGCGCCATCGTTATTTCAAAAATACTGTATCCCCAGACCGAAAGCATTGACACCAACGTAAACGTATCCCACGAAAAAATCGGCACCAACATTCTGGATGCCATCTCGAACGGTACCACGGAGGGACTTAAATTGGCGGTCAACGTCGGGGCCATGCTGTTAGTCTTCGTCGCCTTTATCGCCATGCTAAATGGTATTTTCGGGCTCCTGGGCGACTGGACCGACCTCAACAAATGGATTGCGGCCAACAGCACCTATCCAAAACTATCGTTAGAGGCCATTTTGGGAACCGTTTTTGCCCCCTTGATGTGGCTGATCGGCGTGGCCACCGAAGACCTTATGCAAATGGGCCAGCTTTTGGGGATCAAACTCGCCAGCAGCGAATTTGTGGGCTATAAACAGCTGGCGGAACTTAAAAATCCCACCAACCCCATCAATCTCGGGTATACCAAATCCATAATCATGGCCACTTACATGCTGTGCGGCTTTGCCAATTTTGCCTCCATCGGCATCCAGATCGGCGGTATAGGCTCCCTCGCCCCCGGCCAACGCAAGACACTCTCCGAATTTGGGCTCAAGGCCGTATTGGGCGGCACCATCGCCTCGTTGCTTTCGGCTACTATCGCGGGGATGATATTGGGATGAATTTTTTCGATTTATATGAATTTCCCAAGAGAAAATATGAAATAAATCTCCGTCAAACGGGTGAAATTAGTCAATTGAAATACCATGTATTGCCCGATAAGCGGAACTGCAAAATGCCAACTAAGTTCTTTAAACAATCAATAGGTGGTTGTTTTTTATTAAATTTGGATTAACAAGAGATTGAACTATGAAAACGGCCTTACAGATAGACGTAACTTTTGACCAAATTCTTTCAATCGTGAAACAATTGCCAAGACAGCAAAAACTAAAACTGTCCAAGGAATTGGAGAAGGAAGCCATTGACTCAAAACTATCCCAGCTTCTCAAAACTTTCAAAACAGACGATTTAGATCTCAAAACAATTAATGAAGAAGTCGAAAATGTAAGACAAGAGATTTATGACGGACAAAAACGTTAAGGTAATTTTTGATACTAACGTTTGGGTCAGTTTTCTAATCGGAAAACGTCTGGCCAGAATAAAGAGATTCATTTCCGACCGTAAACTAACCATTGTAATTACCGAACAACTTCTTACGGAATTAAAAGTTGTAACAGGCAGGAAAAAACTCAGAAAATATTTCCCGAAAGACAGCGTAGAAGAACTAATTGAGCTATTAGACACAATTGCCGATAAAGTTCCAGTACAACCCACCCATTTTATCAACCGAGATCCGAAAGACAACTTTTTGTTGGATCTGATAGATTTTTCCCAAGCCGATTTTTTAGTAACGGGCGATAAAGATTTATTGGAATTCAACCCTTTCAAAACAGCAAAAATATTGACGCCGGCTCAATTTGAACGACAGCTCAGGGAAATTTATTCAAGCTTTTGACATAATTCCTAATGGGGTTTAGGTATTTTTTCCATCGACATTTAGATCGGCGGTATTGGATTCCTCGCCCCAGCCAACGCAAGACACTTTCCGAATTCGGGCTTATGGCCGTATTGGGCGGCACTATCGCCTCGCTGCTTTCGGCTAATAAAAAAGAGATTGACAGTATCCCTCCGAGCAAGTACATCTTTCCCAACCCTGGCCACCGGCATACCTTTGTCGCAAACAGATATAGGTTAT
>DASSWC010000108.1:0-3893 GCA_035705395.1 Pricia sp. | reverse complement strand
TGAACAACAGGTACACCAACTCGGGTTCGATCTCAAGGCAGAAACCTTTACCGACTACATGCTCGAGAACGATGTCGCGCTGGATATCAATCTATCCGATTATTTCAAACGGCGGTTTAGCAAAGACATCACGCAAATCGTTGAGGAGGAAAATGGACACAATCTTGAAGTGCATTTAAGCCGTCGAGGATTCTACAATATACTTCCCGAACGCTTTTTTCATAAATCCTACAGTAGCACCCCCTTTATCGAGACCATGGTCGCCGATTATAAGAACAGAAAGCTGGAGGAGGAGCAGACAAGAAAGTTTTTCAAACCCCTGGAAGAGGAATTTTTCCTACAAAAGGTCGCCATTGAACATGAGGAGGATAAAATCTTTCAATCGCTGGGGAATCGTGAATTGGTAGACTTGCTGACCGAGCTGTGGGAAATCGAGGGCGATATTCCGGAAAAAATGGCGACCAAAATTTTAAAGGCGATGCCCTTTATGCACAAGATTGCGGGAAATTTACCGTTGTTACAAAAGGTTTTGGAAAACGTGATCGAGGAACGTATAGAAATAGAACATGGTTTCGCATCCATAGCCTACCCCCAAGAAGATGCCCCGTGGCAGTTGGGCGTCAATATGGCAACGCTGGGGAGCCCGACGACGTTTCTGCCCAAATACACGTTTACCATTACAGATATACGTAGACCCGAGGCCATCGAAGCGTATCTGCCGGGAGGCAAGATAGCCGAGGTCGTAAAAATATTTCTCGAGCATACCTTGCCCCATGAAAGTGATTTTGAAATCGTTTTCACCGTGGCGGAACAAAAACGGGAATTTGTACTTAACGAGACGGTCTACGGCGGTAGGCTCGGTATCTCGGCAACAATATAACGCGTCATGACCAGCAGTTACTTTTCCAAATTTATCAGCTTCGATGCCCTGATGCCTTTCATGGGCCTGCTCATGATAGTCTTTATCGTCCTGCGCCTGATCGGTTCAAAATCGCCGGGGTTCAAAAAGCAACAACAGAAATTTTATTACTACTTGCTTATCCAGTTGGCGGTCATGTTCACGGTCACCTTTATTGCATACAATTTAAGGCAGTCAACCCTAATGCTCCGCTACTTTTCCCTCATGGTTCTGGCCCTCGTTTTAGGCGGGCTTCACGTCTATTTCTTCCGCAGTAGCTTCAACAAGTTCGATTCGGACAACCATTTTATGGAATTCGTATTCGCCTTCGTGACCGCAGCGGTGCTCGTAATTCCCATAATAATGATAGGCGCCCATTTTGATGACCTGATATTTTTGCCCTATTACCTTTTGGTGGTCGCCGCATTCGTGATACCTACGAGTTTTTACATGCTTTTTAACAATTCGGTGTCCATCCCCGTTAAATTGTACTCCAAATGGTACTATCCCTCGGCAAAAAAATACGACACCCCAAAGCACTATGAGCTTCACAATATAATCGTACTCAATTTTATGTTCCACAAAAATCCCGGGGAGCAACACCTGACCAGCTTTAAGGCGAAGGCCCCGAAAGATATGGAGTTCGGGCGGCTTTTCTTCTTTTTTATCAATGATTACAACGATAAAAAAACAACCACGAAAATCGAGATGACCGAAGATTCCGGGAACCCCTACGGGTGGTATTTTTATATAAAACCGAAGTGGTACGGGGCCTCGAAACATATCGATTCGGAACTAAGCGTGGAAAGGAACAATTTAGAGGACGGCCACGTCGTTGTGTGCCAACGGATTTAAAATACGTAATGCATCATCCAAAACCTACTAAACCATGATTGAGGATATCAAAAATTTTAAAATCAATTGGATCGACGGGATGAAAATCTCCAAGACCCATTTTCAAAGCCTGCAGAACTTTGCAGAGAACAGTGTAAAGGATGCGTTGGTCACCCAAAAAGGACGCTACGGATACGGCTTTTTGGCCTCCCCCCTCGAAAGACACAACGACTACCACATCAACCTCGACATCCATAAGAGCCTGAAAGTATCCATCCCCAAACTGAGGGCTATAACACCCAACGGCATCCGGATAGAGATTTCCGACGAGACCCCTGATGTCGTGGATAGTATCAACGTTGCCGACCTAATGGAAATCAAGGGAACAGAGATTTTTATGTTGCTTAACGTCGATATCGATAACCAGGTTGCCTTTGGTGAACAAGACCCGAAGGAGCTGCCGCCGAGGTACCCTTTTCTGGCCAATGGATATTTTTTTACCTTCATCGAATCCGAACAGCTCGGAAAAATGGGACTCATGGGCAACCAGCTTCCGGTCGCCAAAATGGCCAATGACGGCAAGTCCCTTTCCCTGATTACGGACTATGTTCCGCCCTGTACCCGTTTGGAAGCCCATAGCAAATTGATCGCTTTTTACGATCAGGCCGATACCTTTTTAAAGATGACCGAGCGCAATGCCATCCTAATTGCGCAGAAGGTAAAATCGAAACAGGGCGAAAACCCTATTGCAGACACCATGTATATGGCCGTGGACAAAATCCACCCCTATCTCGCCCAACAGATTACCAAGGTAAAATGGGAGCAGTATGACCTACATCCCAAGGACCTTTTGGAAATCATCGTAAGTTTTGCGCGGATCTTTAAGGGTACCGTCGATATGTCATCCCCTGAAAACAAAGAACTACTGTTCAACTATTTCGGGGAATGGACGGACCAAAAAGGGGGTGCCTATGAAAAACTGTTCACCGATGTCATAAATATTCAGTATAACCATCTGGATGTGAACGAGAACCTGAAAACGGTATCCCAATTCATGAAGACCATCGACAGACTGCTTATCCTTCTTACCCAGGTGGAATATATCGGCAAAAGAAGGGATATGGGCATTTTCGTACATGAAAACGTTGTCAAGGAAAAATCGAAGAAATCCGGAATCCAAACCGGCCCATCGTTCCTAGCCGAATAAAATCCCGGAACCTCTAAAACGTAACAGCTAAAACAATGGAAGTATTGAACAAAAAGGAAAGGACCTACTCCTTTCTGCTCTTTTTACTGATGTTCGTCATCACGGTCGGCATCCTCTTCGCCGCTTTTTTCTTCAGCTACAAGCTACCATGGAAAGAAAATGCGGTACTACGGGCCGAGAACCATAAAATCCGCTATGAATTCCTGTACCAGAAAAAGTTTATCAAAGAACTCGAACAGGTCGATAAACTTATCGATTCGTTGGATAATACCCGCGAGGGCTATTTCTTTCTGGAGCAGAGCATCAACGCCGACCTGATCGATATCAAAAGCGAGATCCCAAAAGATTCCCTCGACGACCGAAGCATGTACAACAACCTCATCTTGACCTATAAAAAGTTAATGGACGCCAAGAGGGACCTCAAACAAGTCGAGAAGGCCAAGAACGAGATCGACGACCTGAACGACCAGATCGGGCTGTACGAAAAAGAAATCAGCCAGCTGGAAAAGGCCTTGGAGCTCTCCCAGCGCCTGAACCGGAATTAAGCTACAACCCCCTGCCCGACCATGAACCAAGAAGTAGAAAAAGCCATTCGCATTGCGACCCAGATCGCCGACGAGCACCAGCACGAATGCTTCGGCCCGCCGCATCTGGTGAAGGCGGCATTGAACCGCGACCTCTCCCTTCTGCGATATCTGCACGATTCGGGCCTCGATGTGTATTGTATCGAAGAGTGGGCCGATATACTACTCGAAAGCTATCCCAAACGGTCTCGCCGCACCTTAGAGGTCAGGACCAGTGCCGAAGCCAAGATTATTTTTATCGAGGCCGAAGACATACAGCTCAAATTAAATAGGGAGGAGGTCGATTTGATGTGCCTTTTCATCGCTGCCATTACCCCGGGCGTAGGCTTTAGCTTAGACCAGTTGAAGTCCCTTCCAACAAGCGGCAACG
>DASSWC010000107.1:0-9204 GCA_035705395.1 Pricia sp. | reverse complement strand
TCGGTGGTAAAGGCCAGCGTGCCTTCGCTTCCGCTTAGCAGATTACAAAGGTTGAAGTCCCGCTGGGGGGACCGTCCATCGGAGTGCTTCCTTTCGGAGGCCTTGCCTTCTTGAGACTTGGCTTCGGAACTCTTCCCATCGGGGTACTGCCCAATGGGATACTTATCATCGGAACTCTTCCCATCGGCATACTGCCCATCGAAGGAAATCCCAAAAACGGCATTGTCCAACAATTCGTCCACCGCGTAGCCGGTGTTTCTTCGGTGGATTTCCGGCTTGGGAAATTCCGCACGTATTTCATCCTGTATATTCCTATCGGATAATTCTTTATATATATTTTTATAAATGAATGATTCAAGGGTGTCCGAATTCATTTTATCCTCAAATTCCGAATTGCTGAGGGACTTGAACGCCACTTCGCTTCCATCGGAAAGCAGGGTTTTGAGCGCAACCACTTTGTCCCGCGTAACCCCGTATTGGATCGAGGTGGTGCCGGAGGAGTTGTTGCCGACCATACCCCCGATCATACAGCGGTTGGAGGTGGAGGTATTGGGACCGAAAAAAAGTCCGTACGGCTCAAGAAATTGGTTCAGCTCGTCGCGAATGACCCCCGGTTGCACGGTTACCTGCCTTTTCAATTGGTCGAGATGGATAATTTGGGTAAAATGCTTGGATACATCTACCACTATCCCCTCCCCTACACATTGCCCCGCCAAGGAAGTGCCGGCCGTTCGGGGTATGAGTCCTATTTTATGCTTCCGGGCAAACCCTATCAGTTTTTTGAGGTCACCAAGCGTTTTCGGAAAGGCAACCGCCATCGGCAACCTACGATATACGGAGGCGTCAGTGGCATATAAAACCTTGGTCAGTTTGTCGGGCATCAATTGGCCTTCAAGGGACTTCCCGAGGTCCTCAAGTAAATTTTTATCCAAGGAAAAACAATTTTGTCTACAAATTTAAGTTTTTATGGTTGAAAGGTAGGCTTCATTTATAATTCAAAACACGAAAACATGAAAAATGGTATCCTATTTCTTTTAATCGCCCTTTGCTCCGCGTTGACCACGGTGAAGGCCCAAGAGATCGCCGATAATGCGATTGGACTCCGTTTGGGCGATAGTGATGGTTTCGGTGCCGAAATTTCCTATCAACGATTGTTGGGCCGCTACACCCGGGCCGAAATTGACTTGGGTTACCGGGACAGCCGGGAACACGACGCGGTCAAGCTTACCGGCCTATACCAATGGGTACATTCCATTGACGGGGGCCTGAACTGGTACTTTGGTTTCGGTGCGGGCGTCGGTAGTGTGGACTTCGAACCGGTACCCAACGCCAACAACCCGAATGTGGTTGAGGAACTCGACGGGGGATTTTTCGCATTGATCGCGGGCGACGTCGGTATCGAATATAACTTTGACATTCCCGTGCTTGTTTCCCTCGACATCCGTCCCGAACTAGGCGTTGTTGGGTTCAAAAATTTTGACAACCGCTTTAATTTCGATGTCGCGCTCGGAGTCCGATATCAATTCTAGTCCCACCCAGGCCGGTATCAATTATAGTCCATCCAAAATGGTCATACTTTAAACCATTTTTATCGTTTGGTCCACCATCCTTGCCGGTCCGGTTTTTTCAACCGTTTTTTTCAAAGTGCTTGACAAACAAATGTTAAGCACTTTTTTTATTGCCATTTATATAATTACCTTTGCCGGCTAAATAATAAAATAAATCGAGCACTTGTAACCAATAATGAAAAAAATGAAGAAAATACTAGTATTGTTTTGTGCCATTGTCGGTATCGCGGCCTGTAACCAACAACCGGAAGGCTACACGCTGCAGGGCAACTTGACCGGGGAGGTGGAAGACGGCACCCAGATCTTCTTACGGACGGTCGGGGAAAACAATCAGCCGGTGGACGTAGATACGGCGACGGTCAAAAACGGAAAGTTCACCTTTACCGGTACCGTGGAAACACCTGAGTTGAACTATATATTTATCGACCAATTGCCCGGTTACGCACCGGTAGTTTTAGAAAACGGTGAAATACAGTTCAGCGCCCAAAAGGACAGTCTCGGGATGGCGGAAACCACCGGTACCCGACAAAACGAAATTTTTGTCGACTATAAGGAGCAATCGAAGAAGCTTACCCAACAGGCACAATCCATTCAACAGGATATGCAACAGGCGGGGATGAAACAAGATACGGCTACCGTAAATTCCCTACGAGACGAGATGATGGAACTACAGGAAGAGTATAAATCCTTCGAGCTCGATTATATCAAAAACCATCCCGATGCCTTGATCTCAGCACTTCTGATCGACCGGGCACTAGGAACGGGTGCCGTATCCGTGGAAGAGGCACAAGCCATGTATGATAAGCTTTCCCCTGAAATCAAAAAAACCAAGGCAGCGAACAATGTTGAAGAACGACTGAAGGCCCAGAAAGATGCCGAAGCCAATGCGAAGAACACAGATATAGGTGCCAAGGCACCGGAATTTACCGCCCCCACCCCAGACGGCGGGGAACTAGCCCTTAATGACGCCCTTGGCAAGTTGACCTTGGTGGATTTCTGGGCTGCCTGGTGCAAGCCTTGTCGTATGGAAAATCCCAATATCGTCAACGTTTACGAGAAATACCACGATAAGGGATTAAACATTCTGGGGGTTTCTTTGGACCGAACGGAGGAAGCTTGGAAAAAAGCCATTGAAGAAGACGGCCTGACCTGGCAACACGTATCCCATGTGGCCTATTTCGACGACCCCATCGCCAAGTTGTATAACGTAGACGCCATACCTGCCGCCTTTTTATTGGATGAAAACGGGGTCATTGTAGCGAAAAACCTTCGCGGTCCCGCGCTAGAGGAGAAAGTAGCGGAACTACTCCAGGCCCCCTAAAGTATCTAGGCTACCGCAAAGTAAACTCCCGCGAAGCTAGCTGTAGCTATCCGGTACAAACCGTATTTTGGGAAGTTCTGTGGTACTATGACGCTCGCCGCCACTATGAAGCTCGGCGGCACTGTGAAGCTCGGCACACTCCGCTAGCCCCTTTTAGATTTTCCCCATCTTCTGCATGACGAAAAGAATACCGATCGGTATCGCCAAGAGCACGACCATCAAGGTTTCCGTAAAAATCAGGTCGGGCAAAAACAACAGCGTCAGGGCATAACCCCCGATGGCCCCGCCGAAGTGCGCGGTATGGCCGATGTTGCCCAAACGACTTTTCATCCCATAAATGGAATATAGGAGATAACCGATACCGACCACATAGGCGGGAATCGGTATGGGGATGAACATGATAAACAGATCCATACCCGGCTGCAAAAGGATAGCGGCATACAAAATACCGGTCACCGCGCCACTGGCCCCGACGGCACTGTAATGCGGTTCGTTTTTATGGAAGAAAACGGCCAAAAGACTACCGGCCAACAGGCTGGCGAAATAAATACCGATAAATTTTCCCGGCCCGAACCACTGAATGACCACATTGGCAAAAAAGTACAGGGTGAACATATTAAAGAATAAATGGGCGAGATCGACGTGTAAAAATCCCGAGGTCAACATGCGTTCTTTTTGTCCCGCATTAATGGCAGAAATATTGAACTTGTAGCGTTCAAAAAAAGAAATGTCGTTAAAGCCTTTGATGGATACCAAAACGTTGGCGGCGATAATGGCAATGGTAGCGTAGTGGAGATCGAACATGGAGTATCAAAAATTTATAGCGGCAAATATAACTATATTTGTGCTGCAAGCCTTATTTGCGTAGCAACTACCCACCATGTCATTGCTTATTTTTCTTCTCTCCTACCCCCTCCTATGGATAATTTCGGTATTGCCGTACCGGTTGTTCTATGCATTTTCCGATGTGGTATTCTTTTGGATCTATCGCATTATCGGGTATCGTAAAAGGGTGGTGCACGGGAATTTGAAACTGGTATTTCCCGAAAAATCCGAGGCGGAGCTCGAAAGGATACAGAAAGCATTTTACCGGCATATGTGCGATATGTTCTTGGAAATGGTAAAAACGATGAACCTATCGAAAGCGGAGGTCCAAAAACGCTATGCCGTACAAAATATCGAGGTGTTGCGGGAAATAGAGAGGGAGAGAAGCGTTCTGATCGTCTGCTCCCACTATGCGAATTGGGAATGGAACGTAAGTATCAATAATTATGTGGAGGCGAAGGGATACGCCGTGTACCAAACTGTCGGTAACAAATATTTTGATCGTTGGATCAAAAAAGTCCGTGCTCGTTGGAACACCACCCTGATCACCTCGGAAGATACCGTCAAAACGGTAGTACGCAACAAAAGGGACGGTATCATCGGTATCTTCGGGATGGTCAGCGACCAGAGTCCCCAATGGCACCGCGCCCAATATTGGACGGATTTCATGGGCATCAAGGTACCGGTCATCAACGGCGCTGAGACCATGGCCCGAAAAATGGACCTGGCCGTGGTATTCCTTAAAGTATCCAAAGTAAAAAGAGGGTATTACGAGGCGAGGCTCATCCCCATAACCACAGCGGGCGCAAGTACGGAAAAAAATGAAATAACCGATAAATTTCTGCGGCTGACCGAGCAGCAGATCCGGGAAAAACCGGAGTATTATCTGTGGACCCACAAGCGATGGAAACATCGGGGGAAGGAACCGGCGACTTTTGCGACCAAACCAGATGCCCGGCGGGCAAATCCCGCTGCCGAAAAGCAAGGTCCCAAATCCTAGTATACCAATTCAAGGCGGTGTGGGGCTTTAATTTTCAATGGTGTGGGCTTTGCTCCTGTAAAATTGGAATTTATTTCGCGTGCCCTACGCTTCGATAACTTCCTGAATCTCCCCAATAATACGATTTGCCAGACCATCCGCTTTTTCCTGACTTTTTGCCTCGGTATAGATACGGATGATCGGTTCGGTATTGGACTTTCGAAGGTGTACCCAGTTCTCCGGAAAATCAATTTTCACGCCGTCGATGGTAGAAATATCCTCATCCCGATACTTTTTCTCCATAGCTTTGAGAATGCCGTCGACATTTAGATTGGGCGTCAGCTGGATTTTCTTTTTGCTCATAAAATAAGATGGATAGCTCGCCCTAAGTTCGGCGACCGTACCCCCCCGTTCGGCCATCAACATTAGGAACAGGGCCGTGCCGACAAGGGAATCCCGGCCGTAATGGCTTTCGGGATAGATAATGCCCCCATTGCCCTCACCTCCGATAACGGCGTTTGCGGATTTCATTTTGGATACCACGTTAACCTCGCCCACGGCCGCGGCTTGGTACGTTCCGCCATGTTTTTCGGTAATGTCCCGTAACGCCCTGGAAGAGGACAGGTTGGAAACCGTATTTCCCTTCGTTTTACCCAACACATAGTCCGCACAGGCCACCAGGGTGTACTCCTCCCCGAACATTTCTCCCTCGTTGTCGATAAACGCAAGTCGGTCTACATCCGGATCGACGACAATTCCGAAATCCGCCTTTTCCTTGACGACCAATTCGCAGATATCCCCCAAATGCTCCTTTAGCGGTTCGGGATTATGGGGAAAATGCCCGGTTGGCTCGCAATAGAGTTTCACCGTCTCGACACCCAGGGCATCCAAAAGTCTTGGAATAGCAATACCACCGGTGGAGTTTACCCCGTCGACGACTACCTTGAAATTGGCTTTCCGGATGGTCTCGGCATCCACCAAGGACAATCCCAAAACTTCATCGATATGGATGTCGAAGTAGGAATCGTTTTTGTTAATTTCCCCCAAATGGTCCACGTCGACAAAATCGAAGGCCTCATTTTCTGCGATTTCCAGGATTTTTGCGCCCTGTTCAGCATCCAAAAATTCCCCTTTTTCATTCAAAAGTTTAAGGGCGTTCCATTGCTTGGGATTGTGGCTTGCGGTAAGGATAATCCCCCCGTCCGCGTTTTCCAGCGGCACCGCGATTTCAACGGTAGGCGTTGTTGACAGGTCCAGATCCGTCACATCGATACCCAAGCCTACCAAAGTAAAAACTACCAAGTTGTGTATCATCTCTCCCGATAAGCGGGCATCTCGGCCGATGACCACTTTCAAACCGTCCTTGTGGGAATATTCCTTAAGCCAGGTGCCGTAGGCGGCAGCGAACTTTACCGCATCGATGGGGGTAAGGTTATCCCCCGGTTTTCCCCCGATAGTGCCGCGTATTCCCGAAATCGATTTGATGAGTGTCATAATGTGCTTCAAAAGTTTTCGCAAATATACGGGTCTGGCATGAATCCTTACCTGTGCAATTCGTAAATTTGGGAGTATGAACTTTTTGGCGCACATTTATCTTTCCTTCGGTGACGATGAAATCACGTTGGGAAATTTTATGGCGGACAGCATCCGGGGTAACAAGTTCAAGCATCTTCCCAATCGCGTACAAAAGGGGATTGTTCTTCACCGTAAGATCGATACCTTTACCGATACGCATCCCATTCCTAAAATAAGCAGTAAAAAACTGCATAAAAATTACAGCCATTACAGCCGGGTGATCGTGGATATCTTTTACGACCATTTTTTGGCCAAAAACTGGAAAGTGTATTGCGATGAACCTTTGGAGGATTTTGTTGAGAGATTCTATGACCTCTTGGAGGATAACTATACGATATTGCCGGATGGCGTACAACGGATGATGCCCTATATGATAGCGGACAATTGGCTCGTGAACTATGCCAAAATGGATGGTATCGCCAAAGTGCTCAACGGTATGAACCGAAGGACGAAAAACCGTTCGAAAATGAATTTCGCCATTGTCGACCTTGAGGAGCATTATGAGGACTTCGAAGCGGAATTCACTGCCTTCTTTAAGGAATTGGTACCGTTTTCGAGGAAGCAATTTTTGGCCATTTGAGGCCGCTAAAGGCGTGGCGATGCATAGCGGCGGGGCAAATAAGCTTTGACCCTGGGGTAGCGGAAAGAAGTATAAAAAAGGCTGTAATAATATCCCCCGATCACGATTTTCATCGTAGGTTAAAAAACGAGAATATGGAAATAGAAATTTTAAAAAAAACGGACATCGACAAAACGGTGCAGCTTCAAATATCACAACTGTACAAGCAGTTGAACGCGGATATCAGGCAACGGCCGTTACATCAAATCCTACAGGAAGACAATCACGTTACCGTTGCCGCGTGCAAAATAGATAAGAAAATTGTGGGCATAGCACTCTTGGCTACCTATAAGGTGATTTCGGGACATCGCGGCATCGTCGAGGATGTTGTGGTAGATTCGGAATATCGGCAAAAAGGCATTGGGCGGCAACTCATGGAAAAACTTCTGGTAGAGGCTAGGCACCAAAGCCTCGACGGCATTTTGCTTTTTTCAGGCCATCATCGCAAGCCTGCCATCCGATTATACCAAAGCCTTGGTTTTAGCATGCGTGAGAGCGGGGTATACACTTTGAAATTTACCTGAACAACGCGAGAACGGATTATGCATTTTGCAATACTTCTCTGTGAGGTGTCTCACTGTAGGTCCTTCCATTAAGCATACGTCCATTTTTCTTTTTGTTTTTCCCACCCCACTGTTTAAAGAAGAAAGGGATTCCCTGTTTTTCGCATTGTTCCTGAATATCGATTACCCAATCGGCTTGCATGGGTCTAGGCTTATTACCGCTTTCCCCTCCGACGATTACCCAATCGATTTTTTTTAGGTTCAAGTTAGGTAGGGGACCGATCAGCGGCTCTAATGACAGAAATTTGACATCAGCATCAGTCAGTCTCAATAAATCGATTCTTTCCTCAACCTTCTGATTTTCTACAGAAACCCCCATCCAAATATTATCGGACCATTTTAAATCTAAATTTAATTCTAGCAATCGTTCCGCTCTTTTGGTCAACACTTGAAAAATATGTTGAGGATTATCCCTCATTACTTGAAAAACCCTTTGTATAAACGAAACGGATACTTCGGGATGAAACAAGTCGCTCATCGAATTCACAAAAACTATCTTAGATTTTTTCCAAGTATAAGGTGTTTTCAATGTTTCGGGATGAATTCTTATCTGAAAACTATCCTTATATTTTTCCAAACCCATGGCCTGCAATCTTTTGGACATGATTTCTGCGTAGCAGAATTTACATCCTTGTGAAATTTTGGAGCATCCTGTCGTGGGATTCCAGGTCATTTCTGTCCATTCAATTCTTGATTGTGCCATCAACTTTTAATTTTAAAAGAGACTTTAGAGTAACTTTTTTTGTAATTTGAATACGAAATATAAAAAGCCTTATTTCTAGCTTTGGTTCCATCAGTTAGCAATACATCAATTCTTTTCGATTGTTGCCAATTATATAAAATTTCATTAGTATGCTTGGGCAAAAAACCTTGTCTTAATGTGAATTCATAAACTTCCCCATTGACCCTAGGGGTTTTGTCCATGAAGAATATTAAATTCTCTTCCAACACGTTAGTTTTTTGGTCAGAAAAAAGACTCTGTTGACCGGAATTATAGTTCCAACCTTTTCCCTGCTCCGTGTCGATTTTCCATTTGGATTCCAACATTTTTTCAAATCCTCTAATGTGAGACGTGAAAAAGAAAAGACAAAATACAGCATTTTTATCTTTTTGAAGTGTAAAATGGTCTACGAAGAACCCGGATCCCATTGCATTTTGAAATCCTTGTTTTAGCTGTTCAACAAAAACCCAAATACTATTGGAACTATCCCATTTGTCATATGGCACAAGCTCTTCAATAAAATCTTTCAGTGCCGTAGGGGTTCCATTTGTTTCAAATCTATACATAAATTGGGTAGGCAACCATAATAATACTTCTGTATTACTGTTGGCCATCAATTCTTGGATGTGGCTTATCTTAACATGTTTATACTCATATGGATCTATAAAAACAAAAGCTTTGGAATTTTTAAGTTCAAATAGTTTTTTATTTAAACCAATTAGATAATCCTTATAATCCCTAGAGGAAAAGTGTATGTCACCAAAGCTTTCATAGTGTAGGGATTTATTAGAGATTGCAGCTTTAACCTTGGTAGTTTTAGCCGAATCCTTATCATTGAAAAAGCAATCTATCCGTGGAATTTTATTCTTTTTAGCGACATTTATAAAATGAATATCTTTAATCATTAGAATTCCCCGACGGCTTGCCTCGGGTGTCGCGTGATGATATTCCTATATTTGTGGTTATGAGCGAGCATATCCACAAGAACCATAACAAAAGCTTGCTTTTGTATCATTTTGTTTGCCCTATCAAA
>DASSWC010000106.1:0-2776 GCA_035705395.1 Pricia sp. | reverse complement strand
CGTATCGAAGCTTCATCCGGATTGACCGAGGATGAAATCAAGAAAATGAAGGCCGAGGCCGAGGCGAACGCGGAAACCGACAAACAAGCGAAGGAAACTGCGGACAAGCTCAACGAAGCCGATAGCATGATTTTCCAGACCGAGAAGCAATTGAAGGAATTCGGCGATAAACTCTCCGATGACAAGAAAAAGCCGATCGAAGAGGCACTGGAGGAGCTGAAAAAGGCCCATGCCAGTAAAGACTTGGCACAGATTACACCCGCTTTGGAGAAAATCAACGAAGCATGGAAAACGGCATCCGAGGAAATGTACAAGGCCCAGGCCGACGCACAGCAGGCCGGCGAGCCGTCAGACAATGGCGAAGAAGACACGACCAAATCCGGCGGAAATGCCAAGGAAGGCGATAACGTCGAGGACGTGGACTTCGAGGAAGTGAAGTAATCTGCCCTTGATCGCAGTCGAAGGGAAGTCAAATATATAATGCACTAACGCGGTACACGCTGCGTTCCGATAAGAACCCGTCAGGTTTTCATTAGCCTGATGGGTTTTTTTATGGATTGGGGCCAAACGGTACGTGGACGGCGTAGTGTTCACCAATTTCGGTATGCCTTTTGTTCTAGATTGCGTCTATATGTCCTAATTTTGTACCATGCTACAACCATCCACCATCCTATTGCTGTTCCTAGCCATAGGATTGCCATCCCCTGTGTCAGCACAGGAAATAAAGACTTTCAGGGTCTCGGACTTCGATTTGAGGGGAAATGTAAAATCCTGTTTAGTATTAACCGACTACGGAAAAGAGGAATACCATTTCGACGAATCGGGCCGATTGACCCGATCGATAACCCGATATAGCGATTCCGATTACGAGGTTACCCATTACAAATACCGAAACGGCGAACTGATGGAAAAAAGAGTGGAGAATTATCGGGATAACACCTTCGACAAGGACACATCGTTAGCCTATTTTTATCAGATAGACACCGCAGGGAATAGAAAAGTAACCGAAAAAATAGTATCCTACAACAAACAATTGCTGGAACAGAATATGTATCGGTACCATCCTGATGGAAAATTGACAAAAATCGTCCGTACCGATACGGATGGCACGGATCATACCACAATCCGCTACGATACTTTGGATGGAAAGGTTACGGTCACCCGAAAACTCAACAGGGAACCCTTGAAATCCGTTCAGACGTGGCGTAGGGATTCGCAAGACGGTAGTCCCCAGCAGCTAAAATTGACCGAGATTTTCTTCGATGGCCTGCCGAATATCAAAATTGAAGAAGTCCGCAATGCCAACGGCGACCTAATTTCAAGAGCGGAATTTCTATACGATGCACCCACCGAAAAATGGATGCCACAAGAAGAGGTTACGTATGATTATGACGAAAGCGGCACGTTGGTCAGATCGAAAACCAAACGGCGCAACGCGGTGAGCACTACGGAGTTCATTTATCAATTCGACGGCACCGAGGCCCATAATTGGGTCAAGAAAATAAAGACGCCTGAAAATAGTTATACAACGCGAAAAATCAGGTATTACAAATCAGCAGACAAAGCGGACGGATAGGGATGGTATCGACATGAAATCGAGGACATCTTGGTTTTGGGGATAGACAGAGAAGGCTTATATTCGTTGATCTTTAAACCGATTTGTAATGCAACACACAGCACGTGTCCTGTGTTTAAACCATCCTTTGTAAATGAAAAAAGTAGTGACTTTCGGGGAAATCATGCTGCGGTTGTCCCCTCCTGGATTTTTAAGATTTTCGCAGACCAACAGTTTTGATGCCGTATACGGCGGCGGGGAGAGCAATGTTGCGGTATCTCTGGCCAACTATGGGGTTCCGGTGGATTTTGTAACGCGCCTTCCGAAAAACGATATTGGGCAGTGCGCCCTCATGGAAATGCGAAAAAGGGGTGTCGGTACGGATAAAATTGTATTTGGGGGCGACCGACTTGGCATCTATTTTCTGGAGACCGGTGCCGTCAGTCGCGGAAGCAAAGTGGTCTATGACCGCGCCCATTCCGCCATTGCGGAAATTGAAAAGGGAATGATCGATTGGGATGTCGTTTTCGAGGATGTGGAATGGTTCCATTGGACGGGGATTACCCCAGCGATTTCCCAAGGGGCTGCCGACGCATGCCTCGAGGCCGTCAAGGCGGCCAAAGAAAAGGGGGTGACGGTTTCGACCGATCTGAACTACCGTGCCAAACTATGGAGGTACGGTGTTGAACCGGAAGCGATCATGACGGAATTGACCTCCTATTGCGATATTATTTTAGGCAACGAGGAAGATGCGGAAAAACATTTTGGCATCAAGCCCGAAGGATTGGATATCACCACGCAGGGCGATCAGGTAAAGGCGGATGCCTTTCTTTCCGTCTGTAAACAGATGATGCAGAAATTTCCAGACGCCAAAAAGGTGATCACCACGCTACGTGGATCTATTTCGGCATCCCACAACACCTGGGCGGGCGTTCTCTACGACGGGGAGACTATGTACAAATCCCCTGAATATCAGATTACCCATATTGTCGATAGGGTAGGGGGCGGGGACTCCTTTATGGGCGGACTGATCTATGGCCTGTTGAAATACCCCGAAGACGACCAAAATGCGTTGAACTTTGCGGTAGCCGCCTCTTGCCTAAAGCATACTATTATGGGAGATGCCAATCTGTCTACCGTCGATGAAGTTGAAAAACTGATGGGCGGGGATGCCTCGGGACGGGTCGCGCGGTAAACGTCGCTCGATTAGCCTTCACAACA
>DASSWC010000105.1:0-9470 GCA_035705395.1 Pricia sp. | reverse complement strand
GTAGGATCCTTGTCGGCATCCCCGTTCTGACCGTCGTTGTCCACTTCGTCCGTTTCATCCTCGTTACCCATCCCATCCTTTTCCGTTCCATCGTCACCGTCGGGAGTTATACCTTCCGTCTGTTCCGGAACAACCGCGTCGATATCCTTGGCACAAGAATGGCAAAGTACCATGAACATGCAGAGTAGCATAATTTTTAGGATGGGATTCTGTAGGGATGTAAACATAATTGCCGATTTTTAGGATTTGGGGTTTGGCCTGTGACTTGGGCTATAACGGAAAGGACAATACTTTATTGATGAAAGGATAGTATTTTCGATGAACTACGGGCATTACGGACCCCGAAGTATCTGTTCGGTATGTTCCAAGGGGTTACAGACCCGAAAATAATCGCTATAGCCGCTCATATCTGTACTTCTGGCGTAGGGGTGCAAGGGATGCTTTCATGCCATACAAACATCTTTCATCCTTTTTAAGATGTAAGTCAAGGATTTAACGGATTGGGATACTAAAATCACAAAAATAGCTTTGTTGGTAATCCTTAATTTTGCACATTACGTTCCATATGATAGAGACACAGACTATAGAACACGAAAAGGCCGTTTTGATCGGGGTCATCAATCGTGAACAGAACGAGGAAAAAGTGACCGAGTATCTCGACGAGCTTGCATTTTTGACCTATACCGCGGGGGGCGAGGTTACCGGTCGTTTCGTCCAGCGAATGGATCCGCCCGACCCCAAGACCTTCATTGGAAGTGGCAAAATACGCGAGGTCGAGCAGTTCGTAAAGGAAAACGACATCGGTTCGGTCATTTTCGACGACGAACTCAGTCCCGCTCAGCAACGCAATATCGAAAAACTGCTGAAGTGTAAGATTGTAGACCGAACCGGGTTGATCCTCGATATTTTTGCCCAACGGGCGCAGACCAGCTATGCGCGCACCCAGGTCGAACTGGCACAATACGAATACCTGTTGCCCCGGTTGACCGGGTTGTGGACGCACTTGGAACGCCAGCGAGGTGGTATCGGTATGCGGGGTCCTGGGGAAACCGAAATTGAGACCGATAGACGGATCGTCCGCGATCGTATATCCCTGCTCAAAAAGAAGCTGGCTAAGATCGACAAGCAGATGGACGTACAACGTGGCAATCGGGGCAGTTTGGTACGTGTAGCCTTGGTCGGATATACCAATGTCGGGAAATCTACTTTGATGAACGTGATCAGCAAAAGCGATGTTTTTGCAGAAAACAAACTTTTCGCGACCCTGGATACTACCGTTCGTAAAGTAGTCATCGGCAACCTGCCCTTTCTTTTAAGCGATACCGTCGGCTTTATCCGTAAACTGCCTACCCAGCTGGTCGAGAGTTTTAAAAGCACGCTGGATGAGGTGCGGGAAGCCGACCTTTTACTGCATGTCGTGGATATCTCGCACCCCCAGTTCGAGGAACACATCGATTCGGTCAACCAAATTCTCGACGAGATCCATAGTGCGGACAAGCCTACGATCATGGTCTTTAACAAAATAGATCGGTACAAACATGAAACGATCGACGCGGACGATCTCGTCACCGAAAAAACCGAAAGGCACTTTACCATTGAGGAATGGAAGCGCACGTGGATGCAACGAATGCAAGGCAAGGCCATTTTTATCTCCGCCCTGAACAAGGAGAACTTTGACGAGTTTCGAAAAAAAGTCTACGACGAGGTGCGCGATATACATGTGACCCGTTTTCCGTACAACGATTTTCTTTATCCCGAAAACCTCGACCAGTATTAAATGAAGAATATCCCCAACCTCTGATCGGCGAGCCCCAATTCCTTTAAGCGAGCCCTTTTTCTTACATCAAAATCGGATGTTGGTCTTGAACCAGAACCCTTTATGCCCGATTATCCCGCACCTATAGCATGGGAATTTCGGACATTCCTGACGCTACTTACACAAAAAAGAGTACCATCCGTACAATAGTTCCTTGCCTATCGCGGGCTTGGGATTACTTTTGGCGTACATCATTCCGACCACAAGATTTTTCCGGAAGTACACAACAGATTCCCGAAGTCGGAAAAACGATACCCTAATGAAAAAGTGTTTGTTGATGTTTTCGGTGTTGCTAGGCGTCTTGGTTTTGGCAGTCGCTTCAGGAAACAGGCAAAACAGGGAGCTGCGGCAAGGCAGCACCAATGGTGAAAGTCCCGTCAATAGCGAGCACCAAATGAATACAGGGCCCCAGATCGTCGGGAAGACCCTACCCAACGGGCAGGCCATGGTCATTGGAAAGAGCTTGGCGGAAAATCTATTTGTAAGTTTAGTGGGCCGCGATACGATGCGATAATGTGTCTAGAGCTATCACCGAACTAAAAATAAAATGTTAAGATTATTATAATATTTTTAGCTTTCTATGATGTTCATTGTTAATATATTATTTATTTTTACGGTCCCCCGCTTGGCGCACCGCCATGATACCATTTTCGAACACACTGATTTTTAAAAAAGTATAGCCAAGGTCGATTATTTTCGACCTATGGAAGCAAGGTCTTATAGTATGAAACTGCCATTCCACGAAGTACGGTCTTCGGAACATGTTGTTAGAACGTGTTATTGTCCGTCCGATGGAACCAGGATCGGGGCACCTAACCAAACGATTTGGCATAAGGTGATCTGCTCGATGATAGGTTTCGGGGGAACTACCTGAATCAGCACCCGTTCTGGTTCTTATCGATTTTTGATCGATCGGAAAGACCGTACGGATTGGCGGTATCATATTACAAATTAACCGTTTAAAAATCACCAATCATGGAAAACGTAAACACTACCACATCCCAAGAAACCACCGCTGTAAACGAAGAAGCCAAAAAGATCGCGATCATCTCCTACATAACAATCATAGGACTTGTCATCGCCTATGTAATGAACAATGACAA
This sequence comes from Pricia sp., assembly GCA_035705395.1. GTDB lineage: Bacteria > Bacteroidota > Bacteroidia > Flavobacteriales > Flavobacteriaceae > Pricia. The sequence continues at coordinate 6,551 of DASSWC010000105.1, read as the reverse complement.
GAAGCTGGATTTTGCCAGCTATCACATTCGACAATCCGTAGGACTTTGTTTGACGGGGCTGGCCCTTGGTGTCATCGGCATGGTTCCCATAATCGGATGGATCATCAACATCGTTGGCCTCATTGTTTTACTCTATATGTGGGTCATGGCCCTGATGAACGCCATCAACGAAAAACAAAAACCCGCCCCGATTTTGGGCCAAAAATATGAAACCTGGTTTAAGGGGATATGAGAAACACGATAGGCTGTTAAGAGCGAACAAAGATCAACTGATTATACGCCAATCGGAGCGATCCATACAATTTCACTCCATACCATGTGCGAGTTGCCCTAAATTGTATGCAAAACCAATCTATGAAAGCAATCTTTGTGTACATCGTCCTATTTGCCATTGCAGGCATTAGCTTGTTTACTTGCATCGACTTGATTTTTCGGTAAGTCACCCCGTTTTACAAGGGTATCTCCTTCACAAAAAACGCTCCTCGAAAGTGGTCTTTTTTGCACCGGTAGGTAACTATCGGTATTTATTTTTCAATATATGGACGGGCCACGATAGCGGAAATATAGGTCACAATATAGATCAGTAGTATGATGAAGTAGTTATCCAAAGTCCTTAACATTTGAGGATACTGTATATACGCAGTACGCCCACCAAAAGTTTTCGCCATATATCAAAAAAACAGTTTCGGAAGCGGAAATGGGATTTACATAAAATCATCCACCTGTTTATAGGCGTCGATAACGGCCTGCTCACCGGCCTTTCCTTCTTTGGAATTGCCGTGTTCCATACCTAAAACACCTTCATAACCTTTCTCGTGGATCCACTTAAAGACGTTTTTGTAGTTGATCTCTCCCGTGGTGGGTTCATTGCGACCGGGGTTGTCGCCAATTTGAAGGTAAGCGATTTCATCCCAGGTGAGATCCATGTTGTGGATGAGGTGGCCTTCGGTCTTTTGCATATGATAGATGTCGAACAATATTTTACAGGAGGGACTATCTACTCCCTTGCAGATCAGATAGGTCTGATCCGAATTCTGGAGATAGAGATCGGGGGAGTCCGAGAGTGGCTCGAGGACCATCACCAATCCATGCGGTTCGAAAATTTCTGCGCCCAGCCTTAGGGCTTCGATGACATTTGCATCCTGGATTCCTATCGGCAGGTTTCTTTCGAAGCCTCCGGGAACAACGGTCATCCATTTGGCGTTCACGCGTTTGGCAACCTCCACTGCCCTATTGCATCCATCCAGAAAAATATCGATATATTCCTGTTTTCCTGCGGCCAGGGTATTGGCCATATTACCACCTTTGTCCACGACGAAGACGCCCATGGTCATGCCCCGTTTTTCGAGGGTTTCGCCTATTTTGGTCTGTAGGGCGGTATCGCGCTTCATCATACCATTGTCCTCCAGGCCGGTAAAACCTTGGTCGGCCATAAAATTGATCTGATCTATTGGGTCTTCGCCGGCTAGGTTTTTGAACATGCCCAGATGCGGGGCGTAGTTGAGATTGAATTTGTGCGGATCCACGATACCGCTGGGGGTGCTATCCGCGTAGGCAAAGGCTCCGCCCATGGTAAGTGCCCCGCCGGTCAGGGCGGTTTTTTGGATAAAATTTCTTCTTTTCATTGATTTTTATTTAGGTAGGTTATTTTTTTGGCTTTAGCTCAAATAGACCAAGCTTTCCCCCCTGATAGCTCCTGCAAATCGCCACAACCGATGTATTCGCCGGGGATGGGGAGGTACGCCATCATCTCTTCCCCAACATATTCGGAGGTTTTGTAGCCCATGATCGTCAGACCGCGCAGGTTATTGGCAAAGGCGAAACGGGAAATTTCATCTTCCAATGGGGTCTCTTTTCCATCGGCCACGGCTTCGTTATAGTGTTCTATAGCCTCGAAATTTTTCGTTTTGTCTTCCGGGGTCGTCTCCAGGGCGGTCGCCAGTACGGGCTCAAGTTCTTCCGAAGTCAGTTCGCCAGCCTTTTCCTTGCCGGCATCTTTCAATGCCTTTTCGAGAAACCGGCCGATCGACATTTTAACGAATGCCTGCTGTTGGGGATCCATCACCTGATCGACGAACCGGTCTATAAAAAGATGGACCTGGGTTTCGGAAGCTGAGGGGGTATCGGTTTTCGGGATGATGATATCCACTAGTTTTGTGAGGGCCGCACCCTCGTCCTTGGAGAAGAAATCGGGTGTCCATTCCAGTTCGGTCTCGCCCTTACAGCTTTGAACGATGCTTATTAAGGTAGGGGCGGCGACGGTGTAGCCGAGTGCCAGGCCCATGTTGCGGAGTGCTTTTCTTCTATCCATTATATATTTCCTTTTTTAAGTTCGTTGGCCGCATGGTCGGCGGCTCGGGCCGTAAATGCCATGTAGGTCAACGATGGGTTGACACAGTTGGCGGAGGTCATGAACGAACCGTCGGTGACATAAACGTTCGGCACGTCGTGCAATTGGTTATGCCCGTTGAGAACGGATGTTTTCCGATTCCGTCCCATACGTGCGGTGCCCATTTCGTGAATGCCGAGCCCGAGGGCCGTTTCCCTATCGTAGGGTTCTACATCCCGTACTCCGGCCGATTCCAGCATGTCAACGGCCGATTGCATCATATCTTTACGCATGTTTTGCTCGTTTTCCTTGAAACCAGCGTCGAAGGTCACGGTGGGCAAGCCCCATCCGTCCAACTTCTCATAGTCGAGGGTCATGCGGTTGTCCTCGTACGGCAATACTTCGCCGAAGCCCTGTATGCCCATTGTCCATTCACCGGGTTTTAAAATGCCCTCTTTCAGGTCTTTTCCATACGATGTCTCGGCCACCAGTTCTTCCCAGTTGCCACGGCTGGCGCCCCCCTGGTACCCGAATCCGCGTTTGTAGTCGGGCATATCGGAAGCCCCGCCCAGATTGCGGAATCTCGGGACATACACACCGTTTGGTCTGCGTCCCTTGTAATATTTGTTCTCGAAACCCTCGTATTTGCCGGAGGCGCCAACACCCAGTTGGTGGTCCATAATATTTCGACCCAATTGATCGGAATCGTTGCCCATTCCGTTGGGGAACCGATCTGATTTCGATTGCATTAAAATAGAGGTCGAGGCTATGGCAGAGGCGCAAAGAAAAATCACTTTTGCCTTGAATTCGTGGTTCTCCTTGGTCACGCGGTCGATGACCCTCACGCCAGTGGCCCTTTTCGTATCGGGGTCATATATCACCTCGTAAACGATGGAATCAGGTCGCAAGGTCATGTTGCCTGTGGCCTCCGCCGCTGGCAAGGTTGACGAAAGGCTGCTGAAGTAGGCACCGAAAGGGCACCCCCTGATGCAACGGTTTCGGTACTGGCAATTTTGGCGCCTATCGCCTTCGAATTTTTTATCCCCGGTAAGGTGGGCGACCCGGCCTATGGTAACGGTTCGGCCGTCGAAACTTTCCGCTACTTTTTGCTTAAAGACTTCTTCGACACAATTCAGGTCCATCGCGGGCAGAAAATTACTGTCCGGCAACTGGGGGAGGTTCAAGGCCTCGCCGCTAATTCCGATATAGGTCTCTACTTTTTCGTACCAAGGCGCAATATCCTTATATCGTACGGGCCAGTCAACGGCAATACCATCGTTACGGTTGGCCGTAAAGTCGATGTCGCTCCATCGGTAGGTTTGGCGTCCCCATTGCAGGGACCGGCCACCGACATGGTATCCGCGCATCCAATCAAAACGCTGCTTTTCATTGTATGGGTGTATCAAGTCGTTGACAAACCACATGTGGCTCGCCTGATTGGTAGTATAGCCCGTTCGGCTCTGTTTGGGCTGTTTTTTGAGGATTTCTTGGGTGGGAACACCGGCGTGCGGAAAATCCCAATCGTCCATATTGGCGGTTTCGTAGTCCTCGATATGCTTGACCATACGGCCGCGTTCGAGTACCAAGGTCTTAAGCCCTTTCTCACAGAGTTCCTTGGCGGCCCATCCTCCGCTTATTCCCGTACCTACCACGATTGCGTCGTATGATTCCTGCTCTTGGTTATAATAGAATTTGCCCATGGAATAAAATTGTTTAGTCCCTAAATTTATTAAATATAAAATTAATTTTCTACATTTAGTCGCTCATCCTATTGAAGGCATCGTAATTAAAGGAAATTATTTACACCTATTTACTTAATAACCAATAAACTAATTTAACAGAATGAAGCGACGAAATTTTATCAAAAATAGTTCCAAAACCGGATTGGCCGTTACTTTTCTAGGGATGTACGCCTGCAAAGAAACTAAAAAGGAGAAAATGGAAAAAAATATGGGGAATGCCGATCTTACCGTAAAAGAAGTAGATCCTTTCTTTAAACTATCGCTGGCGCAGTGGAGCATCCATAGAATGATCAAAGACGATGGTGTCGATCCGTACACTTTTGCCGAAAAGGCTAAGAATTGGGGATTTTCGGGATTGGAATATGTAAGCCAACTGTATCCTGCCGATATGGACGACAATGAATATTCCGAGGACGCTATGGCGAATTTCATTGAAAAATCGAAGTCCGAAGCCGAAAAACACGGCATGCAGAACGTGTTGATCATGATCGACGGCCAGGGCAATCTGGCGGTCAGCGACGAGATGGAACGGAACGCTGCCGTCGAACGGCACCATAAGTGGGTCGATGCGGCCCAGGCAATGGGGTGCCACTCCATCCGGGTCAACCTGGCCGGAAGCGACGATCCCGAGCAATGGAAAGCGAATTCCGTAGACGGCCTGACGCAATTGGGCGAATATGCCCAAGGTAAAAACATTAATGTACTCGTCGAGAACCACGGGGGACTCTCCTCGAACGGGGCGATGCTCGCCGATGTAATGGCCACGGTCGATATGGAAAATGTAGGCACCTTGCCCGATTTCGGCAATTTCTGTATCGAGCGCAGCGACGACGGCTGTGCCGAAATGTACGATATTTATAAGGGGGTAAAGGAACTGATGCCCTACGCCAAGGCGGTCAGTGCGAAGTCCCACGATTTTGACGCCCAAGGCAACGAGACCGAGATCGACTATGTGAGGATGCTCAAAATTGTCAAAGACCATGGCTATACCGGTTTTATCGGAGTAGAGTACGAAGGCAGCGAACTCAGCGAAGAGGAAGGGATTATTGCGACCAAGAAACTGATGCTCAAGGCCGCAAAGGAATTAGGCTAGATAGATGAAGTACATCGCCTACCATAAACGAAAGGCCAAAAATGGGTCTTATGCCCATCGTGGTACACCATAGCGTACAGGAGAATCCTAAAAATCAATAAAGAGAATGCTCTTTGTCACCTACATACATATCATTTGAAATCATTTTTTGATCAGCTCTACGACTACAATTTCCACTGCAACAAAAGCCTGATAGCGGCTTTCGACACCCTGGATACGGTTCCTGAGAAGAGTGCCCGTCTTTTGAGCCATATCCTCGATGCGCACCATATCTGGAACGCAAGGATACGGGGCCAAAAACCGGAATTCGGGGTTTGGCAAATGCATGAGATAGGGGCCTTGGGCGACATTCACTACGAAAACCAGCGCGATTCTTTCGAGATCATCTCGAATACCGAAGATTTTGAGCAACGTATCGATTACGAAAACACCGAAGGCAGACGTTTTACCAACACCTTGCAAGACGTACTTTTTCATGTCATCAACCATTCCGCGCATCATCGGGGGCAGGTCGCGATGGATTTCAGGGCGAACGGATTGGAGCCATTGAGCTCTGATTATATCCATTTCAAGAGATAAACCCATACTATGACCGGTAAGGTACGGATTCAACTTTCCGTTATGATGTTCCTCGAATTTTTTATTTGGGGGAGTTGGTTCGTGACTATGGGCATCTACCTTCCCAACACGGTGCAGTCCGACGGGGGCGAGATTGCCATGGCGTATTCCACCCAATCCTGGGGTGCTATTTTGGCCCCGTTCGTCATCGGATTGATCGCCGATCGTTATTTTAACGCCGAGCGTATCCTGGGTATTTTGCACCTGGCGGGAGCGGTGTTGATGTATCTTTTGTACCGAACGGAAGATTTTACGTTGTTCTTTCCGTATCTATTGGCCTATATGATTATGTACATGAGTAGCCTGGCCTTGGTGAATTCCGTCTCGTTCAATCAAATGCGGGATCCGGGGAAGGAGTTTGCTTTCGTACGTGTGTTCGGTACCGTGGGATGGATCGCGGCGGGACTGCTGATTAGCTTGTTGAATTGGGACTCGCAGCAGGGCATCGCCGAAGGTTTTCTTAGGAATACTTTTCTTATGGCCGCCATCTCCTCGGCCGTATTGGGTTTTTTCTGCTTTACACTTCCCAAAACCCCGCCCCGGGCCGACCGGTCAAAAAATGTAATGCTTCGGGATATTCTGGGTCTGGACGCCCTCGCTTTGTTGAAAGACCGGAATTTCTTGGTATTCTTTCTGGCTTCCGTGCTGATCTCTATTCCGTTGGCCTTCTATTATCAGCATGCGGGGCAGTTTTTGGGGGAAATCGGAGTGGCCAATCCAGCCGGGAAAATGACTATCGGCCAGGTTTCCGAAATTCTTTTTATGCTAT
>DASSWC010000104.1:0-17487 GCA_035705395.1 Pricia sp. | reverse complement strand
ACCGGCAATTTTCGGATCGGCGAACATTTCGTCGAGGTCTTGTGCCCTTTCGAAATCCGTGTTGCTAAAATAGCCGTGGTTTCCAATTATCCGGTTTGTGTGGTAGGGTTTGAAACCCATGGCTTTGAGGGCCGTTTTGGCCTCGTCGAGCACTTCCGGTTTAACGGCATATCCCGGGGCGATAAGACCTATGGTATCCCCTCTTTGTAATCGTTTTGGGAAAATCCGATCGGGTATTCCGGGATGGGCCGTTCGTGCCCAACCCATTCGCGGTACGCAAGCGGTAGCGGCCAGCCCCAGCGCAGAAGCTAGAAACTTCCTTCTTTTAGTCATGGATTTGGTTCGAGAAGAAACATTTTAACGCGCGGAAGCGCCTCCGTTCGGTGCCCTTTCCAGCTGCCGTTGTATTTTTTCAATAGCGGATTCTATGGATTTGTCAGGTTCGATAATATTGTATTCCCCCCAAAAATCGGGATCGGCAAAACCGATAGCCTCGTCGGCCAGGATTATGGAGGATTTTATGCGATCCCTTGATCTCGGAAAATCCTCGGCCGTATTCTTCTCCCAATCGGTGACGGCCATTTCACAGGTCATGCTGTAGACGGAATTGAACAACCGCTTGTCCCAGTTGATCTTAAACTCCATCAGCACGTTGCTGTAGCCATAGTACCATTTACCGTTCTTTTCCCGATAATCCACGCGATAGGCGACCTCGGTCGGCCAGACCCTTGCGTTAGCGGGCTTTCTACGTACGAACATTTGTGACGCCAGATCGCGATCGGTAATGTTCAACGAAAAAATGGCACTGGTCAGGATTTTGTTTTCCGCATCGATATAGAGCTTGCCTTGATACAGCGGATCCAGGATATTCTCGAGTTGTTCAAAATTCACCACATAGATCAGACGATCGTTGACCCGGGTAGAGCGGTCAAAGCTAAAAGTGTAATTATCTAGGGTCTCTTCCCTAAAAATATACTCCGGGTATTTCATAATATCCACGAACAAGGTGTTAAAGGGCCCCCCTTGCAGTTTTAGCGCAATGGTGTCCAGTTTACTGTAATCCGTACTTTTTCGGGCCTTGTATAATTTAATACCATCCTTTTTATATGAGGTGTACGGCGTTTTATAAATATTGACCACCGCTTCCGAAAGGGAGACGTTTCTTCGTCTCTTCTTAATGGTCTCTCTATAGAAAGCCGTCATCACGGTCGGATCGTCAAAGTAGTTTTCGCCCTTCTTCTTTAAGGTTTCCCTGACGAGGGCTTCCGCGTCCTTCGGAACTTCAACATTCACCTCGGGCAGTTCGGTCACTGAAACCTGTAATTCGATTTTGTTGTTCCCATTTTCGTCGAACTGGATCAGGGGAATCGTCTTGGTACGGTACCCCAAAAAGGAGACCAGTACGTTAGATTCCATAACGTCTTCGGCCAGTTTCATAGGTACCTTCAAGGCAAACTCGCCATCGGAATTCGTTATCGTACTGATGTTTGTGCCCTCGATGGCGATGTTGGCGAACACGAGGGATTTGTTGGAATCGGCGCCCGATACCTCGCCTTTGTATTCTTTAAAACTCTGGTCTTGTTGCTCTTGTCCGGTATCTTGAAAAAAAGCAAAAGCGGACTGGGTTCCGGCTATCATGACCAACGAAAGCATGATACATGCCGCGAGCCAGGATGTACTAGGGATTTGGATTTGTTTTCGTTTCATGGCAAAGTGAATGAATTGTTAAAGCAATTTTCAGTTTACCTAAGTTAATGATTTTAAATGACATAGAATGTTAAATTAATTGGAATCGCATAAAAATATCTATTCCGTACCAGAAAGTTTGGTGTCACGGTCGAAACACCCCTGTAGAATGCGAAAACAGGTACAGAATTCACCTATAGCTCCCTGTGCGTTTTGTCGGAAGTGGCCGTAAGCCGGTCTATCTCTTTCAACTCGGCATCCGTAAGATAGCGCCATTGGCCTACGGGAACATCCAATTTTACGTTCATGATACGTATGCGTTTGAGCCGCGCTACACGATAGCCCAGATATTCGCACATCCGGCGGATCTGGCGGTTAAGGCCTTGGGTGAGCACCATTTTGAATTCATGGGTGCCGATTTGCGTCACCTTGCATTTTCGGGTAACGGTATCGAGAATGGGAACACCGTTCCGCATCCTTTGTAAAAAATCTGGGGTAATGGGCGTATCGACCGTTACAAGATATTCCTTCTCATGATTGTTGCGGGCCCGAAGGATCTTGTTGACGATATCGCCATCGTCGGTAAGAAAAATGAGTCCCTCGCTGGGCTTGTCCAACCGGCCAATCGGGAATATCCGTTTGGGGTAACCGATAAAATCGATAATGTTGCCCTTTTCTACCCGGGTATCCGTGGTACAGACAATGCCCACAGGCTTGTTGAAGGCCAGGTATACCGGTTTATCCTGGGAATCGGAAATAGGCTTTCCGTCAACGCGAACCTCGTCGTTTTCGGTAATTTTAGTACCCATTTCCGGAACCTGGCCGTTGATAGTCACCCGGCCTTGCTCAATGAGCTTATCGGCCGCCCGGCGGGAGCAATAGCCGACCTCGCTGAGGTATTTGTTGATACGGGTCTTTTTGGCTTCGGGCACGATTCGGGACTTAAGGTACAGGTATTTGAAATGTAAAGGTAAGAAAGATACCTTCATCTTATCCGTACCCCATTATCCTGCTTCATCCCCAAAATTCTGTTAAGTAATAATAAGGAGGCCTTGTTCCCCGTTACGTAATTGTTATTTTTGCGGAATGAAATTTGAGGTTTATCCCTTGAAATATGTATGGCCATGTCTCTGTGCGACTCTTTTGTTGGGGGCCTGTGATTCCCTCTGGAAAAAGAAGCAGCCCCAGGCATTGGCAAGGGTCGGTGAGCATTATTTGTACAAAGACGAGGTGGTCCTGATCATGGGCAACGACATGTCGGAAGAGGATAGCATCTCTTTCGTTGCCGACTACATCAAGAACTGGGCCTCGAAACAGTTGATGCTCGACAAGGCCAAAATCAATCTGCCTGAAGACCAACAGGCGGAATACGATGCCTTGGTAGCCAACTACCGCACGGATCTGTACACCCAGGCCTACAAAGATGCGCTGGTACAGAAGGGCAGTGATACCTTGGTGACCGAGACCCAGCTCAAGGAATTCTATGAGGCCGAAAAAGAGAATTTTAAGCTGAACGAAAAGTTGGTGAAACTTCGCTTCGTGGCCCTGCCCAAAGGCTTTATCAATAAAATAGAAGTGGCGGAAAGGTTAAAGAATTTCGAGGCTAAGGATCGTAAAATTCTCGATTCCGTCAGCGTGCAGTTCCTGAAGCAGAATTTTAACGATTCCGTCTGGGTAAGGGCCTCGCGGGTAATGGAGGAAATTCCGCCGCTCACTCCCGAAAATAGCGACGGGCAGCTAAAAAAATCACAATTTATAAACCTGGAGGACGATAACGGGGTATATTTGGCCAAGATCCTCGATGTGAGGAACGTCGATGACATTGCGCCGCTTTCCTTCATAGAACCGAGGATCGAACAAGTACTTTTGAACCGAAGGAGGGTTGCCTATTTGCGCAAACTGGAAACCGAAATTCTTGATGAGGCCATAAAGGATAATGAATTTGAAGTGTATGAAAAGGATAGAAACGATAAAATTAAAGAGGATGAAACTGCCGAAGTTGAATAGGATGGGATTACTTCTCGGGATATGGTGCGCTTGCGGGATGGCTTTTTCCCAAGAGACGGCGGAACTGCCAGATCCCCAGATCGAATCGGAACAGCACGTTTCCGAGCCGGAACCGGACACGGAAGTGGAACGGGATACCACCAACAATTTCGAGAGGATCAAACTGGATGGCATTGCCGCCGTTGTCGGCGATTATGTCATATTGAACTCTGATATCGAAAAAACCTTGATCGACCTAAAAAGCCAAGGGGTATCGACCGAGGACGTTACCCGATGCGGCCTCTTGGGAAAATTGATGGAGGACCGCCTCTATGCTCACCAGGCCGTACAGGACAGTCTTTTGGTGTCCGATGACGAGGTCGCCGCCACCACCGAACGACAAATCCAGTCCTTTGTACAGCAGACCGGATCCATGGAGAAATTGCTGAAGTTCTACCGGAAGGAAGATGAGGCGAGCCTTCGCGCGGATATCAACAAGATCAACAAGCTGCGGATGCTTTCCGAAAAAATGCAGACGAGTATTGTCGAAAAAATCGAGATCACGCCCGAAGAGGTACGGCAGTTTTTTAATAAGATTCCCGAAGACGAACGCCCCGTGTTCGGTGCAGAAATGGAAATCGCACAGATCGTAAAGGCGCCCGAACCGACCGAAAAGGAAAAACAGGAGGTTATTGACAAACTGAACAAAATCAAGGCCGATGTAGAGGACAATGACGCCAGCTTTAGCGTGAAGGCCATTCTGTATTCCGAAGATCCAGGATCCAAATCCGATGGAGGTTCAATACCGGCCATCACAAAAGAGTCGGGTTATGTCAGTGAATTTAAGGATGTTGCCTTTAGCCTTAGGGAGGGCGAAATTTCCGAACCTTTTAAAACTACGTTTGGCTATCATATTATGTTATTAGAAAAAATACGGGGACAAGAGAGGGATGTACGCCATATTCTCATGCAGCCCGAAATTTCCGAGAAGGCCCTGGACGAGGTAAAAAGGGAACTCGATACCATCCGGCAGCATATTATTGACGGTAAATACACTTTCGCCGAGGCGGCGCTGAACTTTTCCGATGAAAAGGAAACCAAGTTCGACGGCGGCCGGTTGCGCAATCCCGTAAACTACGGCTCCCGATTCGAACTGACCAATATGGATCCGACCCTGTACAATCAGGTCCGTAACCTTGAGGAAGACGAAATTTCATATCCGCTTCTCCAAGAGGATCCCCGGGGCGGCGGTCCGAAATACAAAATCCTTAAAGTAACCAACCGTTACGATGAGCATAAGGCCGATTTCGCGCAAGATTATATCAAGATCCAGGAACTGGCCAAGACCGAAAAGCAGTACAAGGCCATTAAAAAGTGGATGGACGAACATATCAATGATACCTATATCAGTGTGAACGAGGAGAATAGGGACTGTGATTTCGCCAACAATTGGGTAAAAGATTGATGGCATGTCAGACGTAGCCGCTATCAACCGACTGGTAGAAAAGCACCAAGCCCTCAAACAGGAAATCGCCAAAGTCATTGTAGGCCAGAATGGGGTCATCGACCAGATTTTGCTGAGCATATACACGGGCGGCCACTCCCTTTTGATCGGCGTGCCCGGCCTGGCGAAAACCCTTATGGTCAATACCATCGCCCAGACGTTGGGGTTGGACTTCAAACGCATCCAGTTTACGCCCGATTTGATGCCCAGCGACATATTAGGCAGCGAGGTGCTGGACCAAAACCGGAATTTCAAGTTCATAAAAGGGCCGATTTTCGCCAATATTATTTTGGCGGACGAGATCAACCGCACCCCCCCGAAGACGCAAGCCGCCCTGCTCGAGGCTATGCAGGAACGGGCTGTGACCATCGCCGGGCAACAGCATAAGCTTCAATTACCGTATTTCGTACTGGCCACCCAGAACCCGATAGAGCAGGAGGGTACCTACCCCTTGCCCGAAGCCCAGCTCGACCGCTTTATGTTCGCAATTGCACTGGAGTATCCCACGATCGAGGAGGAAATGCAGGTGGTGAAGAATACCACCTCCGATGATCAGGTTAGCGTCGATGCCCTATTTAACGCTGCGGAAATTCTCGAAGTGCAACATCTCGTACGCCGAATTCCCGTACCGGACAATGTAGTGGAGTATACGGTAAAACTGGTCAGCGGCACCCGGCCCAATCTGGAGTCCGCTTCCGACTACGTAAAACAGTTTATCGATTGGGGCGCCGGCCCCCGGGCCTCACAGAATCTAGTGCTGGCCGCCAAGGCTCACGCCGCGATCACCGGCAAGTTCTCCCCCGATATCGAAGATGTCAAGGCCGTCGCCATGGGCATCCTCAGGCATCGTATCATCAAAAACTACAAGGCCGAGGCCGAAGGGGTTTCGGAGGATGATATCATCCGGAAGTTGTTGTAATGCGCCTTTTTTTCATATTTTTGCAGCCTGTTAAACAACCATAAACACAAAAGGAAATGGCATTCGACATAGATATGATCAAAGGGGTATACGCCAAAATGGCCGAACGGGTCGACAAGGCGCGGGAGATTACCGGTAAACCCCTCACCCTTTCGGAGAAAATTTTGTATTCCCACCTCTGGGAAGGGATGCCTACCAAGGCCTTTGCCCGAGCCAGGGACTATGTCGATTTCGCCCCGGACCGTATCGCCTGCCAGGATGCCACCGCCCAAATGGCCCTTTTGCAATTTATGCAGGCCGGTAAACCGAAAGTTGCGGTGCCCACTACGGTACACTGCGATCACCTGATACAGGCCAAAAGTGGCGCTTCGGCGGACCTTAAATCCGCCAACACCACCAGTGCGGAGGTTTTCGATTTTCTGGAATCCGTTTCCAACAAATACGGCATCGGATTTTGGAAACCGGGCGCGGGCATCATTCACCAAGTGGTGCTCGAAAACTACGCCTTTCCCGGTGGAATGATGATCGGTACCGATTCGCACACTGTCAATGCGGGCGGATTGGGTATGGTCGCCATAGGGGTAGGAGGTGCCGATGCCGTGGATGTAATGGCAGGCATGGCCTGGGAACTAAAGTTTCCCAAATTGATCGGGGTCAGGTTGACGGGCAATATTTCCGGATGGACTTCCGCCAAGGATGTCATTTTGAAGGTTGCCGGCATACTGACCGTGAAAGGGGGTACCGGCGCCATTATTGAATATTTTGGCGAAGGGGCCAAAAACCTTTCCTGTACCGGTAAGGGTACTATTTGCAATATGGGCGCCGAGGTAGGCGCAACGACCTCTACTTTCGGCTATGACGACTCCATGGAACGCTATCTAAGGGCGACGGATCGGAGCGAGGTGGCCGATGAAGCCAACAAGATACGCGAATACCTGACGGCGGACGCGGAAGTCTACGAAGACCCCGAAAACTACTTTGACGAACTGATCGAGATCAATCTGGATGAACTTAGGCCGCACCTGAACGGTCCCTTTACTCCCGATTTGGCCACTCCCGTTGGGGAATTGGGCGTGAAGGCCAGGGAAAACGATTGGCCGATTAAGGTGGACTGGGGCCTGATAGGTTCCTGTACGAATTCCTCCTATGAAGACCTTACCCGTGCGGCATCCATAGCCCAACAGGCGGTTACCAAGAAAATTAAACCGAAATCGGATTTCGGGATCAATCCCGGCTCCGAACAGATCCGGTTTACGGCGGAGCGGGACGGGCTGCTCCAGATCTTCGAAGATTTGGGGGCGACCGTATTTACGAACGCTTGCGGCCCCTGTATCGGCCAGTGGGACCGTAGCGACTTGAAGGGCGATGAAAAAAATACCATCGTACATTCCTTTAACCGTAACTTTTCCAAAAGAGCGGATGGCAATCCCAATACCCACGCTTTTGTCGGCTCGCCGGAAATGGTGGCCGCCATTGCGATTTCCGGGAAATTGGACTTCGATCCCATGAACGATACCTTGGTCAACGAGGACGGGGAAGAAGTGAAATTGGACGAGCCCATGGGTATCGAACTGCCCGCAAAGGGTTTTGAGGTCGAGGATGCCGGGTATCTGGCACCCCGTGAAGACGGTTCCGGCGTCTCGGTAAAGGTGGCCCGGGATTCCGAACGTTTGCAATTGTTGGATCCCTTCGAACCCATCACCCCCGATCAGCTATCGGGCGTAAAACTGCTGATAAAGGCCTTCGGAAAATGTACCACAGACCACATTTCTATGGCGGGACCTTGGTTGCGTTACCGCGGACATTTGGACAATATCGCCAACAATACCCTAATCGGGGCGGTCAACGCCTTTAACAAAAAGACTAATTTCGTCAAAAACCAGTTGACCGGTGAATACGGGGGCGTACCCGATGTGCAACGGGAGTACAAAGCCGCGGGTATCAAAACGATGGTCGTGGGTGACCACAACTACGGTGAGGGATCGTCGCGGGAACATGCCGCCATGCAACCGCGCCACCTTGGCGTTGCCGCCGTACTCGTAAAATCTTTCGCCCGGATTCACGAGACCAATCTGAAAAAACAGGGCATGCTGGCCTTGACCTTCGCCAATGAGAACGACTACGACAAGATACAGGAAGACGATACCTTCCATTTTACCGACATCGCTAATTTCGCACCCGATACCCTGTTGACGATCGAGGTCGTACATGGGGACGGAAGCAAAGACACGATCAAGGCGAACCATACCTATAACAAGGCGCAAATCGGTTGGTTTAACGAAGGTTCGGCGTTGAACGTTATCAAAAGGGAGAACGCTGCCTAAAATTGCAATGGGAACGATTGGAAAGAACTCCCGCCAATTCCCGGGAGTTTTTTTAGTTTTTTGGCCATGAAGCGAAAAACCGTTTACACGCTACTTTGCATCCTATTTGTCCTCTCCTTTTTTGTTACCCCGTTGGGCGATTGGGGCAAAAGCGGGTTGATGCGGTTGTTCGCCTTTCCGCCCGAAATTATCGCCGCGGAAAACCAGCAACGCCTATCGAGCTATGATTGGCGGCTAAGGGATGGTAATGGGGCGTACTTCAACTTTAAAAGGTCAAGGGGAAAGGTGGCCTTTGTGGACTTTTGGGCTACTTGGCATACCCCAAGCGCCTCTGAGCTAAGGGATATCCAAAAATTATACAATGCGTATCGCAATCAGGTGGATTTTTACATCGTGACCAACGAGGAACGCTACCCCGTCGGGGAATTTATGGAAAAAAAGGAATATACATTCCCGATTACCTATCGTATCGTCGATGAACCGGCCCCATTTCAAATTCCCGAACCCTCGGGTGCTTACCTGATCGACAAGAAGGGGAACATAGTTGTAGAATCTCACGAAATAAAGGATTGGTACAACGATGAAGTTACCCTGCTTTTGGATAGCCTGGTCTCAATAGAGTAATCATGAAACGTAGCATTTATTGTTTTAATCCTGTTCTTAGTGGTACTGTTCGTTTATTTTTACACGCCGCTCGGCCCAATTAAAAGGTACGGCTAATTCAGCGGTTGCGTCAAAGGCCCTTATTTGCGAAAATATTTGAAGGGCACGAAAAGCATCCCGAAACATTCCCCGTCTTTTTTCCCCAAATGTTTATGATGGATTTTATGGGCCCTACGGACGCCTCGGGCATACCAATTATTGGCATTTCGGAAAAACTTGAAACGCTGGTGGATAAATATATCGTGTACGAAAAAATAGGCGATACCGTAGGCCAAGATGCCGAATCCCAAGGGCCATCCATACCAAAAATCCGTCTCGGCACCGAGGTAGAATAACGTTATACTGATTGCGGCGTAAAAAATAAAGAAGGCGTCATTGCGCTCGAACCACGAATCATGGTCCTTTTTGTGATGGTCTTTATGCAAGCTCCATAAAAAACCATGCATAATGTACTTGTGCGTAAACCACGCCATAAACTCCATAAAGGCGAAAGTGCCTAAAAAAATGAGTATCCCAAATATTATTTTCATTGCCCGTACTAAATTTTAAACTTTTACTTACTGCCAATGAAGTATCACTGACGATAAAATACAAAAAATGAACCACAGCGTTCACACCAGGTTCAATTTATACTTGACGTACGACCGGGCCAACACCCCGAACTTTTGGTAGTCGGTCACCCGTATACGTGCACTTTTGATTTCCAGGGGCGGTGTGTTCTGTAATTTCCGAAGTAGGGTGTGGTAATACTTGTAAGCCGTGTAGACCCCGAATTTGGCCTCGTTGGGAAGATGTACGATTCCGGAATATCCCAGTTTGAAATCCGCCTTGATTTCATCGACGATGCGGGATTTCGAGGCTTCATCGAGTTCCATCAGGTTGGTATTGGGAAAGTAGCTTCGGTTTAGGTCCTCGTAATCCGCTTTAAGATCCCTTAGGAAATTGACTTTTTGGAAAGCGGAGCCCAACGCCATGGCACTTTCACGAAGCGAAGCGTATTGTTTTTCATCTCCCTTGACGAACACCCTAAGGCACATCAGTCCCACCACATCGGCCGAGCCGTAGATATAATCCCGATATTCTTTCTCGGTACGGTAGATGTTCTTGTGCAGGTCCATCCGCATACTTTTTAGGAATGCCTCAACCAGCGTGTACGATATCCCATATTGGTGATAGGTATGCTGAAAGGCATTTAAAATGGGGTTTAGGCTGATTTTGTCTTCCAGGGCTTTGTTCAAATCGTTCACGAATCCATCGAAAAGAACCTCTTTGTCGTAATCGTGAAAGGTATCGACAATCTCGTCGGCGAAACGTACGAATCCGTATATATTATAAATGTCCGCACGGATAGAGGGGGCCAACATTCTGGTGGCCAAAGCGAACGAGGTGCTGTACGATTCCGTCACGATCTTGCTGCACTGATAGGATACTTTGTCGAATATGCCTTTCATGAAGGTGGTTTTATACGTTTTTAAGAATCAGGTCGGCTACGAGTTTGCCGGATATCAGCGCCGGCGGTACACCGGGGCCGGGAACGGTCAACTGGCCGGTAAAGTACAGGTTGCGCACTTTGCCACTTTTCAGTTTGGGCCTTAAAAAAGCCGTTTGCGACAGGGTGTTCGCCAGGCCGTATGCATTTCCGGCGTACGAGTTGTACTGTTCGACAAAATCGTTCAGGCAGAACGACTCTTTAAAGATAATACTATTTCGTACTTGTTGTTCGGTGCGCTTTTCAAAGCGGTCTAAAATAATATCGAAATACTGAGCCCGCAGTTCGGGGGTATCCTTCAATCCCGTGGCAATCGGTACCAGAAAAAATCCCGTTTCGCAGTGCGACGGTGCCATTCCGGCATCGGTGACCGATGGAAAATTGGCGTAAAAAAGCGGATCGGACGGCCATTTCGGGACATCATAAATTTCCGCGGCGTGCCTTTCAAAATCGGTATCGAAAAACAGGTTATGGTGGGTGACGTTCAATAATTTTTTATCGAAACCGATATAAAACAGGAGTGCTGAAGGTGCGAAGGTGCGGCTGGCCCAATATTTCTCGGAATATTGGCGGTGTTCTTGGCCTATCAGGGTTTCCGAATGGTGGTAATCAGCCCCGCTGAGCACAACATCGGCAGGGATATCCTCCCCTTTACACCTGATACCTATGGCCTGTTTGTCTTTTATATGGATTTTATCCACGGGACAGTCCGTATGTATCTTCACGCCTAAGCTCTCGGCCAGATGCCGTATTCCGATAATGATTTCGTACATGCCACCTTTCGGATGCCATGTGCCGAGCCCGAAATCCGCAAAGTTCATAAAATTGTAGAAGGATGGCGTGGTATCGGGCTTGGCTCCGAGGAAAAGTACCGGAAATTCCAAAGTGGACACCAGTTTCGGGTTCTTAAAGTGTTTTCTCACCTCACCGCTAATGGTCCTAAAGAACTGGTCCACACGCATCGCCGTTTCGGGGGTAATCAGTTCGAAAGGGGAAAGGCCCGGTCGCAGCACCACTTTGTTGATGGCGATATCGTAGTTTTTTTGCGCCTTGGCCATGAATGCTTTTAGGGGTACGGAGCTTCCTGATTCAATACGTTCGAATTCCCGTCCTATTTTTTCAAGGGTATCGCCAATAGTAATCACATCATCGGAAAAGAAAATTTGGTAGCCCGGGTCCAGTTTGTCCAACTGATAATAATCCTCCGGTTTTTTGTCAAAATCCGAAAAAAAACGGGTAAAAACATCTGGCATCCAGTACCAGCTGGGCCCCATATCGAAAATAAAGCCATCCTTTTTTAATTGCCTGGCCCTGCCCCCGACCGATGCGTTCTTTTCGTGTATGGATACCTCATGGCCCGCTTGGGCGAGATAGCAAGAAGCCGCCAACGAAGAAAATCCCGATCCGATAATGGCAATTTTTTTTGGCATACGTCTATCCTCCATAAATTTATGGAACAGCTCAAAGTTCTTCCGCGACCTGTTCCAGGGAAGCAAATATTTTAACGAATTCGGGTAGGTTGTTGTCGTCAAGATGTCTGGTCTGGCGGCCCAAAAGCCAAAGGTTAGGTTTTGGATGACCTTTTGCGATTGTCATAAAATCTTCGATATAGCGACGGACCTTCTCTTTCTCGGGTGCGACGGTCAGATAGGATATGAAGCACAGGTTGTCGAAATAATCCATAACGTCACGCAGGTTTTCCAGGGGTACGGTCTGTCCGAGATATATCGATCGGTAGCCCCTCAAAACGATTTCATAGTTGAGGTAGAGCAACCCGATATCGTGGATTTCATTCTCGGGCAAAAAAGGCACGAACACCTTGTCTGTTTTGACCGGCTCGATATGCTGCAGCTTTTCGATATTGATCAGGATTTTCTGCTTGATCAGTCCGCTGATAAAGTGCTCGTGGGCGGGACTAATGGTATCGGTCTGCCACAACAAGCCAAGTTCGTTGAGCAGGGGAATGAAAATATCCTTAAAGATTTCGCGGAAGGACAAGTTCCCCGAAAGAGCGTTGTAGGTACGCATGAATAGGGACTGGTCAAAATTGATCATGGCCAGTTTGAAGGCGTTGATCGAGTGGTTTTTGGAACTGTTTTCGGCAACCAGTTCGCGTACCATCAAGGGGATGTCGCCCTCCGGTATTTTTGCGATTTTCGAAATTTTATGGCCCGAGTTGTAGAGGAGCGTAACGTTCAACAATTTTTGCAGGCTGGCGTGGCTATAGGCACGTATGTTGGTCCGTGTTCTATCGGGGGACAGCAAATCGTATCTTTTTTCCCAAATGCGGATGGTGTGCGCCTTTATGCCCGATAGGTTCTCCAGATCCCTGATACTGAAAGCCTTATTTATATTGTTCATCATTAGCGTTCAATCGTTAAACAAATTTACAATTATAATCAGGTAAAACGCATTTTTTGAACTAAATTTCCTGAGCTAATGTTAAATGCTAGGTTCATGTTGCTTTTTAAGATACTCCAATTTTGGGGAAATAGTAGCCCAAAAGTTCTGGATGTATTTCCGTATGCAGAGATTTTCCGCTATAACGTGTAAAAAGGGGGTTTACGTGAATTACGCTGGGTGGTGTAGGTTAGCCCACCACTTTCATCATTTAAGTCCTACATAATTTGTAGGATAAAACATGACAGTATCCGTAAGAAGCAATAAAGATCGATGAAATACCATTTTTTTTAACGTTTGAAATATTTTTTTATGATTGTAGGGCTTAATTTTAGTAAGAATTTAATTTGGAGCCAATCCATAAGCTTTATTTTCGCCTTTTTATTTTTAACCTATTAATTTAATCCCCAATTCTATGAGTTTAAACATCTTTTGTATCCAAACACGATTCCACCTCATTTTTCTTTTTCTTTTTAGCATTTTCGCCGCATTCGGGCAATCCGATTGCACCCCCATCCCGGAAGTGGACTACCCTGGTGGACGGGTCGTCATGAGTTTTGATGGGAATGTACACGATGACGATGACATCTTGGCCATGGCCTATTCCGCTGGGCTCTGGTGGGCAGCGGGACTTCAGGATAAGGTAGTACAGATTGAGTACAGCAACCACGTGTGTGATACTGGTTCGTACGAATCCGACGGTACTGGGGCCGGCGCGGGCGACGATTCCCAAAATATGAGGGAAACGGCTTCCGGCATTATCGCACAGTTCGGTTACAATTCCAATATTTTCTATGACTATGAGCGGCAAGGTTCGGCCTCGACGGCCAAAATGGCAGCGGAGATCGAAAAATCGACGGCCTCGAATCCTCTTTGGGTCATTGCCGCGGGACCGATGGAAACCGTGTGGCGCGCTTTCGAGGCGGCGGACAAGGGTTTCGACCATGTTACCGTCATTTCGCATTCACAATGGAACGAGAATCATACCCACTGTAGCGGCGCCCATGATTGGAACGACCTTAAAAACGAATTTGAGTCCAAAGGGGTGTTCTTTGTCGAAAACTGTGATAGCGGTGGATGTGGCAGTACCAACAAATTGAACGACCAGAACGGTGGTTTCAATTCGGCCATTGGCAATTGGGAATGGATGCGTGACAGCGATAGGAAATACAATCAATGGATCTTTAGCCGCAATCCCTGGAGTTCTAGGTTTGACCCGTCCGACGCGGGCATGTCGTATTTCTTGATTACCGGTGGCCCCTTTAACGGTGGCGACAAATCACCAGATCATAACGATGCCAGAAAGTTGATGGAAAATCCCTGCGAAAACAGCGATACCCCTGAGACCGGGAACGAACCGCCGGTCGTTACCATAACGTCACCGAACGATAATGAGAATTTTGAAGCGGGGGAAAACGTGTCCATCGCCGTATCGGCTACCGACGAGGGCAGTGTCGCCAAATACCAAATTTTCGTAAACGATATCCTGGTAGATACCGATGGCAGCGATTTTACGCCCCATGTGATCGAGAATATCACCGAAGGGCCCCATGCCATCCGCGTGGAGGTTAGCGATAATGAAGGCGGTAAGACCGTAAAGAACATCGACATTACGGCCGATAACGACGACACTGGGAAGGATCCGGAAAGCCCCGATAGCGGAGGGGACAATTTAAATTTTGTATCCCCGGCCGACGGGATGGATTTCGATCCCGGTGAGACCATTACCGTAGACCTGGCCGCTGGGAACGACAGCGACATTGTACAGTACCAGATTTTTGTCAACAATACCCTGGTAGATACCGACCCAGCGGGATTTACCCCACACCCCATAACCGATGTCGAGGAAGGAAC
Organism: Pricia sp.; assembly: GCA_035705395.1. Classification (GTDB taxonomy): domain Bacteria; phylum Bacteroidota; class Bacteroidia; order Flavobacteriales; family Flavobacteriaceae; genus Pricia. The sequence continues at coordinate 2,662 of DASSWC010000104.1, read as the reverse complement.
ATATACCCTCAGGGCAGAGGCGACGGATAGCGATGGTACCAAGACGGTGGAATCCATTGCGGTAACCGTAGGCGGTGAGGGATCCACCGAAACCTCCAAAGGCAACGACGCCATCCAACTTTCCGTCTCGCCCGCCGACAACGCCCAATTTAATGTGGGTGCCACGGTATCTGTCGACGTGGATGCCTCTTCTCAAGGGGCGAACATCGTGAAGTATCAAATTTTTGTAAACGGCAGTTTGGTAGACACTGATCCCACATATTTTACGCCCTATGCCATTACCAACGTGGAGCGGGGGACATATTCGGTAAGGGTCGAGGTAACCGATAGCCAAGGTCGGGAGGCTGTTGAAACCTTGCAGTTCGGCGTCGGTAATTCCTCCGCCAGCCTGGTCGCCCGTCTAAATCCCGATTCGGAGGGGGTATCGATGGAAAACGAGTCCGGGCTGCGCGTCGCACCCAATCCCGTTCAGGGGTCGCGGATGAACGTATCCCAAAGCGAGAACAGCGACCTTCGCATAACCAATATGAATGGTGTGTTGATCAAGCGGGTAGACAACGCGGGCAAGTCCGAAAACATAGATGTTTCCGGATGGGCGCCCGGTATTTATATATTGGAGTCCGAGACGGAACAAACCAAATTCATCATACCCGAATAGGATGATATCTTGAAATATCCCTTCCTCGCCCTTGACCCAGGAAGCATTGGTTCTATTGAAAAAGCCCCGACAGATCTGTCGGGGCTTTTTTTTAAAATTTTGTGCAAAACAGGGAAACTGGGACCGTGTCGGGGTGATTACCCATCCTTCCGACGGGATGATGTGCGCACGAGAAGACTCGAACTTCCACGACCTAATGGCCACCAGCCCCTCAAGCTGGCGCGTCTACCAATTCCGCCACGTGCGCGCAAATGAATTGCGGGTGCAAATATAGTTTACTTTTTGGTTTTCGCCAATTTTGGGGAAACCGTCTTTCATATGTTGAAGAACCCTTCCATCGTCCTATACTAATTTCATATACTTCTCGGAATATTCAGGATATTCATGCTTTTTGGGGCTTTTCTATTCTTCTAAAATTTTCAATTTTGAGTGTAATGGTTTTTTAAGTTTGATTATTATTACTTTCGCGATTTAATATTGATTTTGCAATCCCATCGGGGTTAGGTGAATTGGCGACCAGTTTTTGAATAGGTTTAAGAGCCATTTCCACACTGACCAGTCGCATTGCCCAGTCTCTGATATACGCTAAAATTTTGCTTTTATGGAACATCAGCCAGGCCAATCCCCTGGAATTTCCCTGTGCCGATTCCACTCGGGGGCGCTGCAATTTTTCGTAGGCCTTTAGCATAGTTGCCACATTTTCCTTGTTAGAATAATGCAGCATTCGCGTTAATACCCAAGCTGATTCCATTGCCATTCCTGCACCGATACCTGCCGTAGGTAAAAATCCGGCAGCGGCATCGCCCAATAAAATGGTATGGTTAAATGCCCATTGCGGACTGCGGCAATCCTTTAACGGCCAATAGAATGGCTTATCTGTTTCTTCAATCGATCTGAGGCAGCTTTCAATACGTGGAGAAATGATGTCCAGCTTTTTGCGGATTTTCGATACAAAAGCTTTAGGGCCAATCTTGGTGTCCTTTAGCGAACCGCCCAGAAAAACACCGAGTTTACCTTTCACCGGATATACGCCAAAGAAAAATCCCGCACCCCAAAGCTCTTCGCCTAAATCCATATTTTCATCCTCTGGCGCCCAAACCACCCAACCGCCCCAATGGGTGTCCACAATATCAATTTTTTGTTTTTTTAAAACCAATTCTCTGGTAGAGGAATGAATTCCATCGGCCACAATCACTAAATCGAAATCCAGTTGACAGGTCTCCGTGCCCGTTTTGAAGTCAACTCGTGAAATTTCCGAAGTTTCTGAAATTGCGGTAACTGTAGTGTCGAAAGCAACATCGCATCCTTCGTTGGTCAATACTTCCAAAAGTTTGCCCCGGGCAATGCCCCGGTAATCACCATAGCGACTGAGAATTTCCGCCATCGAGTCCACTCGTAAGGACTTTCCCTGGTGCTCGTGAAAACCATATCGGTCCAGAGCTGTACTTTGTTTTAGGTATCCCTCGCGCACATTCAAATCGTTCACAACTGCATCCACCATAGGCATTAACGCCAACATATAACCAGGGTGTGATGCATCTTTATCTCGTTCAATCAATACCGGATGTTGACCATTTTTTCGCAACAGTTGGGCGGCCGTAATCCCTGCAATTCCCGCTCCAACCACCAATATTCTTAGATTGTCCTCTGCGGCTTGTTCGTATTGATATTGAATCGTGCTTTTATTTAACATGGTGTGGTTTTACGTTTTTTTGATATCTACGGTTACCTTTATTTTTCTCATCATTAATTATTTTTCACCCAAGATTCAATTAAATACCGGGCTATGGAATCCTCCTTTGAAAGTTCCAAGGTCTTTTTGGCAACCCCTTCTTGTATCTCCTTGGCCGAATACCATTTGGCGTCTTCAATCTCATTTCCATCTACTTGAAAGGCGGTCGTTTCGGTTTCTGCCGTAAACCCAACCATCAGGGATGAAGAAAATGGCCAAGCTTGTGAGGCTATATACCGGATATTGTGGACATCCAAATTAACCTCTTCCTT
>DASSWC010000103.1:0-6061 GCA_035705395.1 Pricia sp. | reverse complement strand
TAAATAGGGTTTGGACGTCAAGGGTCAGAAGTTGGGCATTATGTATTCGGGCCAACGAAACAATAAAAGATCAAATTAAAGAAACGACATGTTAAAAATATTTATTGAACGACCTGTTCTATCCACAGTCGTTTCCATTATAATCTTAATTCTGGGATTCTTGGGCCTGTACAATTTGCCCGTAACACAATATCCCGATATTGCACCCCCGACCGTACGGGTTTCTGCCGACTATCCCGGCGCCAATGCCGAGACGGTCTTGAACAGTGTGATCATTCCCATCGAGGAACAAATAAACGGGGTGGAGGATATGAAATACATTACTTCTACCGCCAGTAACGGCCGAGCCAGGATAGAGGTTTTCTTTAATCAGGGAATTGATCCCGATATTGCCGCGGTCAACGTACAGAACCGTGTTGCGAGGGCAGCCCCTCTACTTCCCCAAGAGGTAACTCAATCGGGGGTGGTCACCAACAAACAGTCAAGCAGTTCGCTCATGTTTATGAGCGTCTACTCCGAGAATCCGGAGTATGATGCCACCTTTATTCAAAATTACCTTGAGATAAACGTCCTTCCTGCCCTACAAAGGGTTGGGGGAGTGGCGGAAGTAAGGGTCTTTGGGTCCAATAAATACGCTATGCGGATCTGGCTGCAACCCGAAAAGCTTGCTGCCTATAATCTGATTCCCTCAGATGTAACCGCCGCTATTAACGAACAGAGCTTGGAAGCCGCAGCAGGTTCCCTTGGACAAAACAGCGGGCAGGCCTTTGAATATGTTATTACCTACGGAGGGAAATACAATACGGCCGAAGAATATCGGAATATTATTATCAGATCCTTGGGTAACGGCGAATTATTGAGATTGGGGGATGTAGCCAAAGTTGAACTCGATGCCGAAGGCTATAGCGTGCTTTCCAATATAAACGGCAATCCCGGCGTCAGTATGTCGATAAGCCAAACCCCCGGCTCCAATGCCCAGGAGATCATTGAAAACATCTATGTACAATTGGAACAGCTTTCGGAAGATTTCCCCGAAGGCTTGGAATATACGGTAAACTTCGATACCAATGAGTTCTTGACCGCTTCCATAGATAAGGTGATAATCACCTTAATCGAAGCATTCATTTTGGTGTTTATCGTGGTATTTATTTTCCTTCAGGATTTTAGATCTACGCTTATTCCGGCCATTGCCGTACCAGTATCTATTATTGGCACCTTCTTTTTCCTGAACCTCTTCGGGTATTCGCTCAATCTTTTGACCCTTTTCGCCCTGGTTCTTGCCATTGGGATTGTCGTGGATGATGCCATTGTGGTGGTGGAAGCCGTGCATGCCAAATTGGAGGAAGGGGCAAAAACAGGTCTTAAGGCCACCCAAAATGCCATGGAAGAAATTACCGGTGCTATTATTTCCATTACCCTTGTTATGGCGGCCGTATTCATTCCGGTTACTTTTATTCAAGGTCCGACGGGGGTTTTCTATGAACAATTCGGAATGACCCTGATCGTGGCCATTGCAATTTCGGCCGTGAACGCCTTGACTTTAAGTCCTGCCTTATGTGCTTTGTTCCTTAAACCGCCGAAAGATGAAAAAGGCAAGAAAAAAAACTATTTGCAGCGGTTCTATAGCACGTTTAACGTTGCTTTTGATACCACTACAAAAAAGTATGGCAATTCATTGAAATTCCTATACAAGCATAAATGGATTACCCCGGTAATACTTCTGATATCAATAGCTGCCATTGTCTGGTCTGCACAAACCACCTCGTCGGGTTTTGTACCAAGTGAAGATCGCGGAATTATTTTTGTCGATGTACAACTTCCTCCGGGAGCCACCGTGGATAGAACGGTGGAAATAACCGAAGATCTCACCGCAAAAATCAACCAAATTCCAGGGGCCGAAGGGATTACACTGGTAAACGGATTTAGCTTGCTTGGCGGGGCAGGTGGAAACTATGCACTTGGATTTGTTAAATTGGCCGATTGGAGCGAGCGCAAAGCCGATTCCCTTTCTGCAGAAGCCATTACCGCAAAACTATTCGGGATTGCGGCAACTATCCCTGGGGCCGATATTTTATTCTTCTCGCCTCCAAGTGTACCGGGATATGGGGCGTCTTCCGGATTCAATTTGGAGCTTTTGGACCAGTCCGGAGGAAGTTTCCAGGAATTGGACCAGCAGGCGCAGGATTATTTGGCAGCGCTTGCCGCAAGACCTGAAATCCTGTATGCCCAAACTTCCTTTAGCACCAATTATCCGCAGTATGAAATAAAACTGGATGTGCCAAAGGCCAAAGCGGCAGGAGTTCCCATAAACAGTATTTTTAGGACCTTGCAAGGCTACATAGGGAGCATTTATGCCAATGACTTTGTGCGCTTTGGAAAACAATATCGTGTCTTTGTTCAAGCCTTGCCTGAGGATCGCGATACCCCTAGCGCCTTGAATTCCATTTTTGTGGAAAACGATCAGGGGGAAATGACGCCAATCACACAGTTTGTTACCCTGGAAAGGGTTTATGGCCCACAAGCAGTTACCCGTTTTAACCTTTTCAATTCTGTTAGTGTAAGTGGTTCGCCGGCACCGGGATATTCTTCGGGAGATGCCATTGCCGCCGTTCAAGAGGTGGGCGAGGCCCAACTTCCGGGCAATTTCGGGATTGCCTTCTCGGGCTTGACACGGGAAGAGATTTCCGCGGGAAACCAAACCACTTTTATTCTAATCTTGAGTGTGCTGTTCGTCTATTTCATCTTGTCGGCGCAATATGAAAGTTACCTGATTCCTTTTTCGGTGCTGTTTTCCTTGCCGGTGGGAATAATGGGCGCTTACGTCAGCACCAAGTTCATGGGGCTTCAGCTCAATATTTATTTCCAGATAGCGCTTATTATGCTTTTGGGACTATTGGCGAAAAATGCCATTTTGATCGTGGAGTTTGCCATTCAACGGCGTAAGGCGGGGCTTTCCATTGTCGATGCGGCATTCGAGGGCGCAAAAGTGAGGTTGCGTCCCATCTTGATGACTTCATTCGCCTTTATCTTCGGATTAATGCCCTTGGTGCTGGCAACGGGGATCGGTGCGGAAGGAAACCGCTCCATTGGTACGGGAGCCGTGGGAGGACTTTTAATCGGTACTGTATTTGGGGTGTTCGTAATTCCGCTCCTATACATTTTCTTCCAATGGTTACAGGAAAAAATGACAGGGGAGCCCGAATCCGTAGCCAAGAAAATAAACGTTCAGAAGAATAACCAAAATGAGAAAGATCAAAATATATAAACTTGTCCTTGTTCCGGCAGTCCTGTTTTCCTTGCAGTCCTGTTTTGTGGCGAAGGATTATGGACGGCCGGAAGTGCTGCCGGACCAGTCGCTTTACCGGACCGACAATTTACCTGCCGACAGTACTTCCATGGCGGACGTACCTTGGGAGGAAATTTTTACCGATCCCATTTTACAGGGCCATATTGCCACCGGACTGGAAAATAATCTGGACATAAGGATTGCGCTGCAAAATATTCTTGCCGCCGAAGCTTATATGAAACAAGGACGGGCCGGGCAACTTCCCACTTTGGACGTCAATGGGAGTTACGCCTGGTTGGATCCCTCAATGGGCAGCCAGGCGGGACTTGCCTTGGGCGGCGAAAGCGTGAACCAATACGATCTTACGGCCTCTTTGTCCTGGGAAGCCGATATCTGGGGGAGGATCCGAAGTCGGAAACGTGCTTTTGCCGCTTCCTATCTGCAAAGTGTCGCAGCGCACCAGGCCGTGAAAACAGAGCTCATCGCTTCTATTGCCTCCATCTATTATCAGCTTTTGGCCCTGGACGAACAGGTGAAGATTACCGAAGAGAACATAGCCGCACGCCAAAGCAGCCTGAAAACCACTTCGGCACTCAAAGAGGCCGGGGTGACGGGGGTCACCGCCGTCGCGGTAAAACAGACCGAAGCCCAGATTTATACCGCCCAGGCCATTTTGGTGGACTTGGAAACCAACGTCCAGTCGCTGGAGAATACCCTTAGCATCCTTTTGGCCGAACCGCCCCACGCCATTGAAAGGGGCGAACTGGAAAACCAAAAAATCGAGACCCAGCTCAAGACCGGTGTCCCCGCCTTATTGCTCGAAAACCGCCCCGATGTGCTGGCGGCGGAATATAGCTTGGTAAATGCGTTCGAGCTCTCCAATGTGGCCAGGACGGATTTTTATCCACGGCTCTCCATAACAGCGGCAGGCGGGTTCCAGAGTCTGGAGCTGGAGAACTGGTTTAGCACGAGTTCCATATTCTCAAATATTGCCGGGAATTTGTTCCAGCCCTTGCTTAATGGGAGACAGATCAGGACCGCCTATGAAGTTTCCCTCACGCAACAGGAGAAAGCCCTGTTGAACTATAAAAAGGTGTTGTTGAATGCCGGAAAGGAAGTATCCGACGCTTTGTACAACTACGAGGCCGCAAGCGAAACCATAAATCTCCGCGCCAAAGAATATGCCGCATACCAAATTGCCACGGAATACTCCGAACAATTGCTGAACAACGGATTGGCCAATTACCTGGAAGTATTGACCGCACGGCAAAACGCCCTGAATTCCCAACTAAACTTGGTGGATTCCAAATTTCAACGGCTCAGTGCCATTGTTGATTTATACCAGGCACTTGGCGGGGGCCGGAGGTGACTTCGTTAACCAGTGTCCGTTCAAATCCTCTTTTTGCGTGCAAATTGCGTGCAAATGAAAAAAGGCCTTGAAGTCAAAAACCTCAAAGCCTTAATTTTACTGGTGGTCCCACCTGGGCTCGAACCAGGGACCCCTTGATTATGAGTCAAGTGCTCTAACCAGCTGAGCTATAGGACCGAAATAAGGTTCCGATTTAAATCGAGGGCAAAACTACTATATATTTTGCAGGCGTACAACTGAAAAAAGCCATCCAGCCGATAGCCATCTGCCGTTGATCGGCCATCTAGTGAGGGGGCGGGTTGTCCGATCGGGAAGGGCGCTCCTGACACAGCTCTACCAATACGCCCTTGGCGCTTTTCGGATGCACAAAAGCGACCAGTTTGTTGTCCGCTCCCACCTTCGGTTCCTCGTTCAGCACGGTAAATCCCTCGGATCGTAAGCGTTCCATTTCGGAAACAATGTCATCGACGGCAAAAGCGATATGGTGCACCCCCTCCCCGCGTTTCCCCAAAAATTGGAAAATTGGGCTCGATTCGTCCAAGGCCTCCAAAAGCTCGATCTTGCTATCACCCATCCTAAAGAATGATGTGCGCACCCCTTCGGACACCACTTCTTCCGTTTTATAGCATGGTGTACCCATCAGCTTTTCAAAAAGCACGGTGGAAGCTTCCAAATTCTTGACCGCAATACCAATGTGCTCTATTTTTTTCACTCGGATACCATGTTTTCACGCCAGAGCCGGATCTGCCGATCGATGCGCCCCTATTGGGCGGCTTCTGAACGTTTTAAGACGGAACGGCATTTTAGGACTCCCGACTAAGTTACACTTAATTCTCCGTATTTTTGTCCTATGGAAACACAACGACAGAAAAAAATTGCCGCCGTAATCCAGGAGGATCTGGCCGATATCCTACAGCGTTCGGCTATAGACAGCGGTCTGAAGGGTACCCTAATTTCCGTTACCAAAGTGGCGGTGACCTCAGACCTATCCATCGCCAAGGTCTATATCAGTATCTTTCCGAACAAAGAGGCCGAAACCATTATGGAGGGTATCGCCGCAAACGAGTCCCAGATCAAGCACGAACTCGCACAACGTACCCGGCACCAACTGCGAAGGGTGCCGGAACTGTCGTTTTATTTGGACGACTCCCTTGACTATATCGAAGGCATCGAGAAATCCTTAAAAAAAGGTGACAATCCCATTGAAAACCGGGATTTATTGGAGAAAAGAAAGAAATTGTAGCATCCTGAACCACTTGTACGTTGAATTTCCCGCTCTACATCGCCAAGCGCTACATCCGCTCGAAAAGCAGTCAAAACGCGGTCAACGTCATCAATTTCATTACCTTTTTGGTCATCGTCATCGGTGCTGCGGCTTTGTTTATCGTACTTTCCGGTTTTGCAGG
>DASSWC010000102.1:0-3339 GCA_035705395.1 Pricia sp. | reverse complement strand
CTTGCTCACTAATGGAATAGAACCCGAAAAGACAAGTATTGAGTCCATTTTACTAGGCATTAAAGCGGCAAACCCAAAAGTCCTTATAGCTGAGATTATAATCGATCATGTGCCGTATGAGACCCAGTTTATAGCGTTTCCACAAGACCTTCAGCCCATACGTTCACGGGAGGATATGGATGCCGTATGGAACGGGATAGGGCGGAATCTTCGTGACGTTTTTCCTGCACGGCAAGAGCCGGTAGCAGTTGCGTCGGCGTCATTTCCATGGAAAAAATACCTACCCTATGCTTTAGGGGCCCTGGCCCTTATCCTGATTTTCTTTTTGGGACCATGGGTAATTGGCGATGATACCGGAAATGATGATGCTCCGGGAGATTTAAAAATAGTAAATCTTAAGGCTTCCCTGGCCTCGCCTGCCAAGTTTAAGGGAGATTGCCCACATCCATTCGATTTCCAGGGAATCATCGAGACCAATGGTCCAGGCGAGGTAGTATATACTTGGTTAAAGAGTGATGGTACGCAAGGACCTATAGATACTTTGCAATTTGAAAGTGCGGAAAGTTTAAAGGTGACCACCAATTGGGAATTTGGTGGCACCGGTAATAAGAAATACGAGGAATGGCAACAACTAAAAATTCTCTCCCCAGTAGCTATGGTTTCGAATAGGGCGTTGTTCAATGTGGAATGTACGAGCAATAACCCCACACCGCCTGTCGTGGAAGATAATGATACTCCGGTCGAACCGGTAGAACCAATACATAGCGGTTCGGTAGAAATTACCTCCGTTAGTCCAACATCACCACGTAGGATGAAGGTCGGGGAAAGAGTGAATTTTGAATTTAAATACACTATGAACGAGACCAATGGGGTGTTCATTTGGGGCAGACCGATGACCAATGGACAAACGACCCCCAATTATTCGGCCCATGGTGCGCAGGTAGTAAAAGCGCGGCAGGGGACAGGAAGTGGGTTTTTCACCATAACATCCTCTGGAAAAACGGTTGACCAGATCCGGCTTCAGATGTGGGATGCGGATAAAAAGGACCTTTTGAGTGAATCTTTTTACCCCGTTAACTATAAATTTACAGCGAATACTAGACTATCGGGAGTGAATGCCGATTTTACCAACTTGGGTAACTCAAAAACCATACGACCCAATTATTTTCAAGAACAAGGAATAAAGAGCGTGAGGGCGAAACCATCCGGGAGTTATTGTGCTAATGCGGTACCGGCTATTCTTGCTAAAGGAGGAACTTCAAGATCGCCGGTAAGTTACTTAAGTACGGCTACACCAAATAAACTTAATAGCTGCAATACAATTGTGTTGGAGTTCGTGTTTAACTCACCCGTAAAACAAGTGACTGTTTATTTCTATGGAGCTGCGGTTGATAACAAGCTAACCGCCTATCGTTCAAATGGAAGTACCATAGGTTCAAGAACTAAAAAGGCTGTTCCTTATAATTATACCAAACCCTATTCAGTCGCCTATTCGTCAACTAATAAAGATATTTCTCGGATAACGTTTGGGTATCAGACGGCTAGTACCATGATAACTGGTATTCAAGGGAAATAGATAGCTTATTTTAATGCTGGTAATAAATAAATGAAGTACTGCGATATGAAGATGGCTCTCGCGGTAGGTAACCCAACACACATTCGATTTTGTCAGGGCACAGCCAGAATGCTGTCGGGTATATGTGATTGACAAAAACGGTAGAGAGATGAAGACTGCATTAAACTTAAAAATCCTAGTAATCTGAACCCGAATGCTTAACGGTGACAAAAAAATGATTCCTATTACCCCTAAAGTGGCGAGGGGTCAGCAATTTTTCTGCATACGTTATGCTAACACAATATCCCGGGAATGGGAACCTTTAGGTAAATACAACAATTCATAGTTATAATCGTTCATCGGAAAGTCTTTTAGTATTTTTGTGGTAGCGGTGGTCTCGTTGGTGCAAATAAGCTGTATCTTCCTTTTTTGGGTATGGGCAGCCATAACAATCCATTTTAGGGTCTCGAATTCAGGATTGCCATGATGGCCGTCACCCGAAACGACATAGACATCCGCCGTGATCTTTTCAAAGAAATCGCTGGTCGCGTTGCGGATACTTCCGTGGTGTGGAACTTTAAGGACATCAACGTGCATTTTTTCGTCATCGCCGATCAATCCTGCCTCCGTAAGCCCTTCTAGTATAAAATCGCCCCGTCCGTCCCCGGTGAATAGGATACTTTTGCCTTCTGCTTCCATTAAGAACATGATACTGCTGAGATTGGGGACGGATTTGTCAAGGTTCGCCATAATTTCAGCATCGGCCAGCATCAGCTTGGCTTCATTTTTTTTGATCCATTCCTCCCATTCCTTTCTTAAACTTTCCAGATTATCGGAATTAGGCCCTATTACCTTAAGGTTTAAATTCCTTATGGAAACCGTATCCTGGAGAAGGCTATTGGTTATAATCCCTTCATTTACCACCTCATTGACGGGGATTTCCAGAATTAGCGCATTTCTCTTTAATGTACTTCCCTGTGCTATACTTTGAAGCACCAAGTCGCCTTCGGGCATGGTGGATCGGATATTCTGCACTCGTGAAAAAAGCGATTGCACGGCGTGGGTGAGTTGGTTGTTTTTTCCAATGGTATTGGAGAAGGAGTTCATCCAAAGGCCATTGACCTTGATAATCGGGGGTTCCCCATCGACCTGTTGTTCCCTTAGTTCTTCGGTCAGATTGATAAGTCCAACGATATGGTCTCCGTCGACATGGCTCAGTATAATCAATTCCAATTCCCCCCCCTCATCGTTGATCTTTTTCAGTTCCGGACGAAGATAATTGGGATATACCCCGCCAGGACCCCCATCGATCAAGAGGTATTTGGGCGTTTTTTCAGTCCCATAAATGACGATAAAACAATCTCCGAATTTTGCCTGGACTACCCGTAGCTTAAACATAGTTTTTATTTTATTCGTTCCAATCCGTTTTTTATATCGCCGGTTACACTAAGGGCAAAGTCCTGCCCGCCCACCAACAGATTATGGGCCTGTATCGCAATCCTGTACTCCCCTCGGTGAGGATCGTCTAAGCGGATGATTTCCACATTGTTGTCTCGGTCAAATGAGGTTATCATTCGGGGCAATTGCTCGTTGCCCACCCATTTGCGTTCACTTTTTACATGCAAGAGCATGAAGTTGAGGTTGTTCTGAAGGCCTCTACCAGGGGGGTCCGTCCAGCAAAGGCACAAACGCAAAGGGGTACCTTCTTCAAGTTCAAAACGAAAAAGAAAACGTTGTCCGCTGGCCTTGAACTGCAGTTCCTCCTGTTTCCAGGTATCTAAAAA
>DASSWC010000101.1:0-2093 GCA_035705395.1 Pricia sp. | reverse complement strand
ACCTGTAAATAACTTTGGAAAAGTTTATGAATGATGGAAGTCCGTTTTGGCTACTTTTGAAATATCCCATAAATTGAAAAAGTCATGCTAAAGCCCGTAAAGGAAACCATAGCCTCCATACAGGAGAACAAATTGTTGTCCGCCGCCGAAATCGTAAGGGCACGGCATATTTTTGAGGCCCATTCGCCGGTCGTTTTATCCGAAGGGCGGGAAAAGATAACGGTGCAGTTCGAAAACGGCGAAGAGACCGTTGTACAAATCGTTGCCGAAGATGGGCATTCGTTACATTCAAAGATTAATGGCAATTATTCGGATTGGGAAGCGAACGGACTGGCCGCCCTGTACCTGATCGAGGATAAATATGGGGAGGATGTACTTCCGGAAGGTATAAAATACACGCAGGAAGGCATGAAAAGAAGGGTACTCGAAGAGCGTCGGGACCGTGCCAAAAAAGCGGAATATAAGGTGCGGTTGGCCGACAACCTCTATGGGGAGCACACCCTGATCAACGAAAAGGGAAAATCCTACAAAATTACCCTCCGTGATTTCGAAAACCGAACGGGCTACATCAACAATATCGATTGGAAGACCAATAAGCTGGGCACCACCAAACATATCATGTACCTGTTCAACTATCTCGAGGACCATCCCGAAAAGACCAAAAACCTGTCGACAGGGTATCCGTTCATCGAAATCTTCACCGATCCGTTGAACGATTACCGAATATCATGGTTCTTTCCCGAGCCCATGGAACCCGAAGAGGAGCGACTCATCACCTCCTATTTCGGGAAAAGCGGCTTTATCGACGATGCGCAAATCCCCTCGTTCTTTTCGTTTATGCACAAGGCCCGTGACCTGCAGCGCATCAAGATCCGGGAGGAGGTCTTCGAAAAAGTGGAGGCCTATTTCGAGAACAACGAGCTCGAGCAGTTGCAAAAACGGACCGAGCTGGACCTGTCGCCGATAAAGGCGACCCTCTACCCGTACCAAAGGGAAGGCGTGGAATTTGCCGTATTCAAAAAGGGTGTCATCGTTGCGGATGAAATGGGACTGGGCAAAACCCTACAGGCCATTGCCACCGCAGTACTCAAAAAGGAAATTTTCGGCTTTCAAAAAACCTTGGTCATCTGCCCCGCCTCGGTCAAGAACCAATGGAAGAACGAGGTGCTGAAATTTACGGACGAGAAGGCGGCCGTTGTCGAAGGCTATCCGCAGGACCGTAGGGAAATGTACCTCAACGACGACAGCTTTTTCCACATTATCAATTACGAGACCGTGCTGCGCGACCTAACGATCATTAACAAGTCCGGTTACGATTTCGTCATTCTCGACGAGGCCCAAAAAATCAAGAACTACGAGACCCAAACGGCAAACGCCGTAAAAGCCATACGAAAAAAACACGCGCTGGTGATTACAGGAACGCCTTTGGAGAACAAGCTGTTGGACCTGTATTCCATCGTCCAGTTCCTCGACAACCGCTTTTTGGCCCCGCAGTGGGAGTTCTCGTACCGGCATTGCATTTTTGACAGCCGGTCCAAAAACAAGATCAGCGGGTATTACAATCTTCAAGACCTAAAAAAACGCCTCGAACCCATCTTGATACGCCGGGGAAAACAGGAGGTTTTCGACCAACTGCCCCAAGTCATCCAAAAGGATGTCTATGTAAGCCTCTCGGATGAACAGGCCGGTATGCACGGTAGTTTTGCACGGGGAATCGCCTCGATCCTCGCCAAAAAGTTCAAGACCACCTACGACTGGCAAAAACTGATGCACCTGCTCACCAACATGCGCATGGTGTGCGATTCCACTTTTCTGATCGATAAGGAATCACACCATTCTCCGAAAATGACGGAACTCCGGGATATCCTTATCGAAAAACTGGACCTCCGGAACACCGACCGAAAAATCATCATTTTTTCGGAGTGGGTAACGATGCTGCATCTGATCGGCGATATGCTCAAAAAGGAGAATATCACCTTTACGACCTTAACGGGAAAGGTTCCGGTCAAAAAGCGCGGCGCCCTGATCAAGGAGTTCGAGGAAAATCCCCATTGCAAGGTGTTTCTATCCAGTGAATCCGGCGGTACGGGACT
>DASSWC010000100.1:0-26038 GCA_035705395.1 Pricia sp. | reverse complement strand
GAAGTTCATGGGCCTGCCCCCCGCACCTCAAGAAGCTCGGCCGACCTCCGCAAAGGGAACGAAGTTTGTAGAAACATCCGAACTGGGGTTCGGCATCCTTTTTGTAGATGGGCATACCGACAAGCAGATGTTGCCCTATATCGATTATCAAGGCAAAAAACTGGTCTATGTGGCGGATCTGCTTCCGACCGTGGGCCATATCCCCCTTCCCTACGTCATGGGATTCGATACCCGGCCGCTGTTGACCCTAACGGAAAAATCCGCATTTTTGCAAGAAGCGGCGGAAAATGGATATTACCTGTTTCTCGAACACGACGCCCACAATGAAATAGCTACGGTCAAAAAAACCGAAAAGGGGGTGCAGCTCGATAAAACTTTTCGCTTTAACGACGTTTTTAACTAGACCGCTCCATAAAAAGGCGCTTATGACAAAATTTAAAATACCGTTCGTTATATTTGTTTTGGGGGCGGTATCCCCCTGTGCATCCCAAAAAATCCAGTCCACCGACTTCCTGCCCGAATGGTCTTTTACGAAGGGCATCGAAGGTCCGGCAGTCGATGCAGAAGGTAATCTTTATGCCGTCAATTACAAAAAGGAAGGAACGGTCGGAATCGTATACGAAAACGGTGAGGCGGAAGTGTTTCTTAGCCTTCCCGGCGAAAGTGTCGGCAACGGCATTCGTTTTGACCAAAAGGGCGCCATGTATATCGCCGATTACGTAGGGCACAACGTCTTCCGGGTCGAAAAGGGCACTAAGCCGCGGGTGTGGGCCCACCATCCCGACATGAACCAGCCCAACGATCTGGCCATCGCCCCGAACGGGATTATCTACCTCAGCGATCCCAATTGGGCAGAAGGCACGGGGCGGATCTGGAGGATCGACGCATCTGGCGAAATCGTCCTTCTTGAAGATGATATGGGCACCACCAATGGTATCGAGGTGAGTCCCGACGGCACCAAACTCTACGTGAATGAATCGGTACAGCGCAACGTTTGGCGGTACGACATCCAACCCGACGGAAGCCTGTCCCATAAAACCCTTTTCCTGAGTTTCGATGATTTCGGGATGGACGGGATGCGCTGCGATGTGGCAGGGAATTTGTATATTACCCGCTACGATAAAGGTACGGTGGTCATTGCATCCCCCGATAAAAAAATCATAAAAGAAATACATTTAAAGGGAAAAAAGCCGTCAAACCTTACCTTTGGGGGCCCGAACGGCAAAACCTGCTTTGTGACGATGGCCGACCGTGGGTGCTTCGAGAAGTTCGAGGCATTGCATCCGGGGGCATTTTATGGGCGCACCCATTAAAAGGTAGCGCCCGAGCTCGTAATACCCTAAATCCGTCCCTTGGGGACAACAAACCAGAATCACTTATATAATTAGAATTTCATATGACACGAATACTTGCAAAATTCCTTATCGGCGTTTCAGCCTCCCTGCTATTCATGGGCTGCGGCGCGACCGCTTTGGTCTCCACCCCCATCGAAAACATCGATAGCACTCCGCTCAAGGTTGCCGATCTGACCGAGGCCCAAAAGAAGCACTGGGGCCATCTGGACCTCGTGGCGGATACCATCCCCGGCATGAGTGTTGACAAAGCGTACGAAGAGATCATCAAAAACAAAAAGGGCGACAAGGTCGTCGTGGCGGTGCTCGATTCGGGCATCGACCTGAAACACGAAGACCTCGACGACGTACTTTGGACGAACAAGGACGAAAAACCCGGTAATAACCAAGATGACGACAACAACGGATATGTCGATGATATCCATGGGTATAACTTTTTAGGGGATTCCTACAACGAGCAACTGGAAGCCGCCCGTATCGTAAAGCTGAAGCTCGGCGATGCGGCGACCCAGGCCATAGCCAAGGCATTGGTCGAAAAGGAATATGCGAAGGCACAACAGCAAAAGCAGCAGTACCAGCAGATACAACAAGCTGTAAAGGAGGCCGATGCTGCGGTTAAAAAGGTACTTGGAAAGGATTCCTATACCAAAAAGGACCTGGCAGGCATCAAAACAGAAGATGCCGCCATGCAGCAGAATATCGGGATCCTGACCCAAATGCTGACCTATGAGGAAAGCATCGAAGCGGTTTTGGAACAGGTCGAAAAAGGTATTGCCTATTTTTCAGATCAGTTGAACTACAACTACAATGTAGATTTTTCGGGCAGGGAGTCGGTCGGCGACAATCCCTACGACCTGAACGATTTGGGCTATGGTGACGGTAACCCCCAAAGCCGCGCCGAAGGTGAGGATCACGGCACCCACGTGGCCGGAATCATCGCCGCCGAGCGCAACAACGGTAAGGGGGCCGACGGTGTGGCCAACAATGTTGAAATTATGGCCATTCGCGCCGTGCCCAATGGCGATGAGTATGATAAAGATATCGCTTTGGGCATCCGATATGCAGTCGATAACGGAGCCAAAATCATTAACGCCAGTTTCGGAAAGGCCTTTTCCCCAAAAGCCGAGTGGGTATACGATGCTATCAAATACGCTGCCGACAACGACGTTTTGATCGTACACGCTGCCGGTAACGAGGGCCTTGACCTTGACGAGCCGGACAACAAAAACTATCCGAACGACTATCGCGATTCCGATACCGAGATCTCGGACAATGTGATAGAGGTGGGGGCCCTTACCCCGAACTACGGTTCAGAAATGGTCGCCGCTTTTTCCAATTACGGAAATACCAATGTCGATATTTTTGCGCCGGGTGGGGAAATCTATTCCGCCGTGCCGGGCGATGAATACGAGTTCAACGGGGGCACCTCTATGGCCGCTCCCGCAGTGGCAGGGGTAGCGGCCTTGGTCTGGTCATACTATCCCACGTTGACTGCCCCACAGGTGAAACATATCATCATGCAATCGGGCCTCGAACCCCAAGCGAAGGTTGTATTAGGGGGCGATGCCTCTAAAACGGCCACGTTGGACGAAATCTCCACCTCGGGTAAAATCGCCAATGCCTACAATGCCTTGATTATGGCTAGCAAAGTAGCGGCAGGCGATTTGACATTGTGATTCGTTTTGTTTTGCGGCAAAGACCCACCGCCACCACAAAAACCAGTTAGTATACCATGAAAGTGTTCAAATTTTTATCCGTTTTTATCGCTTTTTCGGCGGTTTCCCATGCCCAGAACAACTCCTCGTATTGGCAACAGCATGTCGATTACACCATGGAGGTCAAGATGAACGTGGAGAATTATCAATACACGGGCACCCAGAAATTGGTATACTCCAATAATTCTCCGGATACCCTGAACCGGGTGTTCTACCATCTCTACTTTAATGCCTTTCAGCCCGGCAGTGAAATGGATATCCGTTTGCAGCATATAAAAGACCCCGACGACCGTATGATGACGGAGGACGGAAAGAGCCGAATCGCCGGTCTTTCCGAAACCGAAATCGGTTATTTGCGTATTTCTTCCCTGCTTCAGGATGGGCAAAAAGTGGATTTTAAGGAGGAAGGCACCGTGCTGACCGTCGGTTTGGCGAAGCCGATTCCCCCAGGCGGAAAGACCACCTTCGATATGATTTTCCACGGGCAGGTACCGGTACAGGTCCGGCGTGCGGGGCGTAACAGTGCCGAGGGCGTGGCGCTATCCATGAGCCAGTGGTACCCGAAATTGGCGGAATACGATTTCGAGGGATGGCATGCCGACCCGTACATCGCCCGGGAGTTCCACGGGGTTTGGGGGGACTTTGACCTTAAGCTGACCATCGATAAGGATTACGTGGTCGGAGGAAGCGGCTATCTCCAAAATCCGCAGGAAATTGGCCATGGGTATCAAAAGCCCGGCACCAAGGTGAAACGTCCCAAAGGCAAAACCCTGACCTGGCATTTCAAGGCCCCCATGGTACATGACTTTGTATGGGCCGCCGATCCGGAGTACGTGCACGATACCTTACAGGTAGAAAATGGCCCAATGTTGCATTTTCTGTACAAAAACGACCCAGAAATCATCGAAAACTGGAAAAACCTACAACCCAAAACCGCGGAGTTGATGCAATTTTTCAGTAAGAATATCGGCACATACCCCTATGACCAATATTCCGTGATCCAAGGTGGCGACGGGGGTATGGAATACGCCATGGCGACCCTAATTACCGGAAACCGAAGTTTCGGCAGTCTCGTCGGCGTTACGGCCCACGAATTGGCGCACTCTTGGTTTCAGCATGTGCTGGCCACCAACGAGTCCAAACATGAATGGATGGACGAGGGCTTTGCTACCTTTATCTCGAGTCTGGCGATGAACCAGGTCATGGGCGAAGGCAAGGAAAATCCCTTTGAAAGCACCTATAATACCTATTACAAGCTCGTCGCTTCGGGCCGGGAGCAGCCGCAGACTACCCATGCCGATCGGTATGCCCTTAATTTCGCCTATGGAGCATCCGCCTATAGCAAAGGGGCCATCTTTCTTTCGCAACTGGGGTATGTCATCGGACAAGACAAGCTGATGCAGACCTTACGGAAATATTACGAAACCTTTAAATTCAAACATCCGGTCCCAAACGATTTTAAAAGAGTGGCGGAGAAGGTGTCCGGGATGGAGCTCGATTGGTACGTGACGGATTGGACAAAGACCACGAACATTATCGATTATGGCGTTGAGGAAGTGGTCGCCGATAGCGGAAAAACCCGAATCAGGCTAGTCCGCGACGGATTGATGCCGATGCCTTTGGATATTCTGGTCGTTTATAAGGATGATACCCGTGAAACCTTTTACGCCCCCCTTCGCATCATGCGCGGCGAAAAGGAAAATCCCCATCCACAAATAGACCGAACGGTATTGGAGGATTGGCCCTGGGCCTTTCCCTCCTACGATTTCACCATTGACAAACCCCTGGATAGTATCAAGGCGGTCGTAATCGATCCCTCGCAATTGATGGCCGATGTCAAACGGGAGAATAATATATGGCAGGCTCCATGAAAAATTCCAAGTTAAGAACCCAATACGGAATATGGATTCAAGCTATCCCAAAAACCAGAGACTAAAAAGTCGAAAATTGATGGGTCGGGTATTTGCGGAGGGGGCGTCCCTTTCCCAATATCCCATAAAGCTCATCTACTTAAAAACCGAACTGCCCAACGACGTAAAACTCCAAGCGGGGGTGGCGGTCCCGAAAAAAAACTTTAAAAGTGCCGTTAGGCGTAATCGCATCAAAAGACTGCTCAGGGAAGCCTACCGGCTGAACAATAACGAGCTTTTTAACAATAGCGGGGACCGTTTTGCGTTACTATTTTTATATCTTGGGAAAGAGATGCCCTCCTATCCCGAAATTGAAAACGCGATGAAAGGGGTGCTTGCCCGATTTTCAAGACAAGTCCCTCCCATACAAAAATTGATAGAATGAAAACAAAACTAAAGAAACGGATCCTGGTTCCGGTGCTTGCGGTCGCCCTGTTGTTTGCCGGCAGCAGCTTCGTCAAAAACAGCCTCGTCAAAAGCGACTTCTTCGAAATCGCCAAACAGATCGAAATCTTCACTACGCTTTTTAAGGAGCTGAATATGAACTATGTCGACGAGATCAATCCCGCCGCGCTGATGGATACGGCGATCAAGAGTATGCTCGGCGATTTGGACCCCTACACCCAGTTCCTCAACGAACAGGATGTCGAAACGTACCGCATCAACAATGCCGGCGAATATTCCGGAATCGGGGCTTTGGTACGCCCTTTTGATGATAAGCTCTTAATCGTTGAGCCGTACAAGGGCTATCCGGCGGATGAAGCAGGTCTAAAGGCCGGCGACGAAATCCTAAAAATCGGGGATGTCGAGGTAGCGGATTTTAAGGAGAATGCCAGTGAACTGCTGAAAGGGGCCAACGACACCTCGGTCGAGGTAACTTACAGACGGCAAGGTGAGACCAAGACCACTACGATAACCCGCGGTGCGGTAGAGGTCGATGCGGTTCCCTTTTACAAAATGACGGACGAAACGACCGGCTATATCGTATTGTCCAAATTCAATTCCAAAGCCTCGGACCAAACGAAAGAAGCCCTGCTGGACCTAAAGGGAAAAGGGGCCGAAAAAATCATCTTGGATTTGAGGGACAACCCCGGGGGACTGCTTTCCGAAGCCATCAACGTGACCAATCTCTTTGTGGACAAGGGCGAACTGATCGTCACCACGAAATCGAAAATCAAGAAATTCAACAGCGAATACCGTACCCGTAATAAGCCGGTGGACACCGACATCCCCCTCGTGGTGCTTATCAACGGCGGCAGCGCTTCGGCCAGTGAAATCGTATCGGGAGGCCTGCAAGACCTCGACCGAGCCGTTATTATGGGTGCGCGGAGCTATGGAAAAGGGCTGGTTCAGCGCCCCTTGAAGTTGACGTACGGCACCCAGTTGAAAGTTACCATCAGTCGTTACTATACTCCATCCGGGCGGTGCATCCAATCCTTGGACTATTGGCACCGTGACGAGAACGGCGAAGCGGTAAAGATGACCGAGATCAATGACTTTACCACCCGAAACGGCCGCAAGGTACAAGACGGGGGCGGCGTCTTACCGGATATCGAAATTACCTCGGCCAAGGCCAACGCCCTGACCAACGCGCTGCTCAACAACCACGTGATTTTCGATTACGCCACCACGTACCACTATGGGAATCAGGTGAAGACCCTGGGCGATTTCAAATTCACCGAAAGCGATTACCAAGATTTTAAGAGCTACGTTCTGGAGAGCGATTTTTCCTATGAGACCGAGACTGAAAAAGTGCTGAAAAAGGCCATGACCGACCGCGAGGAGGTCATTTTTAACGAGGCTATAGAAAACGACTTTAAGGCCCTGTTGCTCGATATCGAAAAAAGCAAGGTCGCCGCTTTGGGAGACTACCGAAAGGAAATCCAACAAAAACTGGAAGACGAGATCATCAAGCGTTATTTCTACCGGGAGGGCCTATACAACTACTCCCTTAAAAACGACGAAACTATTTTGGCGGCCACGGAACTGCTGGGGGATCCTTCAAAATATCAAGGCATTCTTCAATGAGCTCATCGGATTACTATTGCAAAAAAATAATGTTGTCACCAGTATTAGCGGATTTAAACGTAATTCGGTACCCTAAAAATGGCATCCCCAAAAACCCATAAAGCCCGCCTTCTTCTCGACACCCGATGTGTGTTGGGCGAAGGCCCCGTCTGGGATGCACGTCGGCAATTGCTCCATTGGGTCGATATTGAAGGAAAGCGGTTGTTCTGGTACGACCCGCACAGCGGTAAACAGGAAAGCGCGATATTCGATGAGATGATCGGGGCGGTCGCGCCGACCCAAACGGGCCGGCTGCTCCTTGCCCTGGAATCCGACCTGGCCAGCTTCGATTTCGAAACCAACGCCATTACCTGGCACAGGGCGCTGCAGAACAATGATCCCGACCTGCGGTGCAATGACGGCAAAGTAGGCCCGAACGGCCATTTCTGGATCGGCACCATGCACAAAGAGGAGCATTCGGGAGCCGGTGCACTCTATAAGGTCTCCCCCGATTTTCGGGTTTCGACCGAAATCCCTAACACGACTATTTCAAACGGTATGGCCTGGTCTTCGGACCATTCCGTATTTTACTATATCGATTCCCCGACCCATGAGGTCTGGCGTTTCGATTATGACGTGGCTACGGGCGGCATTTCGAACAAAAAAGTGGCTCTTAGCGTTCCCGAAGCCTATGGCACCCCGGACGGAATGTGTAGCGACACCGAGGGCATGCTGTGGATCGCGCATTGGGGCGGTAACTGCGTCCGCCGTTGGAATCCGGACACTGGCGAAGTTCTGGAAAAAGTAGAAGTCGATGCCCCCCACGTAACCTGCTGTTGCTTCGGGGGGAAGGATTTGGACACTTTATACATCACAACGGCAAGGAGCGGGATGACGAACGCCGCGTTGGAAAAGTTCCCAAATAGCGGCGGCCTTTTCGAGTGCCGGCCCGATGTGAAGGGCATCCCCATTCATTATTTTGAAGACCGGCGATAACTACTTCGCCTTTGCCACGTATGAAAACGATATTCTTTCAACATTCGTAATAGTGATTTCCCATGATGTATTCGGGCATAAAGGACAAAACAGCAATAGTAACCGGTGCTGCGGAAGGCATCGGCCACGCCATCTGCGAATTGTTGGTCAAGGCCGGTGCAAACGTCGTGCTCAACGACATTGACACAAGGCGTGCCAATGCAGCGGCAACGATTTTAGATGCACAACAGCCGGGCAGGTGTCTGGCTTTCGGGGGCGATGCCGGGGATGTGCCAACCATTGACAGCATGATCGATTTCACGCTGGAACACTTCGGACAAATCGATTTCGCCATCCCCAATGCGGGAATGTCCCTTTTCGGGGATTTTTTGGACTTTACGCCTGAATCCTTTCAACAAGTGATGCGGCTCAATCTGCAGGGCGCATTCTTTCTGGCCCAACGTGCTGCCAAAGAAATGATTCGACAAGGCCATGGGGGGCGCATGGTGATGATGTCTTCCCAAGTGGGTATCCGTGCCTATCACCGGCTTTCGGCTTATGGTATGACCAAGGCGGCCCTGAGGATGTTCGCCCAAAATCTCGCCTATGAACTCGGTCCGTTCGGGATAACCGTGAATGCCATCGCCCCTGGGGCCACCCTTACCGAACGCACCGCGCAAGAACAGCCGGATTATGAGGGGGTTTGGGGTAAATTGAACCCAAATAACCGGGTCGGCCAACCGGAAGATATCGCTAAAACCTGTCTTTTTCTATTGTCCGACGAAGCGTCCCATATCAACGGGCAGACCATCCCGGTGGACGGCGGATGGACCACTGCCGGCAAGTATCCGGAGGATTTGGAATAATTGCTACTCCTCGGAATTCATAGGCTTTCTTAAGTTCCTTATTTTGATATTCCTAAAATCTATGGGCTGCCCCTCGCTTTGCAAGGCGATAAAACCCGTTTTCAACAATTGACCATCCTGCTTTATTTTCGGGTCAAAACCTTGCACTACCCCACCCCCGATCTGGGGCTTGGTATATTCCAGCACCTTTTTGCCGTTTATAATATGGGTCACCAAAGAATCGCCGCGTACAATGAGCTCGGCCGTTACCCATTGGTCCCCGTAATAGGTGTCGGAGCTCGAATTGAGGCAGTGGCCGGGATAGATTTCCCCATCGTATACGATTTCCGTGCCGGGAGAACACATATTGCCCGTCGGCCGCTCCTCGCCCGCTGTGATGCCTGCCAAAAATTGCATCTCCACCGAAATCGGCCAATCCTGCTCCTTGGGCATCGTCCTCGGGTCTTGGGAATGGAACATTACCCCGCTATTCTTCAAGGTGTAAGAAGGGGCCCCGGGATGTAGTTCGCCTACAAAGCGGTACTCCATAGACAGGTGGTAATGGGAAAAAGGGGTGTCGTAATACAAGTGTCCGAAGCGATCGTTAAAATCCCCCTCGTATTGATCATACCGGACTTTGATCATCCCGTCCTCGGCACGGAAGGTGTCCCCATAGTTGTCTCCGACCTCGTAGTGGTGGATTTTGGTCGTCCATCCCTCCAAGTCTTTGCCGTTGAACAGCAGCTGCCATCCGGGTTCTGTAGCGGCCATTTTTGGGGAACCACATTGTTGAAGTGTCAGAAAGCTTAGAACACAGGCCATTGCTTTTGCTGCAAACATCGTTCTGTTTTTCATTTTTTGGTTTTAAATCATCAGCACTTCCTATACCTATGACCCAGGCATTTGTCTTGATTTGACCAAGCGTGCGGGGCGTCGTTGTTTGTTTCTTACACTTTAAAGTACATCTTGTGCTTGTCTAAAAAGTAGGTGATATACCAAAATAGAAACAATACCAGCAGGGCGTTGAAAACGGCGATCAGCTGTTCCGAAAGGCCCATTGGCCCCAGCAAGCCTTGTGTCCAAATCATCCCAAAGCCGCGGAACCACTGTACGCCCACAGTTTCGGCAAAAAGGTATATGAAAATGGAATTTGTGCCGACTACCGAAAAAATCCGTAGCCAGCGTTGTTTGTTATCCTTAACATCGATGGCCCAGTAGAACAGGGCCAGGGTCAAAATCGCGATACCGCCGGAGGCCAGGGTAAACGAGGTGGTCGCGATACGTTTGACAATGGGCGTGATGTGCGTCGCGTCCATCACCAATCCCAAAATCATCGCAATGCCGCCCCAAACCAAAAACGGCTTCAACTTATCTTTCGCCGGTAGGTTCGACAACAAAAGTTTCCCACAGACCACACCCCAAATCGTATGGGCGGCGGTGGGGATAAAATTGACGAACACCCAATACCCGTCATTGACCTTGCCCATAACCAGCATATCGACATACGCGCCAAAACTCCCGTGTCCCTGTGCATACGGCGCTTCGGGATTATAGGCACGATAGAGTATCTCGGTAATGACCAACAGTCCAATCGATATGCCGACCTGTATTTTATTGGGCAGATGCATGATGGCGTAGGCAATCAGAATGGTAAAGGCCAGTTGCACCAACACGTTCCAGAGTTCCCAGACCAAGGCGTGGCTATAGACGCAGTGCAGCATTACCCCGAAGGCGAATAACAAAAAGCAGCGTCTCACAATGTGTTTCGTAGCATCACTTCGGGTTCCGCGGGCCAGTCGCTTTCGCAACGAAAACGGCATGGCAACCCCTACGATGAACATAAAAAAAGGCTGGATAAGGTCCCAGAACCGGAGTCCGTTCCACGGGTGGTGTTCCAATTGAAGGGACAGCCCGTGAAAAATACTGTCTTCGGTCAGTGCGCCAAAATTATGATGGAATCCGGCCGCCTCCGCGATCAGTAGGAACATGGTGAGCCCCCGGAAAACATCGAGGGAAAATAGGCGTTTGGAAACCTGGGCGGCGAGTTGTGACATGAAAAACAGGTTACAGGTTGGTGGATCAAGGGTTTTGAGTCCGATTTTAGGCCCATCCTATTCAGGTTCTAATGTAAAGAAAATATCCTTATGTCGGTTTAACCTTCTCAATTGTGTTTTTGGCTTGTCCTTTTTTAGTTACTTTTAAGGCGCCTTCCATAAAACTATGCTTTCGAGAATATATAGTAGTATCATCTTGCTGTGCGCCATCCTTTTAACGGGGTGTCAAAAATCCGAAGAAAACAAAACATCGGGAAAACACTACCGGACCTGGTCCTCCTATCTAGGCGATCCGGGGCGCAGCCATTACTCCACCCTATCCCAAATTACTCCCGAAAACGTTAAAAACCTTAGCATCGCATGGACCTATGAGGCTCCGGATTTCGGGCAGATGCAGATGAACCCTATCGTGGTCGACAGTATGCTATACGGGGTGACCGCAGCACTAAGGGTAGTGGCCCTGAACGCGGCAACGGGAGAGGAAATCTGGCAGTTCGGCGATTCGGTCAAGGTGTGGCATTCCACGAGCCGTGGCGTCGCATATTGGGAAAAGGGCCACGACAAACGCATTCTCTGTACCCGCGGCCCGGATCTTTATGCCCTGAACGCCCTGACCGGCCGGCCCATCCAATCTTTTGGCACCAACGGGAAGATCGATATGCGCTCAGGCATGCCGGCTTCCGCCGGCGACAAATTTGTGATCTCCAATACCCCTGGCACGGTGTACAAGGACCTTATCGTTATGCCCTTGCGCCTTTCAGAAAGTTCTGGCGCTGCCCCGGGCGATATCATGGCCTTTAATGTAATCACCGGGGCGGTGGAATGGGTTTTTCACACGATTCCTAAAAACGATACCCCGGGTTCCGATACCTGGGAAGATGAAAATATACGTGACAGCGAATTGGTGGGCGCTGCCAACAACTGGGCGGGGATGGCCCTGGATGAGGAAAACGGGATACTCTACGTGCCGACAGGCTCGGCAGCCCCGGATTTTTACGGCGGTATGCGCAAAGGCAGCAATCTATTCGCCAATTGTCTCTTGGCCCTGGATGCGAATACCGGCGAGCGGATCTGGCATTTTCAGTTCACCCATCACGACCTTTGGGACCGTGACCCGCCCGCTCCTCCCAACCTTTTAATGGTCGAGCGTAAAGGCAAAAAAATTCCCGCCGTGGCCCAGGTGACCAAACAAGGCTATGTATACGTCTTTGATCGGATGACCGGGGAGCCCCTATTTGATATTGAGGTGCGGCCCGTGCCCAAATCCGTGCTGGCAGGGGAGGAAACCTGGCCGACACAGCCTTTTCCGGTCAAGCCGAAACCCTTCGCGCGGCAATCCACCGAACTGTCGGAGGAAAGCGTGAGTCCGTTTGCCAGCAACCCCGATTCCCTTCGCAAAATTCTCAGAACCGCGGATACCCGGATCTACGCCCCGCCCGGCCTTGACCCAGTCATTTTGTTGCCCGGCTATGACGGGGGCGCCGAATGGGGCGGGGCCGCGGCACATCCCAAGGACGGTATCCTCTACGTCAACTCCAACGAAATGCCGTGGCTGCTCCAAATGCGGATAAACGATGCGGATTACAGCGGGAGGCCCCTGGGCGAAGCCACGTATCAAAAATATTGTGCCAGCTGCCATCAAGCGGATAGAAAGGGCAATGCCGCCAGTGGATTTCCTGCTTTGATCGACCTGGAGCTACGCAAGGAAAAGAATGAAACGGCGGATATCATTACTCACGGAAAGGGAATGATGACAGGCTTTCCGCAAATTCCCAAAGCGGAGAAAGAGGCCCTCATACGCTTTTTATACAACGAGGAAGTACGGCATAACGTCGTCGAAAAAACAAACAAAGGCAATTCCGTCCTCATTCCCTACAAACATTTGGGCTACAATAAATTCTTGGACCGTAATGGTCTGCCTGCCATTGCCCCGCCCTGGGGAAGCCTACACGCGATCAATTTAAATACCGGAAAGTATATTTGGTCGGTGCCGTTCGGTAATACTCCTGAACTGGGGGCCGAGGGAGTCGGTACGGGTACGGAAAACTATGGGGGGGCGGTAGTTACCGAAAACGGCCTCCTTTTTATAGGCGCTACCCGCGACGGCTATTTTCGGGCTTACGACAAACATACCGGCAAAATTCTTTGGGAATACAGATTGCCTGCGGCCGCCTTTGCCACCCCCGCAATGTACCAAGTCGACGGAAAGCAATATATTGCCATTGCCTGTGGCGGTGAGAAATTGGGAACGGAAAAGGGGAACCGGATTGTGGCATTTGCATTGGAAGTTCCCTAATTGCAGCTATCCTTGAACCAACACCCGTCACGCACCAACATGGTATACGCGTCTATTTTCCGCTGTAGGTCGAAATTCCCTTTTAGGTAGCCGGCGGTGTAGCGCACCTTGTCCCCGCTGGTTTGGGGCTCGATGGCCCGTAATAGGATGCGATGCCCTTTTGCCTTAATCCTTGAACAGGGGGTCCTTCACCAAGCGCAATACGCCTTCATCTTTCACATTTAAGACCCGCTTCGTGCGTAAATAGCGGTCACGATTGAAAGGATCGTAGTTGTGCGCGTTCTCATCCATACTGCTGATGCGCACCATTTCGGAGGAATGGATAAATTCGTTGTTGCCGATCCACATGCCGACGTGGACCACCTTTTCGGAGGTCGAATCGGTGGCTTTCCTGCCAAAAAACAAAAGATCCCCCTTTTGCAAGTTTTCAAAATTTTGGGTAGAATCGATGGCCTTGCCGGTATGCACCTGTTGCGAGGCATCCCTGGGGATGACCATACCGTTCAGGAAGTATACCGTTTTGGTAAAACCGCTACAGTCCATTCCTTTGGTCGAGGTGCCGCCCCAAAGATAGGGCGCACCCATCAGCCCCAACGAAGTCGCGACAAGACTATCGGCATTCGGGGTCAGGGCTTCTAGCCATTCTTCGTAAGGCTGGGATTCGTCATGGGCCACATACGCCTTACGGCCGTCGGGATACCGTACCCTATAGTGCTGATCGCCGTTTTTTATGATTTCAAGCACATTGCCCGCCACCAGGTCCGATACCGGTTGTTCCCCGTCCGGTCCTATATATGAATGGCCATAGGTGTTGGTATAGATTACTTTCGGTGCCGATTTCCAGTTTTCCATAGCGGTGGGATCCATTCGTTCGATGCCGCCCCCGTCGACCCAGGCGAGGTATTTATCGGGGGTCTGGATGTAGTACCAGCCGTCCTTTTCCTTCAACACGGTCACCGGGGTGCCTAGGGTCGCCTGGGTGGCCAGTTGGGCGGCATGTTTGGGTTCGCTACGCAGATTGGCGACCGAGATATTGATCAGGGCCTGGGTTTTGCCTTCCAGTCCCTCTGAAGGCAGAATTTCGATAGCGTCCTTAAAAACGATGTCCTCGCCGTCCAATTTGGTTTTTAGGATCTCGGCCGCCTCGGGCAGGTTGGTCTCGCCCGTCAACACCAACCGTCCGAGGCTGTCGACCACGGTAACGTCGAACAGGGCCGTGCGGCTGTCGGGCGCATATTCGGCACGTACCGCTTGGATGGTATCGGAAAGCATCCGTTTGTCATCCATTTTACCACAGGCCGCCAACACAACGGCTAGCATCACCACAAATCCTTTCAAAAAAGTCCATTTCATAGTCCCTTATCTTTCACCGAGGTAAATTATGTAAATTTGGGACAATGAAAAAGTTAAAGGTCATCGAACTTTTTGCGGGCGTGGGGGGATTCCGGTTGGGTCTTGAGAACACCGGAAATTTCGAGGTGATCTGGAGCAACCAATGGGAGCCGAGTACGAAAAGACAGCATGCCTCGAAGGTCTACGAGGCCCGTTTCGGAAGCGATAACCACAGTAATACGGATATCGCCGAAGTCGGTACGGACGATATTCCCGATGCCGAGGTATTGGTGGGCGGCTTTCCGTGTCAGGACTATTCCGTGGCCACCACCCTAAAGAATTCCAGGGGACTCCTCGGAAAAAAGGGTGTGCTGTGGTGGAGCATCCACCGCATACTGTCCGAAAAGGAAAATAAGCCCCAATATCTCTTGCTCGAAAATGTCGACCGTTTGCTAAAATCGCCATCTTCACAGCGTGGAAGGGATTTTGCCATCATCCTAAAAAGTCTGGACGATTTGGGATATGCGGTGGAATGGCGGGTCATCAATGCTGCGGATTATGGCATGCCCCAACGGCGACGACGTATTTTTATTCTGGCGTACCACGGTTCGACGTCACTATATTCGGCTTTAAAGACCGCCAACAAATCGGATTGGATGTACCGCACCGGCCCGATAGCGAAGGCCTTTCCGGTAAAATGCCCGTCCCAAAAACCTGATTTGTCCACTTCCCAAACACAGGAAAGCGAATCCTTTGGCATTACCGCAGACCTTGTGGAACTTTCCGGGCATTTCAATACGGATAAAAGGGCATCCCCCTTTGAAAATACAGGGGTCTTTATGGAAGGAAAGGTATATACCGCCAAAACCAGTCCCGAATATGACGGACAACGGACGGTCTTGGGG
The DNA here is from genome assembly GCA_035705395.1 of Pricia sp. GTDB lineage: Bacteria > Bacteroidota > Bacteroidia > Flavobacteriales > Flavobacteriaceae > Pricia. The sequence continues at coordinate 10,647 of DASSWC010000100.1, read as the reverse complement.
GATGTGCTGCAAAACGGGGAGGTTGCGGACGGCTTTTTTATCCCCTCGAAGGATTTTCCGAAATGGGAATACCTGAAAGGGGCCAAAAAGGAAACCCGAACGTCCAAAAGCGGATTTACGTACACCTACAATGAAGGGGGGATGATCTTCCCGGATGCGCTCGACAATGCCTCGCGTACCATCATCACTGGGGAAGGCGGTAAAACGCCCTCCCGGTTTAAGCACGTGGTGCAAACGGCAAGGGGATTGCGACGCTTGACCCCTATAGAACTGGAGCGCCTGAACATGTTCCCGGACAGGCATACCGAACTGGACGGCATTAGCGACACTAAACGGGCCTTTTTTATGGGAAATGCCTTGGTAGTAGGGGTGGTGGAAAAATTAGGTCGTGCCTTGATGGGAAAACTGTCCTAATTTTTAGTTAATCCGTCCCGATAATTTGCATTTCAACTATTTTACTGTATCTTGTGCGTTATGGTAAATGTAGAAAAGTCAGACAATCAGGAGTTTTTAGAGAAGTCGATCCAACATCTGGAAGCTACCGGCTTTGAAGATATAAAAGCGGATCATGAAGGGTACGAGACCCCAAAATCCTATATCCGAAAAGGGCATGACGCCAAAATCACCCCCGATATCGTTGCCGTCAAAAACGGTCGCAAGTATTATTTCGAAATTAGCCTTAAATCTTCCAAGCCCCGGCTTTTAAAGACAAAATGGCTGTTTTTGGATACCCTTAGCCGCATGAACTCCAACCGGTTCCGTATTATTACTACCCGCGGACACTATAAATTTACGGATACGATGCTGGAAGATATCAACCTTAGCAATAAGGAGCCCATCAAGATATAATTATTTTTTTCGTACCATTCCGATATGGGGGATACCGTCCTCCAAATAGCCATCCCCGATCTGTTCGAAGCCGAGTTCATGATAAAAGCGTTCGAGGTGTATTTGGGCCGATACCCGGATGACGCTTTCCTTAAAATACTTCTGGGCCGCTCGTATCGACCCCTTCATTAATTCCCTGCCGTACCCATATTTTCGCTGGTCTCTCTGTACGACCACCCTACCGATACCCGCTTCGTCAAAGTAATCGCCGGACTTAAAAATTCGCGTATAGGCGACTATTTTACCTTCCTTTTTGCCGAGAAGATGTAGGGCTTTTTGATCCTTGCCATCGATATCCTGATACACACAATCCTGTTCCACGACGAATACTTCGCTTCTCAAGCGTAATATTTCATAGAGTTCATGGGGTGTCAACTCATCGAAAGTTTTGGTTGCAATTTGTATCATATCCTATGCTTCATCCCGCCTACTAATCCTGGACAATAACCTGTTTGCTGTCCGGTTTATTGAATTCCGGTTGAATATTAACGTGATTTATACCGAATTTATGATATACCTTACCCTCTATTTGTCCCAGAATGGTATCGAACTCGGATAATCGGATGTCCGCGTTAAAATCCACATGCGCCTCGAGATGTACCTCGTCTTCGTTCAATTGCCATATATGTACGTGGTGCACGTTCTTGATGGATTTTATTTGCATGATAACCTCCACAATTTCTTCTATCTCAATGGTGTTGGGCGTAAAAAGCATCAGCACGCGGGTCGAATCTTTTAACAGATCATAGCCCACATAGATAAGATACAGCGCAATGGCCAAGGTCAGGACGGCATCTACCCAGTACACCTGATAGAATTTCATCAATATACCCCCGATTAGCACGGCGACCGAGGCCATCATATCGGTCAATAGGTGCAAATAGGCCGATTTCATGTTCATGTTGCGGCCGGCATCCTGTTTTAACAATAGAACGCTGAGCCCGTTGGCGGCAATACCTAATACAGAGAGCCAGATGACCAGATCGGATGCTATTTCCTTCGGGTCGTAAAAGCGTTCGACGGCCTCTTTGATCAAGATGACCGCCACGACCATCAATGTGGCCGCATTTACAAAAGCGGCTATAATCTCCGCTCTTTTGTATCCAAAGGTCTTACGGTCCGAAGCTGCTCTTTTCGACAAGAGATTGGCCAGGTAACTGACCAAAAGCGAGATTACGTCGCTAAAATTGTGTAAGGCATCCGAGAGCAGGGCAAGGCTGCCCGAAATCAGTCCACCGATGACCTGTGCCACGGTGATTACAACGTTCAAAAAGATGGATATAATCAGGTTCCTTCCCTTCAAATCGGAATGGGAATGGCTATGGTCGTGGGAAGGATGCATGTCCGTAAAAGTACGAATAACTACACTTCACAACAAAAGGGAGGAAGTTCACCACAAAGATTTCCTTTTCGAGGAAAACGGATGTTTATTTGCCGCTCACAGCCTGCGGTTAGGTGTTGATAAACTCTCGAAAGAAAAGGAAAGGTAAATTTGGATTTGCTATTACTATTTCCCATTACAAAACCTACAGCGGAACGCCTAAAATAGTTATCCCGTTTCGTTAGCGGCCTGTCAAAAAATTATTTCCTTTAATTAACATTTATTTTACATTCGTTTATCAAAAATTTAATGTTGATACCGCTTATCAACCTTGTTTAATATCCCTGATAATCCCGTGATTTATAATGCACGTCCAGCTGTATAAATTGTCAACAACTTCATAATTCGGTTCAAAGCAAGTTTTATCCCTTTTTTTTATCCCCCCTATCAACAACCTATCATAACCCCCATTTTCCTTTAAAATTTTAAATAAAAAAATGGATTCCAGTATAGATGTTGATAACCTTCAAATTTGAACGTAATTTTTACTAAGAAGGAAGGAATCTGAAGCCCAAAGCGGCAACTAAACGCCTGAAATTACGGATGCCTCGTGGATAATTCGTAATTTTCCGCCCAAATAGATAAATACGATTAATGTCAAAGAACAAAAAAAAAGCTAAAAACCATAGGAAGAACGAGATTACAAAAGGCATCTTCACGGTACTTGAGAAAGAACCCCAACACACATTCAATTATAAGCAAATAGCATCCCAAATCGGCGTAAGCGATACCCAAGACCGCAACTTGTTGATAAAACGTCTGGATCAGCTGACAGAGAAAAAGCGCATTCTTGAAGTGGGGAAAGGGAAGTATAAGGCCTTGGCCGCTGCCCAAAATAACACTACCGGCAAAGTGGACCTTACCGGAAGGGGCAATGCCTATATTGTAATCGAGGGGATGGATGACGATGTATTCGTTCCGCAAAGCCGCATCAATAAAGCCTTTCACGGCGATACTGTCGAAGTAAACATTTTCAAACGCGGAAAGGGAAAAAAGCTCGAGGGCGAGGTCACCAAGATTGTCGAACGCAAAAAAACGGAGTTTGTCGGTATCCTTGACCTACAGAAAACCTTTGCTTTCGTCCGTCCCACGGATTTTAGGATGTACACGGATTTTTTTGTACCAAAGGGAAATATACTTGATGCCAATGACGGCGATAAAGTCGTTGTGAGTTTGGAAAGCTGGGACAGTGGGGATTCGCCCATAGGAAAAGTGACCGAAGTGCTCGGTAAACCCGGCGAGCACAACACAGAAATTCACGCCATACTGGCCGAATACGGATTGCCGTACGAATTTCCGAGCGAGGTTCAGCGGTTTGCCGATACGCTGGACACGTCTATTAAAGAGGAGGAAATCGCCAAGCGGCGGGATATGCGTGAGACGCTTACCTTTACCATCGACCCCAAGGATGCCAAGGATTTTGACGACGCCCTATCCTTCGACGTGCTTGACAACGGCAACTACGAGATCGGCATCCATATCGCCGATGTCTCCCATTACGTGCTGCCCGATACTATCTTGGAGGATGAGGCCTACGAAAGGGCCACTTCGGTATATCTGGTTGACCGGGTGGTGCCTATGCTTCCGGAGGTATTGTCCAATAACGCCTGTTCGTTGCGCCCTAACGAGGAGAAATATACGTTTTCGGCAATTTTTGAGATGGATGCCAAAAATGCCGGCATCGTGAACCAGTGGTTCGGCCGAACGGTCATCAATTCAGACCAACGCTTTGCCTATGAAGAGGCACAGCATATCATCGAGACCAAAAAGGGAAACATACCCAAAGATATATCAATCCGTGAGGATGGCTATAGCGTTGCCGACAATGTGGTGAAAGCTACTTTGGAAATGGATCGACTGGCCAAGATCATGCGCAGCAAACGTATGCAACAAGGCGCCTTGTCCTTCGACAAGCTGGAGGTCAAATTCATATTAAACGAAGATGCCGAGCCCCAGGGCGTCTATTTTAAGGAATCCAAGGATGCCAACAAGCTCATCGAGGAGTTTATGCTCTTGGCGAACCGCAAGGTCGCCGAGTTCATTGGCAAGCAAAAGCCGAAGAAAACCTTTATCTACCGGGTGCACGACGATCCGGATCAAGACAAGCTGATGGCCCTGAACAGCATCATTTCCCGGTTCGGTCATACACTAGATTTTAAGGATAAAAAGTCCATCGCTTCTTCCTTGAACCAATTGTTGAGCGATGTAAAGGGAAAAAAGGAGCAGAACTTGGTCGACACCTTGACCATCCGAAGTATGAGCAAGGCCATTTACACTACCGATAATATTGGACATTACGGGCTAGCGTTCGACCATTATACCCATTTTACCTCCCCGATACGCCGGTACCCGGATGTAATGGTCCACCGGTTGTTACAACATTACCTGGATGGTGGAAAATCCGCAAACGCCGAGGCCTACGAACAAAAATGTAAACATTCTTCCGATATGGAATACCTAGCCTCCAGCGCCGAACGCGATTCCATCAAATACATGCAGATCAAGTTTATGCAAGATCACCAGGATCAGGAGTTCGCCGGGGTCATCAGCGGGGTTACCGAATGGGGCCTCTACGTCGAGATTATCGAGAACAAATGTGAGGGCATGGTGCGGATCAGTGATATTAAGGGCGATTATTATATCTTTGACGAAAAGGAGTACGCCATTGTAGGAGAACGTACAAAGAAAACCTACCAATTGGGCGACGAGGTCGTGGTGATGGTCAAGGATACCGATCTGATAAAAAGACATTTGGATTTTTCGTTGATCGGAAAGCATCAGGGCTAGCCTAATATTAAATCAATACGCCCGTTCATCGAACCTAAGGGGCCAGTGTCGAATAATGGCAATTTTTCGGAATGGGAGTTGTTTATAAATGGAAAACCGGGCCGGTATTTGGGAAGTTTTACTTTTCGCCGGTCGCCGGGCTACTGCTTCACCGCAAGGTGTGGTTCGTATTCGGGCCTAGGGTTAAAACCATCAGTCCTAAATTAGACGTCATGAGTAAGTTCGCACTTCTTTTGATCATGCTGCTTGGGCAAAATCTTGTTTCCCAAGAAAACCTCACCCAAGACCTTACACCCTTTACTGAAGTCAAGGCCTTTGACGGCCTTTCGGTCAACCTTATCAAGTCCGACGTCAACAAGGCGATCATTTCGGGCGAAAGCGTTGAAAAAGTGGCTATCGTCAACAACGACGGGGTTTTGAAAATACGGATGCAGCTCGATAAGATTTTTAGCGGCTACCGTACCTTTGTCGATTTGCATTATACGGAAAAATTGGTGATTATAGACGTCAACGAAGACGCCCGGATCAGTTCCGAGGAGACCATTTCCCAAGATGTACTGGAACTCAAGGCCCAGGAAGGAGGCGAGATTACCATCAACGCCGAAGTGGAACAATTGCTGATTAAAACGGTAACGGGAGGTGTAATCACAGTTTCTGGATCCTCGGACCTTCAGGATGTCGCCATCAATACTGGTGGGATCTACGAGGGAAGAAAATTCAAGACCAAATTTTCTACGGTCAATGTCAATGCGGGATCCCGTGCGGAAATTCACGCTTCCGATTATGTAAAGGTGACCGTTAAGGCCGGCGGCGAGGTGCTCGTTTACGGAGACCCCGACAAAATGGACGAAAAGACCGTTTTTGGCGGTACCGTTACGCGAATGTGATTTCCGGATCCTTTTATTTCATCCTGATTTGATCGAAGTTTTTTATATCTTTCCAATTGAACGTTAATGTTCAGTGGTTAAAGGAAAGTGCTCCCGTTAACTGTTGACCAATACCCGTTAACTATTACCGACATGTGGGAAGATGTACAGGCGGCGATACCCTTGGGCTTTTTGATGAGCTTTATGATCGGGCCTGTTTTTTTTGTCCTTTTGGAGACTAGTGCCACAAAAGGTTTCAGGGCTGCCCTGGCCTTTAATGTCGGGGTGATCGTTGCGGACATCCTATTTCTGTTCATCGCCTATTTCAGTAGCTTCCAACTTTTGGAAAACCTGAGCAACCAACCTGGGCTCTTCGTGTTCGGCGGTGTACTTCTCCTGATCTACGGCATCAGCATTTTTTTTAAAAAGCCGTCCCGTAAAATGGTGTCCCGGGTAAAATACAGTAAGAGTAATATTTTCAGCCTGGCCGTCAAGGGTTTTTTGCTAAATTTCATCAATATCGGCGTCCTTATCTTCTGGCTGGGCATTATCATTGTAGTGGGGCCCAGCCTTGACAACGACCCCAACCGGATTTCGGTGTTCTTTTCCGCGCTGCTCGGCACGTATTTCGCTATGGATATCATCAAGATTCTTTTGGCCAAACAACTGAAGCAGAAACTGACCCTAAGACGCATATTTTGGGTCAAAAAAGCACTGGGTCTCATTTTGATGATCTGTGGCACCGTACTCATTGTGAAAGGTTTTTTGCCAAAGGACAAGCTCAATATCGAGGAAGGTATCGAGAATATAGAATTTGGGCATTATATTTCAAAGGAATGAAGTCGCCCTTGAGAGGGATATCATTGAAATCGGTTCAAGTTAAGTAACGATTAACTTTAATCGCCGACGGGTGGCACAAAATTAAAATCCCGGCGAAAAAGCCGGGATTTTAAAGAGGCATCGAGCGGATTCGAACCGCTGTACAAGCTTTTGCAGAGCTGCGCCTAGCCACTCGGCCACGATGCCGTTTTGATGTGCAAAGGTACGGTGTTTCTGTGATATGGTAAAATTTAATCAGGGTCGTTCAATTCCCATGCGGTTCTACCCATGAATGATACGCACAGGGTTCTACCTTGGAGGTTAGATAGCCTCTAATGTCTTTTCCGGTCCAGTACGACTGTGACCCTCTCCACATCGCCCCCGATCGGGGGATTGATCTTGGAGACCTGAATCTCGGCCGCGTCCACGATATTGATTTCCTTGAAAATACGGTCGATGATTCGCTGCCCTACGTGTTCCAAAAGCTTTGAAGGGCGCAGCATCTCTTGCTTTACGATGCGATTGATGTGCACGTAGTCCACCGTATCCGATAATTTATCCGATTGGGAGGCGGTAGAGAGGTCGGCCTCCACGGAAACATCTACCCGATATTCACTGCCGATGGCGGTCTCCTCCTTTAAACACCCATGATGGGCATATACGCGAATGTTGTCGATTTTTACCTTTCCCACAGCTGAAAGTTTCTGCAAACTTACTTCAATCTACCGGGAAAAAGAAACGAGACTCGTCCGCCGGGGACGGACAACCTAGGTCCAAGAATGGACGTTAACATCAAAAATCCTATACGGAAGAAGCGCAGTGGGCCTAAACGCTAAGCTCTTTTCAAGATGTACACCGGCAGTTCAATACGTACACCGGCAATTGCTAAGCCCCTGAAACAGGTCCACGCCTATTGTGATTACATGTGTACCCGTACTGTAGGTAATAATCTCGTTGAGAATGATCTGGTATGAATATCCGAAATAAAAATTGCCCTTTTTAAGTCCCGCAAAAGGGGCGATATAGAGGGGGTCGCCGATCTGATCGTTCAAGAAGCGGTAGTTGACGCCGGTATAGTAGTAGTCCTCAAAATCGTAAAACCGGAATTTTAGGTTCAGGTCCGTTTCGGAACGGCCGTCGCTTTCGAAGAGTTTGAACAGCACCGACGGTTCGATTTCCAGGTCGGAATTCTTGTTCTTTCGGTAACGGTATCCCGTATAGACGTAATAGTTGCGCAGTTCATTGGGTTCGTCTGCGTTAAAAGTAAAGTTGCTAGGGTCTTTGCCCAAGAGGTTCGACGCATTGGCACTGAAATAGAACTTCCCGTAGCGGTACATTGCCCCTACGTCAAAGTTGTGGTTTGTGGTCTGGCGATTGTTGATAACCCCGGGATCGAGATTAGCATCGATAAATTGATCGATATCGATCCGGAATTGGTTGAAATTATAGGATAGTCCCAAGGACAAAAATTCATCTTCATAGCGGTCAAGGGTCAAATGGTGTGCGAAGGAAACGCGTGCGCCCTGTTGCTTGGTATACCCATTTTTATCATTGTACAAAAAGAGACCAAGGCCCGATTTTTCGCCGAGGCGCATATCGGCTGCGAGGGACTGGGTTTGCGGCGCATCCTTTATACCCACCCACTGGGCAAGTCCGTTAAGGCGGATTTTTACATGGTCGCCGATACCCGCATACACGGGAGACAACACAAAGGGGTTATCCGCCAGATATTGCGAGAGTTGGGGCGAGTTGAGCTCTTGGCCCCTAGCGGCGAAAAGGCCACATAGAAACAGCAAAAGCGTTATAAGTTTGCGCATATCAAGTAGGTTAAGCTTTTATCGATATAGGGTAAAGTGCCCCACAAATTCCCGGTCGTCATTTTCTCCGTTCAGGCGTACAACGTACCAATAATCTCCAGAAGGCAGTTCTCTATCCCTGTAGAGGCCATCCCACCCTCTATGACCTTGTGAAACATGGGCCACTACCCTACCATAACGATCATAAATTTTGATTAGTATTTCCGGGAAGTGCTCTATGTTTCGCGGCATCCAGAAATCATTTTCATTATCGCCGTTCGGGGTAAAGAAATTCGGGATTTCAATGTCAAGATACTCCACATAAAGACCGGCCGTGGCCTCACATCCATTTTCATCAACTACCGTGACGATATAGGTATCGGACCTATTGATAACAAATGTATTATCAGGCCCATTGTTTATGTCACCGAAATAGAACGAATAAGGCGCTCTTCCGCCTTGGGCGATTGCCGTTATTTCATTGACATTATTCTGCCGCAGGGTCAACGTCAAAGGTTCAGACTCCATGATTTCGAAATCATAGGTCTTTACGCAACCCTATGTAGTCGACGCCACTGCAACGTAGTGCTGCCCTGGGGCCATGCCACGGAAGTAGGGATTGAGTTGCATGTCGTTCGGATCGGTCGAATCCAATGCGTAAACTACGTTGTCAACAATGGTCTCGTCTTCCAAAACAATATTGACGTAATTCTCCGGAATATTGTCGTTGCAACCATATACAGGTATTACTTCCGCATTAAGATTGATTCCCTCAGCAACCACGTCGGACACTACATACTCGCAGTCATTGGCATCACGGACGTAAATAACATAAGGGCCTGGGGCAAGATCCGTATATATGAGTCGGTTCTCTACCAAATTGTCCGAATTGTTGAGGCTTGTTCTAAATGGAGCCGTACCACCGGTTATCTCAATGCTGATGGTACCATTGGCATCGCCTTCACAGGTTTCGGGAGTTGTGTCCGCCGTAGCCAATAAAGGCCCTGGTTCGAAGATGGTATACTGGAGCTCTACAAAACATCCATTTTGATCTTGACCAATTACCGTGTAAACAATTCCCGTAGACGACCCGGACAACCCATCGAACACGTTTTCCGTATCGAATTTATCGAGATTGGGGGAGATGGCGTATTGATAGCCACCGGAACCCCCCTGTAGGGTGACCGTGATACTTCCGTCATTTTCACCTGCACAGGTTACGTTCGTTACGCTATCGGTATAGGTCAGCGGTGTAGGCTCTGCAATAACAACCTCTTGAGGAGGTGCAGTACAATCACCACTGGTAACATTGACATAGTACATACCAGCCGCGAGGTCTGGGAAGATTCCCGAAATTTGCGGGCCTGCCACGCGGTCGCCGATGTCCAAGGTAGTACCGTTATAGGCGGTATAGAGTTCATATCTATAATTCCCAAGACCCCCTTCGGCGTCGGCATAGATGACTGCGGTATTTTCACCGGCACAGTTAATTACGGCCGCGCTATTATCGACGTGAAGTACCAGTTCGGGCACCGCCTCGATACCTACGCTATTGGAAATATTGGCTTCACAGCCTTGTGCATCAATTACATAATATTGATACGTATCCTCGTCGCCTTCAGCAATGAAAAAGGTATGCGTATCTCCACCGCTCATGGGGCTGAAAGTAACATTATCGATACTATACTGGTACGGTGCGGTTCCGCCATTGGCCGTTAGAACGAGTTCCGCATCACTGGTACATGTCATGGCGGCGGTTTGCCTCAAGATCGATGTCACCTCGGTAGGTTCATTGATACGTACCTGATTGGTTTCCACATCACAATTCCACCCGTCTACCACAGTGATGCTATAGACGCCCTCTCCCAGTCCGGTAAAGATATCGGATGATTGTTGACCGGAAGTAAATTCGATACCGGTACCGGTATCGTCGTAATAGTTCAATCGGTACTCGTACGAGCCACTTCCCCCACTGGTAACGATGGCGGTTACCGTACCGTTGGTGTCATCATAACAATTCAAGTCGGTCACCAGAGGAATGGCATTTGCGATAATCGGGCCGGGAGCATCCAAAACCTCGGTGTCCGTAATGATACAGCCCGGAGCCGGA
>DASSWC010000099.1:0-2911 GCA_035705395.1 Pricia sp. | reverse complement strand
GGCTTGAACCGGGTGACCCAAGAGCCGTATAAAGATCTCTATCGGTACCTCTATGGTAGCACCTCTTCGTTGGAAGAGGCCGAGATGCTGAAATCCAACGCCGATCTGAAGGGCTACCCATCCTCTTTTATCGTCGTGTATAAAGATGGGGACCGGACCTCGTTCAAGGAGAGCAAAGAATACATTTCGGGGCAATAGCATACCCTAAATTTCAAATGGGTCGTCCGGAGTACTTTGTCTGCGCTCCGTAGAAACCGCAATCGAGGAAATCCGTGCCGAGTTTGGTAACTGGATAAGGCTTGGGAACAAGGCATGGCAAACGCAGACCAAAAGAAAGGTTTCTCCTACCAAAATCGTGGTAAAACTAAAAAGTCCTCCCCTTTCCATATTTTATTTCTAATTTTGTTTTCAACCATAAACCTATCCTATTGAAACTATCCAGGGAAATAAAAACGGGTATTATCGTCGTTGGCGGCATCCTGTTGTTCATATTGGGCTTTAGTTATTTGAAATCGTCGCCTTTGTTCGAGGACGGTAGAACCCTCTATGCCGTATACCAGGATGTAGGGGGACTGCAGGTCGGCACCCCGGTGACCATAAACGGGCTCACGGTCGGCTCGGTGAACGAAATCAAGTTCAAGGACCGCGGGGGCAATCTCGTGGTCGCCTTTTCGGTGAAGAACGACTTTGACTTTTCCAACAACAGTCCCGCCGAACTATACGATACCGGAATCATTGGGGGAAAGGGCATACAGATCAAGCCTGTTTTCGACGGTGCGGATCTGGCAACGTCCGGCGACACCCTGCCCAGCGAGGTACAGCCCGGACTGACCCAATTGGTACAGACCCAGTTGACTCCCCTAAAGAGAAAGGTCGAAGGTGTCGTGACCAATGCCGATACCTTGATCCAAAATGTCAACGATGTCTTGGATGCCAACGCTCGGAAAGACCTGCGCCAAACCCTTGCGGGCCTGAACCAAACGGTGGCCAGCTTTAACAAAAGTGCCGATGCGCTCAATCGTATCCTAAACGAAAATGATGAAAAATTAAGCAACTCGCTGACCAATTTCGAGAAGTTGACCGCAAACTTCGCCCAACTTTCCGATTCCCTCAAGGATGCGGGAATCAATCGGACTTTTGCCAAACTGGAATCCACCATCACCAACCTCGATAAGTTGGTGGCCCGTATGGACGATGGCGACGGCACCATGGGCAAGCTGCTGAATGACGAAAAGCTATACACCAACCTCAATAACGCCTCTCGGGAGCTGGATCTGCTATTGCAAGACCTGCGCCTGAACCCCAAACGCTACGTCAACGTCTCCGTTTTTGGCAAAAAACAAAAGGAATACGAGCTTCCCGAAGACGATCCGGCGACGAATCCCGAATTGAAGACGGAAACAGGGAATTGATCCGACTAAAAATTGATGGCATACCTCCCCAACATCCTATTCGTCATCCTACTTGCGTTCGGCATCGGATACTTCGCCCGAAACGTCAAGCGGCTTCGGCGCAACATCGGATTGGGTAGGGATGTCGATGTTTCCGACCATCGCTCGCAGCGATGGAAAAATATGGCCAAAATCGCCCTGGGGCAGACCAAGATGGTGGTACGGCCGATCGCCGGGGCGTTGCACATCATCGTTTATCTGGGTTTTATCATCATCAACATCGAGGTTTTGGAAATTATTATCGACGGCATTTTTGGCACGCACCGCATCTTTGCGCCGCTGGGTCCGGTGTACGACGTGCTCATCGCATCGTTTGAAATCCTGGCGCTATTGGTCATTGTCTCGGTAACCCTTTTCTGGATCCGTAGGAACGCAATCCGTGTGAAACGCTTTCTGCAACGTGAACTAAAAGGTTGGCCCAAGACCGATGCGAACTGGATTTTATACATCGAGGCGATCCTTATGCTGCTTTTCCTGACCATGAACGCGGCCGACTACCAATTACAGCAAATGGATGCGGCGTACTATACGAAAGCGGGCGCCTTTCCCGTAAGCCAATTTATCGCCCCACTTTTCGAGGGGATGTCCATTGCCAACCTGATCGTGGTCGAACGTACCGCCTGGTGGCTGCACATTGCCGGTATTCTGTTCTTTTTGAACTATCTGTACTACTCCAAGCACTTGCACATTCTGTTGGCTTTTCCGAATACCTATTTCGGAAGGCTGACGCCCCAAGGCCAGTTCAGGAATCTCGATGCCGTAACCCGGGAGGTAAAATTGATGCTAGACCCGTCTGCGGACCCGTTCGCCGCTCCCGCTGCAGGAGATGGGGGTGCTGGAGGAGATGGGGGTGCTGCGGGAGATGGGGGTGCTGCGGGAGAGAGCGGGGAAGAGCGGGAGGCAGCTGGAGAGATCGGGGAAGAGGCCGAGCCGGAAAAATTCGGGGCTTCGGATGTAATGGACCTGAGCTGGGTACAGCTACTGAGTGCCTATACCTGTACGGAATGCGGCCGGTGTACCGACGAATGTCCCGCGAGCCAAACGGGAAAAAAATTATCCCCTCGAAAAATCATGATGGATACGCGGGATAGGCTCGAGGAGGTCGGAAAAAATATCGAGGCAAATAAAGGGAAGTTTGTCGAAGACGGCAAGCAGTTATTGGACGATTATATCCTGCGGGAAGAGCTGTGGGCCTGTACCACGTGCAACGCCTGTGTACAGGCCTGTCCCGTTAGCATCGACCCCTTGAGCATTATCATGGACATGCGCCAGTTCCTGGTCATGGAACAATCCGCCGCTCCCAGCGGTCTGAACAATATGATGGGAAATATGGAGAACAATGGCGCCCCTTGGCCGTTCAACCAGATGGACCGGCTGAACTGGGCCGAAGGGAAGTAGTGGAAGGCAGTCTTTAGCGTGCGGAGTTTAGTGGGAGTAAAGAGTATGCATTCGTTTTTGTA
>DASSWC010000098.1:0-3122 GCA_035705395.1 Pricia sp. | reverse complement strand
AAGAGTCCGTATCTGCACCATGCGGTGGTGGCCGCTTTTGAGGGACTCATCAAGTCGGACACCTATCCGGGCTACTTCCTGTATCTCGAAGTGAATCCATCCTCTTTGGACATCAACATCCATCCTACCAAAACGGAGGTAAAGTTCGACGATGAACATACCTTGTACGCCATGTTACGCTCGAGTATCAAGCACAGTCTCGGCCAGTTCAACGTGGCGCCGGCGCTGGATTTCGAACACGATCAGAACCTAGAGACCCCTTATGGGTATCGGAACAAATCCGCCACCCCCCCTAGGATCAGCGTCGATGCGGGGTTCAATCCCTTCCGGGAAAACAGCGGGGGCGGTATGGCGGTACACCCTAAAAAGCAGCGCAGCGGAAATTGGGAAAACCTGTACATAGGGTTGGAGTCCAAACTGGGGCATGACGGGAATTCCAGCAGCGTGAGCTACGAATCCGACACCATTACCGGTTCGATATTTGAAGATAAAAAAGTGGTGTCCGAAACCGCTGCAACCACCTTTCAGATACGAAGAAAATATATCGTAACGACCATAAAATCGGGTATGTTGGTCATCGATCAGAACCGGGCGCACCAGCGGGTACTCTACGAACGGTTCCTGAAGAACAGTACCATCAAGGAGGCGGTAAGCCAACAATTGCTTTTTCCGCTGACGCTTTCATTTTCAACCTCCGAAATCAAGGTGCTTCAAGAAATCGAGGACATTCTGGTATCGGTCGGATTCCTGTTCGGCGAAATACAAAACGAAACGATTACGGTGGCCGGCGTACCTTTGCTGGTCGCCGAAAGCGAGGTGGGAATGGTATTGGACCAATTGATTTCCGATTACCAGCAGGAAGTTAGCGGCGAAAGTTTTTCGCAGACCGACCTATTGTCCAAAACATTGGCGAAGACCCTTTCGGTCAAGACCGGGGAGGTGCTGGACCCCGAATCGCAATTGGCCCTGGTCAATGACCTTTTCGCCTGTAAGGAAGCCATGACCAGCCCCTTTAACAAACCCGTATACATTACCATTACGGAAAACGATATCGATAAAAAATTCATTTAGATGGGAAGAATGACCGATGCGGTAAAGCATCTGCTGATAATCAATGTAATCTTGTTCGTGGCGACCCAAATCTACGGTGACCAAATGTTCACCTGGTTTTCACTGTATTATTTCGAGAATCCGAATTTTGAGTGGTGGCAGGTCGTGACCCACATGTTCATGCACGGCAGTTTCTTCCACATCCTATTCAACATGTACGCCCTGTGGGCCTTCGGTAGTCCCTTGGAACAGATGTGGGGCCGCAACAAGTTCCTTTTCTTTTATTTTTCCGCCGGTCTGGGAGCCGCCCTGTTGCATACCGGGGTGAATTATTACATTTTTCAGGACGGACTGCAGGCCTTGGTGGATCACGGGGTGGATAAAAACCAGATCATGGAGGTGATTTCGGGGGGACAATACAGTCCCGCGTGGAACGACCTGATCGGTAAGGACAAGGTGGACGGATTTCTAAGCGCCTTCAATACTCCGGCAGTCGGGGCTTCCGGAGCGATTTACGGTATTCTGGTGGCTTTTGCCTTCGCCTTTTCCGAAGCGGAACTTATGCTTATCTTTCTGCCCATTCCCATCAAGGCCAAATATTTTGTGCCCCTGTTGATTTTGGGGGACCTAATTTTCGGTTTTACGGGGACAGCCACCGGTATCGCCCATTTTGCGCATATCGGGGGCGCGATTGCGGGCTTTATAATGATGTGGTACTGGAAAAAGAACCAGTTTGATAGCAATAGATGGAATTAATTTGGATGAACGGAATTTAGGATGAACGGAGGACTGAGATATCAATATGCCAGGTTGAGCGTTTCCGAAAAGCTTATCGCCATCAACGTACTCGTTTTTATCGTGCTAGGGCTGATTACCGCATTGATAGGCCCCAATATCGAAAATTGGTTTGCGCTCCCGCAGGATTTTTATGATTTTCTGGTACAACCCTGGTCGCTCGTCACCTACTCCTTTTTGCACGGGGGCATTTTTCATATCCTTTGGAACATGTACATTCTGTGGGTCGCGGGGCGCATTCTATTGAACCTCTTCGATGGGAAGCGCTTTTTGAACATCTACTTTTTGGGGGTCATTTTAGGGGGTTTGCTATTTTTGCTCAGCTATAACATCTTTCCCGCACTCATGGGCCAAAAAACCTCCTTGATCGGGGCCTCCGCGGGCGTAATGGCCGTACTGATCTTTGTGTGTACCTACATCCCGAACCAAGAGGTACGTCTCATTTTCTTTAATGTCAAGCTGTGGCAAATTGGTGTTTTCGTGGTGCTGATGGATTTGGTACAGATTCCCTTGGGCGGAAATGTCGGGGGCCGTTTGGCCCATTTGGGCGGTGCGTTTTTAGGCTATGTCTATGCCCGACAACTGTTCAAGGGTACGGATATCGGAGCGGGGTTTTCGAAAATCATTGGCGGTATTGCGGATATGTTCAAAAGCAGCGGAAAAGCTCCCCGTAAAAGTGGAAAAAAGACCCGGATGAAAACGGTCTACCGTAAAAGGAACTCCACCACGGCGGCTGCGCCTGGCACCGGCAAAGAAGACCACCAACAAAAAATAGATGCCATTCTTGACAAGATCAGCAAGTCCGGCTACGAAAGCCTCTCCAAGGCGGAAAAGGATTATTTGTTCAAGGCGGGGAAAGAAGATTAGGCCGCTGTGAACGGATGCGGGCAAACGGAAATATGAAGGGACTAAACTTTTTCAATAAAATCGTCTACGCGCTCAACCTGGTTTTTGTCCTCCTGCTTTTGGTAGCCTGTGCGGTACCTTACCTTTCCGTTGATTTTCTTCCGTTTTTATCCTTTCTAAGTTTAGCGGTACCCGTGTTGGTAGCGGTCAATTTTCTCTTCTTTGTGTACTGGGCCGTTCAAGGAAAACGGCACATGGTTTTATCTTTATTTGTACTCGTCTTCGGCTATTTTGTGTTGGGGGCGTTCGTGAAATTAACGCCCGGGAACCATCAATTCCCCGAGGAAGATCTGAAAGTGATGAGCTACAACGTACGGACGTTCAACAAATTTGGATGGTCGAAACGCAATGCCGTTTTCAACGACATCGAA
>DASSWC010000097.1:0-4772 GCA_035705395.1 Pricia sp. | reverse complement strand
CGATCCCGTTAAACTGGTGATTACCAACTATCCGGAAGACGGGGAGGAATGGTTGGATACCGAGAACAATCCGGAGGACGAATCAGCGGGCGTTCATCGGATACCCTTTTCACGTGAAATCTATATCGAACGGTCCGATTTCAGGGAAGAGGCCAACCGAAAATATTTTCGCCTATCCTTGGGGAAGGAAGTACGTTTAAAGTCCGCATATATCATCAGAGCCGAGAGTTGCACCAAAGATACCAATGGGAATATTATCGAGATTCAATGCGTCTATGACCCCAAAAGCAAAAGCGGCAGCGGTACGGAAGAAAGCCAACGCAAGGTAAAGGGCACATTGCATTGGGTATCGGTGAAATTCGCCATCGAGGCAGAAATACGGCTATACGACAGATTGTTTACCGATGAGAGCCCCGATTCGCATAAGGACAAGGATTTTATGGACTTTATCAACCCCGATTCATTACAAATCGTAACCGGCTATCTAGAACCGGGGCTGATGCAGTCCCAAATCGGTGACCGGGTCCAGTTTCAACGCTTGGGTTATTTTTGTGTCGATCCAGATACCTCCGAAGAAAAATTGGTCTTTAACCGTACGGTGGGATTGCGGGATACGTGGGAGAAAATCCAAAAGGGATAGCACGGTTTTTGCCCTCAATCCATCCGCTCCTAAGTCAATTTTAACTGTGATTGGGGCAATATCCTTTCATTATTTCAATTATATTGCCAATTCTTTACAAACGGTGTAGGAAAGGTTAACCGTTCGAAATGATACAATAGCCTTGTTAATACTAGTATTAAAAATTAAATATTATGTCAAAAGATAGTGGAAGTATCATGTTAGCTTTACTGACCGGAGCCGCAATCGGTGCCGGGGTAGGAATTCTGTATGCGCCCGATAAAGGGGATAATACGAGAAAGAAAATCAGCAAACAAGCAAAAAAAACCCGGGATGACATCGCTACGCGAATTTCCCACGCCACGGAAGAGCTGACCAAAACGGCGGAGGCCAAGAAATTGGATTTTGAATCTAAATTGGAAAAGACGGTTTCCGATATGAGCTACAAAGCGGATGACATCATACTGGGCCTGGAGAAGAAGTTGGAGGATCTGAGAAAGAAAAACGCCCAGCTTCAGAAATAACCTATGGCATTTGACGAAATAAAGGAAAATTTCTCGGAAGCCGAGGAAACGGCCCGATCCTACATCGAGAGCAGCAGAAAGTTCTATAAGCTGAAAGGCTTTAGGGTATTAATGAAGGCCGTAATGGTGTTCGTTAAGATTGCCTCCGTGGGTATGGCGCTGATTTTGGCTTTGCTCTTTTTATCCATCGGCGCCGCATTTTGGATAGGAAGCGAACTGGATAATACGGCCCACGGGTTTTTTATAGTGGGGGGGTTCTATGTGTTACTAGGTCTTATGATTTACCTATTGCGTCACAGCCTGAGAAAGCCTTTGCTTAAGCAATTTTCCGAATTTTATTTCGATGAGATATGATACCTAAAAAGTATACCTCGTTCAAGGAAATCGATCAGGATCTCAAAATTTTAAAGCTACAGCGGGAAATCGATCTGGAAAACTTAAAATTGAACTTTAGGCAAGCTAAGACCAATCTCTATCCGACCAGCTTACTGGGAGGGGTCGGCGGAATCATAAAAAAATTCCTGATAACAATTTTTGCCAAAAAAGTCTTGGATAAATTTAACAAATAGGGGGGTCACCACATGGAATAGCCTGATGACGTTGCGCATCGGGCTTTTTTAGTCGCTTAGGGCGCAATTCCCCCCGTGTCGACAACATCTTACTTCTTCTTATTGGGATTTACCCGTTCCTTTTTCATCTGCTCCCCGATCATGTTGCTGGCGGTAAAGGAGGCGACCATATCGTTCAGCATATCGCTGCCCGCTTGGGGGGAATTGGGCAGTAGAATCAGGTTGGTATTGGTTTCTTCGCCGATGGACTGTAAAGTATCATAGTGCTGGGTAACCACAATCAGGGCGGAGGCCTCTTGGGAATTGATGCCCACTTTGTTCAAGACTTCAACGGATTCCTCCAGGCCCCGTGCGATTTCCCGCCGCTGATCGGCGATTCCCTGGCCCTGCAACCGCTTGCTTTCCGCCTCGGCCTTGGCCTTTTCGACGATAAGGATGCGTGCGGCATCGCCCTCGAACTGGGCCGCGATTTTCTCCCGCTCCGAGGCGTTGATGCGGTTCATGGCGTGCTTGACCTGGGCATCGGGATCAATGTCCGTCACTAAGGTTTTGATGATGTCGAAACCATAGTCGAACATGGCCTCCTGCAATTCCGTCTTGACGGCAATGGCGATATCGTCTTTCTTTACGAAAACATCGTCCAGTTTCATTTTGGGCACTTCGGCACGTACCACATCAAACACGTAGGAGGTAATCTGTTCATGGGGGTATTCGAGCTTATAGAAAGCTTCGTAAACTTTGTCTGAGATGACCACGTATTGTACCGAAACCTTGATTTTTACAAAAACATCATCGAGGGTTTTGGTCTCCACAAGTACGTCCAACTGCTGTATCTTGAGGCTCAGGCGCCCCGCAATACGGTCGACGATGGGGATTTTGATCTGTAGGCCGGAGCCCCGGATGCCTTGGAACCTTCCAAAACGTTCAATGGCGACTGCCGTTTGCTGTTTCACGATGAATAGCGCGGAAAAAAGTATAACGATTCCGACAAAAATAAGCGGAATAAGTACGAAGGTGCCCATGTTATTTCTGGTTTTTTGTTAGACGCTGGCAAAAGCTTGCATAAACTCACTTTGCCCTGATTTTAAGCATGCTCCAAGATACTGAGAGTTTGGCACATTTGTAGCTTTTTTATGGGAATTGTTACAAAGGCAAGCCTTGGGACCCGGGAAAAGAGGGGGGAAGTTAAACGAGACGCGCTACTTTTTAGTCCCTGCTAGCTAAGCATACGCAAGGCTTTTTGAATACGCCCAATACTCTCTTCTTTCCCGATAAGGCCCATAATATCGAATAAATGAGGACCCTTCATGTCACCGACAATGACCAGGCGCAACGGCGGCATGACCTTGCCGAAAGAAAGGTCTTGATCTGAAATCCATTGTTTTACGCGGCTTTCTAGGGTCTCGGATGAAAAATCGTGTATTGTACCCAGGACGGAAACCAATCGGTTTAATACTTCCGGGGCGCCTTCCTTCCACTGCTTTTTCACCGCTTTTTCGTTGTAGGAAGTCGGGGCGACAAAAAAGTACTTCGACAGGTCCCAAAAATCGGAAACGAAGTCCGCACGCTCCTTGATCAGGGTGACTACTTTTTCGATGTTTTCCAAACCGCTGTCCGCCTGAAGGATGTGGGGCGACGTATCCACTCCAAAATCGACATGGTCCTTTAAAATGGGCATAAACAGTTGCGCTAAGGCGCCCTCTTCCTTTTGCTGCAGATATTGGTGATTGTACCAAACCGTCTTTTCGGGGTCAAAACGTGCGCCGGACTTGTTTACACGGGCTAACGAAAAATCTTCCACTAGTTCTTGCAGGCTATGGATTTCCTGTTCCGTACCGGGGTTCCAGCCCAAAAACGCCAGGAAGTTGACGACGGCTTCCGGGAAATAACCCGCCTCGCGATAGCCGACGGAATCCTTCCAAGAAAGGGGAAATATGGGAAATCCGCCTTTTTCCGCATCCCTTTTGCTCAATTTTCCGGGGCCGCCAGGCTTAAGTATCAAGGGCAGATGTGCAAATTCGGGGGCTTCCCATCCGAACGCATCGTAGAGCTGTTGGTGCAACGCCAGGGAGGGCAGCCATTCCTCGCCCCGGATAACATGGCTTATTTCCATCAGGTGATCGTCTACGATATTCGCAAGATGGTAGGTGGGCATACCGTCGCTTTTGAAAAGCACCTTATCGTCCAACGTATTGGTATCGATTTCGATGGTTCCACGGATACTATCCTTTAAACGCAAGGTTTCATCAGGGGGCGTCAGGAAACGGATAACGTAATCATCCCCCTCATCCATTCGTTTTTGGACCTCCTCCGGCAGCAGGGATAGTGAATTATCCAATTTCAATCGGTTGTGCCAGTTATAGATAAAAGTCTTTCCCTTGGCCTCGTGGTTCTTCCGGTGATAATCCAGCCGCTCGGCCGTATCGAAGGCATAGTAAGCCTTCCCGTTAGCGACTAGCTCCCTGGCGTATTTTTCATAGAGATGCTTACGCTCGCTTTGGCGGTAGGGACCGTAATTTCCCTCCCGTCCCGGCCCTTCATCGAAAGGAATGCCACACCAATCCAAGGCCTCGATGATATACCGTTCGGCACCTTCTACATAGCGTTTTTGGTCGGTATCCTCGATGCGGAGGATAAAGTCCCCCCCGTGTTTTTTCGCAAACAGGTAGTTGAACAGGGCGGTGCGAACACCGCCGATATGTAGGGGCCCGGTGGGACTTGGGGCGAAACGCACCCTTACGTTGTCTTTCATAGGAACAAAGATAAGGAACTCCCATTGTCTTTTTCCGTGACAGCCAAATTATGCGGTTTGCATACGAATTCGGATATTTTCTAGTTCTAAAACAAAGACTTCTCCATCAAAAAAGCCGTTGCAAACGAAGGATTTGCCTAAGCTTTTCGATCCGTAAAAAGGGGGATTTTCTTTCGTATCTTTGTCGTCTATGGCCAGTTATACAAATATTCTCGTCAAACTCAACCAGTTTACGCGAAAGTACTACACCAAAATGCTGCTTAAGGGCATATTGCTTTTCTTGGCATTGGGACTGCTTTTTTTCTTTG
>DASSWC010000096.1:0-9298 GCA_035705395.1 Pricia sp. | reverse complement strand
GAGGGGTCGAGACCGTTCCCGATAACCCAAGAGGGGAGCGTAGTAAATCTATCGAAAACCGCGCCAAAGGCAAAGGGGAATGGAATACGTACGATGTAGTAGCCGTAGATGGGGTCATCAAACTGTCCGTCAACGGAAAATTCGTCAACGGCATCTCCAAATCCACCCAAAAAAAGGGCTATTTATGCCTGGAATCGGAGGGAGCGGAGATCCATTTCAGAAATTTTAAGATCATTGAACTGCCCTCCGGAGTGACCACGGACGAACAAACGGCCCCCAAGCTCGAATAACATCACGCAAGGCAACTATGACGAAACACGGCTATGCGTTTTAGTTCGTAGGGAGAAGCCTCTCAAAAAACATCCCCATATCCCGGCAAGGCAGATATCGCACCGTATTTCGTGGTAGTGATCGCTCCGGCCTTATTCGCTTTCCCCACCATTTCAACCAGAAGATCGGTATCGTGCAAAATCTGGTGCGGTTCGTTCAAACCGGATATCTGATACAGTAGACATCCAATAAAGGCATCGCCGGCGCCGGTGGTGTCGATGGGCTCGACTTTAATGCTTTCGACGGTTTTTTTTGTAGTGGCCGTGCTCACCAATGTACCTTCCTTTCCTAAAGTAATGGTAATGATCGGAGTGCCCATATCATGGAGTACGGCACAGGCTTTTTCCACATCTTTTTCACCGGAAATCAATTGGGCTTCCTCTAGGCTAAATTTACAGAGATGCGCTTTTTCGACGAAGGGAGTGCATTTTTTTACAAAGGTTTTTTCTTCGTCCTTCCAAAGATTGCCGCGAAAGTTCGGGTCGAAACTGATGAAGGATTTTTCGGTCAGGGCGTCGAAAAGGTAGCGGCTGTAGGCTTCTTCGAGTTCCCCGCCCAACAGGGCGGTTGCGGCACCCAGATGTACCATATTCCCTTTAAATCCTTTTTTGACCGTAGAATCGTACTGTAGCTCCTTATCGGCACCCCGGCTAAATACGAAATCGCGCTCGCCGTCGGCAGCGATGGATACATAGGCCAAGGTTGTAAAAGTCTTTGATCGCTGTGCCAGCGAGATATCCACGTCGTTGTCTTTCAGCACATTCAACAAATACGTGCCGAAGGGGTCATTACCGACACAGCCTATAAACTTGCTTCCACCACCCATTTTGGCAATGGCACAGGCCACATTCGCCGGAGCACCCCCTGGCTTTTTCGTGAATACCTTCGCTTTGGTGAGATCGCTGCCCTGGTTTTCGGCTACAAAATCGATCAGCAGTTCGCCGATACAGTAAACGGTCCTCATGTTTGAATGTATTGATTGTCCCTAAAGTAAGCACAAATAGTAGCAATACCTTCGATTTAAAATGATTTTGCCATTGCCAAGTTGCCACGGGGAAGGAATTCATCCTGTTTATCCCAA
This sequence comes from Pricia sp., assembly GCA_035705395.1. Taxonomy (GTDB): domain Bacteria; phylum Bacteroidota; class Bacteroidia; order Flavobacteriales; family Flavobacteriaceae; genus Pricia. The sequence goes on along the minus strand of DASSWC010000096.1, from coordinate 7,887 downwards.
TTTTAAATTGCGTTTTTTGGCTCTGTAGCCCGTCGCGTTGGCCATAAATAGCATCTTTATCCCCCCATGTTTCCATTATCCTGTTTATTTTTGCGCCATGACAAAAAGGAGAACATTGGTAATTGGCGATGTCCATGCGGGTTTAAAGGCATTGAAACAGGTGTTGCAAAGGGCAGATGTCACGCCTGTAGACCAACTGATCTTTTTGGGGGATTATGTGGACGGATGGTCCGACGCCGTTGAAACGGTCGACTTCCTTATAGGATTGCGAAAGACGCATAATTGTATTTTTATCCGCGGAAACCACGACGAACTTTGCCTGGAATGGCTGCGGGACGATGCGGACAATCCGTTATGGTTGGAACATGGCGGAGGAGCTACCTTGGCTTCCTATCACAATGCGGACGCCGTAGTAAAAAAATCGCACATCCACTTCTACGAAAACCTGAAAAACACCTATCTCGATTCAAGGAATCGCCTATATCTTCACGCCGGTTTTACCAATTTAAAGGGAATCGATTACGAATATTTCCCTTCTACCTTTTATTGGGACCGCACCCTTTGGGAACTGGCCCGATCCTTAAATCCCGATTTGCCGAAAGACAGTCCCAAGTACCCGAAAAGACTATCGCATTACAAGGAAATTTACATCGGGCACACCCCGGTTTCAAAATCCGGTACCGCCAAGCCAATACTGGCTGCCAACGTTTGGAACATCGATACCGGGGCTGCCTTCAAGGGACCCCTTTCGATTCTCAATGTCGATACCAAGACCGTATGGCAGAGTGATCCGGTGCATACCTTGTATCCTAACGAACGGGGCAGAAATTAAATCCTTCTTAAAATTGGCATTTTTTTTGTTCAGATTCGTTATATTAATGACGAACTTTGAATGTAATAATAGGTTAGGAACAAAAACTATAGAAAAATGGCCGAAAAGAATATACGTTTAGAGGTGATGCAGGCTATAGAGCCTCAGGTCGAGGGATTTATGGATTCTTTTCTGATTCCCATCGAGGAGATTTGGCAACCTTCCGATTTTTTGCCCGATTCGGAGAATGACGGTTTTTTTGAATCCGTCCGTGAGTTGCGAGGCCAGTCCAAGGAGCTGGGCTATGATTTTTGGGTGACTATGGTGGCCGATACCATAACGGAGGAGGCGCTGCCAACCTACGAATCCTGGTTAATGGACGTTGAAGGCATCGACCAGCACGGGGACAATAAGACGAACGGCTGGGCGAAATGGGTGCGGGCGTGGACGGCCGAGGAAAATCGCCATGGCGACGTGCTCAACAAGTTTCTATACCTCTCCGGAAGGGTCAATATGCGTGAAATCGAGATTACCACCCAGCATTTAATAGCCGACGGTTTCGATATCGGAACCGATCGAGATCCCTATAAAAATTTTGTGTACACTACCTTTCAGGAGTTGGCCACCAATATTTCCCATAAACGCGTAGGGCAGATGGCCAAAAAAAAGGGGAATGCCCTATTGGGAAAAATGTGTACCATAATCGCCGGTGATGAAATGCGGCACCATTTGGCGTATCGGGAATTCGTAAAGACCATTCTGGGCGAGGATCCGTCGGGCATGATGCTCGCCTTTGCCGATATGATGAAAAAGAAAATAGTGATGCCCGCCCATTTTTTAAGGGAATCGGGCGGAACTATAGGCGAGGCCTTCGAAAACTTCTCGAACTGCGCCCAACGTCTGGGCGTATATACGGCCCAGGATTATGTCGAAATTCTTCGAAAACTCAATAGCTATTGGGAAATCGATACGGTAAGGAGCCTTACCGACGAGGCCGAAAAGGCCCGTGACTATCTCGTTGCCCTGCCCGATCGTTTGGAACGTATCTCGGACCGCATGAAATTTCCGGAAGACCAGTATCGCTTCAAATGGGTCGAGGCGAACGGACAAATCTAAAATTCCCCCTAAAAATTCCCGGCACCGCGCCTTAGGGTACAGTTATTTGCTCTGCAGATATGAGCATAAGCGGTCAGCTCCCCGCGTTATATCTCCCAAAAAATCCAAATCAAGAGCTTTTCCCGAAGGCTTCGCCTTGTGTGGCAGATTGCTTTCGCTCTTCTTTTCTTCCCACTACTTCTCGAAATTTTACACCAGACCCTAATAATCAATACGGTAAGGATTCCGAATATACAGTATTTCTTTTCGAATATACGTATTGCAGTACCATCTATACATGACTGTGTAGGGCGGAACGGATTTTTCCCCACATTGCGGATAGATCGTAAATAATCATAAAACACCAATAATTATGAAAACTGCAATGAAATTTTTAGCCCATGCCCTAGTAGCGCTGGCCCTGGCAACTACCTCTTGTTCTAAAGACGGTGATGTAGGTCCTATGGGTCCCCAAGGCTCCGAAGGGGAACAAGGCCTGGTCGGGGCCCAAGGTCCTCAGGGCGAACAAGGCGCAAAGGGCGATCCAGGGGAGAATGGTGAAGATGGCGCGGATGGCGAGGATGGCAATGCCAATGTTTTTTTCTCGGATCAGTTTTTTCCAAACTGGAATGGTGCCGATACCCCCAGATTTAAAAGAATGACGATTACCGATTCCAGATTCAGTCAAGTTATTAACGGGGATGGTGCGGTTGCTTTCGTTTATTGGAGCACCAATAATGGAACTACGTTTCCTCTTCCATGGAATAGCTACAATGCTTCGGGAAACATAACAATATCCAGGAGTTATGTGCTCAGGGGCAACGATGAGCTCTGGATAAGCATTCGGAAGTTCGGGTCTGATTTTGAGGATACGGAAACCGTCGGAAAGGTCGGACTTGTCATATATAACCAACTTAGGTACATTGTTGTACCCAGTGAAACCCTAGCCGCAAAATCTTCGCTCGATTATTCGGATTACGAAGCTGTACGGGCGTACTACGGTATTTCACCATAAAACCGGCCGCTTAATTGAGTTAGTGTTCAAGACCCGCTTTATTTTGTACTTGTCTATTTGGGGGAAGGAGAAGTAGTAAAAATCGGCGGGTTTTTTGCGTTAGGGTACTGCAGCCTTAGCTTTTTCTAACCTTCCCGACGCCCTCGGAAAACTCTAGATTTCAAACGTTATCCCTTGGGCCAAAGGCAATTGATCGGAGAAATTAATCGTATTTGTCTGCCTGCGCATATAGATCTTCCAGGCATCGGAACCGCTTTCCCGGCCGCCTCCCGTTTCCTTTTCACCGCCAAAGGCCCCACCGATCTCCGCACCGGAGGTTCCGATATTTACGTTGGCGATGCCGCAATCGCTTCCGCCGACGGAGAGAAACCGCTCCGCTTCCCGAAGGTTGTTGGTCATAATGGCGGAGGAAAGTCCTTGCACTACGCCGTTCTGTATGGCTATGGCATTTTCGACGTCGCCCGAATATTTAATCAGGTAGAGCACCGGGGCGAAGGTTTCGTGCTGTACGATCTGGAAATCGGGTTCGGCTTCGGCAATGGCCGGTTTAACGTAACATCCGCTCTCGTAGCCCTTTCCTTCGAGCACCCCGCCTTCAACAATCAAATTGCCGCCTTCCTCGACTACTTTTTTCAGGGCGGTGCTGTATGCAACAACGGCATCGGTATCGATCAGGGGCCCGACATGGTTCTTTTCGTCAAGCGGATTGCCGATACGCAATTGTCTGTACGCATCTACAACGGCATTTTTTACTTTGTCGTAGATGGATTCATGAATGATCAGGCGTCTTGTCGAGGTGCAGCGCTGCCCGGCGGTTCCCACCGCTCCGAACACCACCCCGATGACGGTCATTTTGATATCGGCATCGGGCGTTACGATAATGGCGTTGTTGCCGCCAAGTTCCAAAAGGGATTTTCCCAAGCGCGCCGCCACCGCCTGCGCCACGATTTTGCCCATACGGATAGAGCCCGTTGCAGAAATTAAGGGAATCCGTGTGTCGCCCGTCATCATTTCGCCCACTTTATAATCCCCATTGATCAAGCAGGATATGCCTTCGGGAAGTCCGTTGGCCTTAAAGACCCCGGCGGCGATTTTTTGGCAGGCGATACCGCACAAAGGCGTCTTTTCGGAAGGTTTCCAAACACAAACATCGCCACAGACCCAGGCCAACGCGGTATTCCAGGCCCAAACGGCTACGGGAAAGTTAAAGGCGGAGATAATACCCACGGCCCCAAGCGGATGGTACTGTTCGTACATACGGTGTCCCGGGCGTTCGGAGTGCATGGTGAACCCGTGTAGCTGCCGGGACAACCCTACCGCAAAATCGCAGATGTCGATCATTTCCTGTACCTCCCCGAGACCTTCCTGATAGCTTTTTCCCATTTCATAGGAAACCAATTTGCCCAGCGGCTCTTTCAGTTCGCGCAACTTGTCCCCGAACTGCCGCACGATTTCACCACGCTGCGGGGCGGGTTTTTTCCGCCAAACGCCAAAGGCTTCCATAGCGGTCGACATCACCTTTTCATAATCATCCTTTGAGGTGGTCTTTACTTTGGCGATCAGTGCCCCGTCTACGGGGGAACGGGATTCAATAAAGTCCCCGGATGCGAAATTCTCGGATCCCGTCGAGCTTCCCGGGTTCAAGCTTTCTATTCCCAATGCTTGCAGGGCATCGGCGATTCCAAAATCCGTTGCTATTTTTGACATTTTATAACTTTTTGAGGTGCTATTGTGAAAATGTATCGCAAATATACCGTTTCGGTATCAGAATTGCCCCCGGATACATTTTGTTCACCGCAGCTATCAGGCCTAGGAATATATTTTGTGCCATCCCCAAAAATACCATTAATCCAAAAGAGGTAGGGAGATCCTACACCCTGTTCCCAAAAGCAAGGGTGAACTGGGTGCCATCCCTGTTCGATTCATAGGAGAGGCGGGCCGAGATCTGTCTGCAAAGTGCCCTGATGATTTCGAAACCGATGCCCTCGGCATTTTCGATATCGAAGCCGTCGGGCAGGCCTTTGCCGTTGTCGCGTATGGTCAGGGAGACCTCGTTGGCATTCAGGCGTTCTACGTTGATTAGCAGTTCGTTGTATTTTTCGGTGTCGGGGTAGGCGTGTTTTACGGCGTTGGTCACCAATTCGGAAATGATCAGGGCGAGGGGCACGGCACGGTCTAGATCGATGGAGATATTGGGGCAATCGATTTTATAGCTGAACGATGACGAGATTTTCTTTTCGTGTTCCATCAGGTCGTTCAGGTATTCGCAGAGGTTGACCGCCTTGGAATCCTTATCCTGATAGATTTTTTGGTGGGTCAGGGCGATGGCCGATATCCGCGCCTGGCTGTCCTCCAAAGCGGTGATGGCCTCTTCGCTAGTGAGTTTGCGTTTCTGCATGTTCATAAGGCTCGAGGTAATCTGCAGGTTGTTCTTTACGCGGTGGTGTATTTCGCGCAGCAAATTTTCCTTGAGTTCGTTGGATGCCTCCAGTTCGGCGGTACGCAATCTGACCCGTGCCTCGAGCCGTTCGTTATAACCGTCCTGTCTTTTGGCCACATAAGTCAATAAGAGCGTTGATATCAGGCCCAGCACAAGAACGACGTACGATTCAAACGCGTGGGGAAAAGAAAGGTAAACGGGCTTGGGTATAAAATGGATATCCCATATACGATCGGCCGCCCTGATTCGTTTGTTTATGGAATTCTCAAAAAAGTCTTCTGATTTACCTTTTTCGAAGCTGGAATACAACAATTCGGTATCGGAGGTTTCATCATTGATGCGGATATCGAGTATTTTGAGCTCGGAGGCCAAGGTATTTCCGATCAGTGCGTCCATGCGATAGACCCCTGTCACAACGCCTTTTACCTCGTTCAAAACAGTGTCGGATACCGACTTCACGGCCATAATACCGGGTACGCCGTTGTTGTACAGCACCAATTGCATAGGCCCGGTCAGGGTGATTTTCCCGGTTTGGACGGCTCTATCGATAGCGGATTTTCTCGCATCGTCGGAGTAGAGGTCATAGCCTACCGCCTTTTGAAGGGATTCAAGGGGGTTCATTCGCCGAATGGGATAGTGAAGTCCCTTCGATGTGGAAACCACCAATTTGTTGGAAGCAACGGCCTTGGTGGTAATGGTAAATCTCTCCAGGTCTTTTCCGGGGGGATTCTCGATCCGCGGTGCCCACTCCAGCGCCCCGATACCTTTTAGTTGCTTTAGAAAGGGGTCGGTAAAACGTTCAAAAAGGGGCTGCGATATTTCCGAGGTATTTTCATAAAAGAACGCCATTGATTCGATAACGAGGTTGATTTTGTTCAACTCGTCCGCCAATTTCAATTCCGCCTTGGAGACGGCATTGACCACCGTGGCTTGGTTCCTATTCTGATAGTTTTTGTTAATGGAAAAGAAAATGAATACGGAAATGGCTGTTCCGATAAGCATGACCACGACATATTTAAAAATCTGGGACTTTGTCATACGTTCCGCAAGATAGGCAATTGCGGAACCTGATTTTTCTTTCTAATTCAAATTTGTGATATAAGGAACAGGATTTTTCCTTAACATTGAATTCAATCCTGCACGGTAAAACGCTCGTCAACGGGCATCACCGTACCGCAGTTATCACAAGTACGCAATTCTTCCGAACCATAAAAATGTTTAAAATGCCCCAAGAAATCTTTTTCGATGTCATTTAGGGTAAAATACGCTTCGTAGAGTTTGTGGTTGCAATTGTCGCAGAACCAGAGCAGACCGTCATCGAGCTTCATGTCCGCCCGTTTGCGTTCGACAACCAGACCGATACTTCCCTCATGGCGAACGGGTGAATGCGGTACTTTGGCCGGGTGCAGGTACATATCGCCCGGTCCGAGGTTGAAAGTCTTTTTACGTCCGTCTTCCTGGATATGTACTTCGATAGTACCTTCCAACTGATAAAAAAGTTCCTCGGTCTCGTTATAGTGATAGTCCTTTCGGGCATTCGGGCCGGCCACGACCATTACGATGTAATCCCCCGCATCCTTGTACAGGTTTTTATTGCCTACCGGGGGTTTTAGGCTTTCACGATTTTTTTCGAGCCATTGGTTGAGGTTGAAGGGGGGCTGTACGGGCATGATATAAATCTCTAGGTTAACATCGGCTGGTTAATAGTAGCTCGTAAATCACGATACCATTGACTCATTCCATATCAAATATAAAAAGAATTTTTATCGGTAGAATATTTGGGTAAAATACAAGGTACCGTCCGCACCTTTTTTTACGCTTACGGCCGTATGGGTAAAGTTGTCTTCCATGGTCCGTTTGTGTTTGGTGCTGTTCAGCCAACCCTGAAAGGCATCGGAGGCGGTTGTGTAGTCTTTCGCGACGTTCTCGGCCACAAATTCCGCATCCGTACGCATTGAAATTTGGGATGCCCTTTCGCTGAAATCATCATGGTTGATGGTGCCTTTGGCTATCATATAGTCGGTATGCGAATTGGCAAATCCGTAGGCAACGGCATCGAATTCAAGGCTGTTTTTTCCCAATGAGACCCGATGCCCGTTGATTGTGTTCAACAATTCCCGTTCCACTTCGGGTAGGTTTTCCGTTTCGACGATATCCAATGTTTCCGATGCTGTTTTGCTACATGAGGTCAAGGCGCATACCAATACAAGGAGCGCGACATAATGTGTCCTAATTTTCATATCTTGTACTATTTACAAGCAGGCGTGTTCTGAAAAGTAGGTGTGGAGAAAGGGGGTTCCCGTGTTCTCGGTATCGATATTGGGGGTATCGATCAGCATCCCATTTGCAAGGATACTAGGCGAAGATTGGAAAAATTTCCCGGACTATCCTTTTATATTGTTTCTTTTCGATGAAATACCCATTTATTGGATTTTCTGGCGATACTGGCTCGATAAAGGCATTTTACCAAATTTGATGTATGGCCGAAATTCCGAATCCGTAAATGTCGGTTGGTAGTAACTTGAA
>DASSWC010000095.1:0-11877 GCA_035705395.1 Pricia sp. | reverse complement strand
TGCTCGATGTCGAAGCAGGTGCGCGAGGATCGGAAAGTGATCGATGGCACGTGGACGCTTGAAAACGTGAGTTACGAGGGTAGTGAGGGCACTTTTAAGGCCCGGCTTTTTAATGATGCCGAGGCCGTTTGTTTTGAAGGGAGCACCTGGTTTTTCAGGAACAATAACAGCACGGGCAGCTACACCATTCCTTCGGGAAGCCTATGTTCCGGTGGTAAACGAAACATCCGCTGGTCCATGGTAGAAAAACAGGGGGGCGGGGAACAATTACAATTCAAGTATATTGACGAAAAGAAAAATGATATCAATGGTAATACAGGGTATCGGTTGGATTTGGTGTCCCTTACCCAATCTGGGATGACCCTGGAGTCCGACGTCACGGTGGAGGGCAATCCCGTTTCGGTAGTGTACGAATTCAGCAGGTAGCTATAAAGGATTTCTATTAATAAATAATTCATAAATTATGAAGAAGATAACAGTAAAATTCGTTTATATGGTCATGGCGGTGTCTATGATTATCGGTTGTAATGCCGTCAAGAATGCGAACAACAAGCAAAAAGGGGCGGTCATTGGGGCCGGTAGCGGTGCTGCCATCGGCGGGGTTATCGGCAACAACGTCGGCGATGGTAACAATACTGTGCTGGGCGCCATTTTAGGTGCTGCCATTGGTGGTGTGGCCGGAGGCTATATCGGAAATCGAATGGACCGGCAGGCAGAACGGATTGAGGAAGAGATTCCCGGTGCGGAGGTCACCCGGGTAGGCGAGGGCATCAACGTTACCTTTACCGAAGATCAGGGCGTGTACTTTGATACCAACAAATCGGCGGTCGAGGGCACCTCTGAAGAGACCTTGAACAAAATGGCCGGAATATTAAAAGAATATCCCAAATCCAATATTTTGGTGGAAGGACATACCGATAGTGCCGGCCCAGACGACTACAATATGAACCTGTCGAAACAAAGGGCGACTTCGGTCAGCGATTACCTATTATCCCAGGGCATCGATAAAAGCCGTTTGACCACAAAGTGGTATGGCGAAAATCAGCCCGTTGCGGATAACGAAACCAAGGAGGGTAAGTCAAAAAACCGCCGGGTCGAAATGGCCATTGTCGCCAGTGAAGCCTTGAAGGAAGAGGCGAAGCAACAGGTTAAAGGATAATGGCCAATAGCTTGTCGTCATTGAGGTAACAATGCCTACCTTTCGTCCATGGAGCATTTTGATGTAATCGTAGTTGGGGGCGGATTGGCGGGATTAACCGCCGCCATCCATTTATCCCGGCAGGGGCATCACGTCTTGGTTTTCGAAAAAACGAAGTATCCGCACCATAAAGTCTGTGGTGAATACGTATCCAACGAGGTAATTCCATACTTGAGTCGATTGGGTGTATCCCTCGCGACCGTACACGCGGTGGAAATTCATAGCCTAAGCCTGAGTACGATGCAAGGCAGGCATATAGAAACGGGACTTCCTCTGGGCGGAAAAGGAATAAGTAGATATGCTTTCGATGATTTGCTTTACCGGCGGGCATTGGCCTGTGACGTACATTTTCAGTTTCAAAATGTAGTAGATATAACATATAGAGGCGATAGCTTTGAGGTACTTACGTATTCCAATGAAACCTATACTTCAAAGCTAGTGGTCGGTGCTTACGGGAAGCGGAATGGTCTTGACAAAACCCTGAACAGGGATTTCGTGAGCAAAAAATCCGGTTGGCTTGCGATTAAAGGACATTATGAATACGACGATTTTGCGCAACATTCGGTCGCCTTGCATAGTTTTAACGGCGGGTACGGCGGATTGTCCATGACCGAAACGGGAGCCGTCAATTTCTGCTATCTCGTATCGTATGCCAGTTTTCGGAAGCAAACAACCTTAGATAGCTTCAATGCCAATGTAGTGGCACAGAATCCCTTTTTGGGCAAGTTTCTACGGAATGCGGTACCGATTTTTGAGAAACCTTTGACTATCGCCCAAATATCGTTCCGTCGTAAAAGGGCGGTAAAAAATCATATCCTGATGTGCGGGGACACGGCGGGACTCATACATCCGCTGTGTGGGAACGGCATGGCGATGGCAATACACAGTGCCAAAATAGCCGCGGAGTTGATTGACGATTTCTTAACACAGGATTCCCACAACGCCCGGAAATCGCACAAAACCCGGCAACTAGACGATCTCGAAAGGGAGTATCAAAAACAATGGAACATACATTTTAAAAAGCGGCTTTGGATGGGAAGGCATTTGCAAGCCCTTCTGCTCAATCCAGAATTATCGACCCTTGCCTTGTCCACGCTTATCAAACAACCCCGAATTTTGCGAGGACTCATTCAAAATACCCATGGTAAACCGATAGCATGATGAGCGATTTTTCAGTGCGAAATAGGGAAACTGAATATATGGACGACCCTGGGGTTCGACAAAGTGTGTTGAAAAAAGTGTTTTGGGACATCGACCGCACCAACCGACTGTTAAAGGGCAACCGCATTACGGTCCGTGCCGTGAAACAATTGATTCGAGAGTTTCCGCAAGAATCATATACGATTTTGGATATGGGCTGTGGCAACGGGAGCATGCTCAGGGAGGTCGTAAAGCTGGGGAGGCGGCTTGGCGTACATATAGATGCCATAGGAATCGACCTGAGTGAAACGGGGTTGAAAATCGCCAGGGCCGCCTCGTCCGATTTTTCCCAAATTCGCTATCTTAGACAGGATATCCTGGCGTTGGATGCCAATGACCTAAACTGTGATATACTGCTATGCAGCCTTACCATGCACCACTTTCACGATGAGAAAATCCCTGTTTTCTTAAAAAAATTCACGCATTTAGCCCGTATGGGCATTGTTATCAACGATTTACAAAGAAGTCCCATTGCCTATCACCTTTTTAAGGGCTTTAGTGCTATTTTTATACGGACGAGAATCGCCAGGCGCGACGGCTTGATATCCATAAAAAGCGGCTTTACCAGAACAGAACTGGAAGACTTCGCCAAAAATTTACCTTTAGTAAGTCACGATATACAACGTAAATGGGCATTTCGGTATGTGTGGGTTATGCGAACCAAAGGAATAAAAGGGACCTATGAATGAAGTACGGGTGAGGACGGTGGCCAAACAGCTACCGGATTATTGCAGGAGTACCGACGATATCATTCCCCTGGTGGAGACCTGGTTGGCGGGACAGGATAAGCGGTTCCTCCGTAAAGTAGTCAAGATTTTCGAGGGTGCCGCGGTGGACAAGCGGTACAGCATTATGGAACCGGAGGAAGTGTTTACCGCCACCTCCTTCGAAGATAAAAACGATATTTACACGCGTGAAGTCAAAAAATTGGGAAAAAAGGCACTACAAAAGGCATTGGCAAATGCAGGATGGCAACCGGATAGCATAGACTACATTATTACCGTAAGCTGCACCGGCATCATGATTCCCTCATTGGATGCCTACCTGATCAATGATCTGGGATTGCGCCAAGACATCGTACGGCTTCCGGTGACCGAAATGGGCTGTGCGGCCGGGGTATCGGGGCTTATCTACGCCGAGAACTTTTTAAGGGCCCATCCTGATAAACGGGCCGCCATCGTGGCGGTCGAGAGTCCTACCGCGACGTTTCAGCTCAACGATTATTCCATGGCCAACATGGTCAGCGCGGCCATTTTTGGTGACGGGGCGGCCTGCATTCTATTATCCTCCGAAAAGGAGGTAGCCGGGCCTAAAATTGTAGGGGGGGAGATGTACCATTTTCGAGACGCCACCCGGATGATGGGGTTCGACCTGACCAATATGGGACTGAAAATGATCTTGGATATCCGGGTACCGGGGACCATTGCCGCACATTTTCCCGAAATTGTACATCCGTTCCTAAAAAAATACGGAACGACGATCGAGGCGGTCGACCATTTGGTCTTTCATCCGGGGGGCCGTAAAATCGTTCAGACCGTGGAGCAGCTTTTCGGAAAGTTGGGAAAAAATATAGACGATACGCGCGAAGTACTGCGCCAATATGGCAATATGAGTAGTGCCACCGTTTTGTACGTGCTAGAGCGTTTTTTGGAAAAGGATATCAAAAAAGGGGAACAGGGGCTGATTTTAAGTTTCGGCCCTGGTTTCTCGGCGCAGCGGGTGTTGTTGGAGTGGTAAAAAAGAAAAGAGTTAAGCGGTTATGGTAGGGTATACAAAAAAGAAATGGGCGCTGGTGCTGGGTGGAAGCAGCGGGCTCGGGCTGGCTTCGGCGAAAAAATTGGCCCGGCACGGTTTCGATATTATCATTGTACATCGCGACAGAAAGTCTGATTTGGAGGAAATTAAATCCCAATTTCAAGAAATCACTTCAGGTGGGGCGACCTTGCGTAGTTTTAATAGGGATGCGACACAAGCCGAAAAAAGGGCCCGCACCCTTGCGGAAATCAAGGCAACTATAGGTGACGTTAACCGCATAGGGGTATTGGTGCACAGTATTGCCAAGGGAAACCTCAAACCCATGCACGCCGAAGGAGCGTCCACTTTGGTGCATCAGGATTTTCAGGTTACCCTGAACGCCATGGCACTCAGTCTGTATGATTGGACCAAGGATTTGGTGGATACTGGACTTTTTGGTGAAGACACACGCATAATTTCTTTTACCAGTGAGGGCAGCATCAAGGCTTGGCCCGGCTATGCCGCCGTTTCTGCCGCAAAGTCCACATTGGAAGCCCTCACCAGAAGTATCGCCCTGGAATTTGCCCCTTTAGGCATCAAAGCCAACTGCATCCAGGCGGGAACGACGGAGACCCGGGCTTTTACGATGATACCGGGCCATGAAGAAATTAAGAAGAACGCCCTGCAACGCAACCCAAATACCCGTCTGACCTCTCCAGAAGATATCGCCAATGTGGTCTACCTGCTGACCACCGACGAGGCGCGATGGATTACGGGAACAATCATTAGGGTCGACGGCGGGGAGAGTTTGCAGTGAGGCATTACGGGAAGGAAACAAAGAGAAGCGACAAAACACAAAATATCGGATTTTCACTATGCATCCCCAAGAAACTATGCATCCCCATTATATTCTGAAACGACTCCCTTATACAAAACCCTTTCTGTTCGTAGATGCGTTGCTACACATCGACGAAAACGGTGCAACAGGAACATTCAAGTTTTTAAAAACAATGGATTTCTATAAGGGCCATTTTAGAAACAATCCTGTGACGCCGGGCGCCATCCTTACCGAATGCTGCGCACAGATCGGAGTGGTCTGTCTGGGGATTTTTCTTTTGGGAAAGGACGATAATTTACGACAGGGAAGCAATGAGATCGTACCGGAAAACCTGCAGATCGCCATGAGCAGCTCGGAAATGGAATTCCTCCTTCCAGTATTTCCGAACGAAAAAGTCACCGTTACCTCCAAAAAAATCTATTTTAGGTTCCAAAAGCTCAAATGCGCGGTGAAAATGCACAATCAAGAGGGAAAATTGGTCTGCCGGGGCGAGATAGCAGGAATGATACAGGTGGGCAACAAAGGGTACTAGGATGCTCATAAAAACGGGAGGCCCTACGCCGAACGATATGGATAACTACAAATGACAAAATGGGGAAGCGGGTGGTCATAACGGGTCTGGGGGTCTGTGCCCCGAACGGCGTGGGCTTGGATGCCTTTGGTACGGCAATGTCCGAGGGAAAAAGTGGCATCCGCTTCATTCCACAATTGCAGGAGCTGGGGTTCGGTTGCCAAATAGCCGGCGAACCCCAAATAGACGCCGATCTGCTCCGCAAGTACTTTACGCCCCTGCAACTTCGCGGATTGAACGCTACCGGCATCATCTACGGCGTTATTGCGGGATCCGATGCGTGGAAAAATGCGGGGCTAACGGAAGCACTGGGCGAAACACCTGATTGGGACAACGGGATCATTTTTGGCACTGGTACCCTGGGGGTCGCTAAATTCCGCGAGGCCATCCATTTGGTCGATGGGCAAAAGGTCAGGCGTCTGGGCAGTACGACCGTCATACAGACCATGGCCAGCGGCATCAGTGCCTATTTGGGCGGAATGCTGGGCTGTGGGAATCAGGTAACCACAAATTCCTCCGCCTGTGCTACAGGTACGGAGGGTATACTGATGGCCTACGAACGAATCGCCTCTGGCAAGGCAAAAATAATGCTCGCCGGCAGTTGTAGCGATAGCGGTCCATACGTATGGGCCGGCTTTGATGCCATGCGGATCCTACCAAGAAGCTTGAATGATTCGCCGCACACCGCCAGCCGGCCCATGAGTGCTTCCGCTGGGGGGTTTGTCCCTGGAAGTGGGGCCGGGGCACTGGTGTTGGAATCACTGGAAAGTGCCCAGGAACGTGGGGCCAAGATCTATGCCGAGATTTTGGGCGGCGCCGTGAACAGTGGAGGGCAAAGGGGAGGTGGTTCGATGACCGCCCCCAACAGTGAGGCGGTACAACGCTGTATCGTAGAGGCCGTTGCAAATTCCGGTATAAAAAAATCCGATATCGACACCATCAACGGCCATTTGACAGCAACGGCCAAGGACGGCCTCGAAATCGAAAACTGGAGCCGGGCTCTGGGGCGTTCCGGGCAGAATTTCCCCTACGTCAATTCCTTTAAATCGCTCTTCGGGCATTGTCTCTCTGCCGCAGGAAGCATCGAATGCGTCGCCGCGGTGCTGCAATTCCCAATGAAACGGATTTTCGGAAACGCGAACTGCGAAGACCTGCACCCGGAAATTGCGAAAAGGGTAACCGAAGACAAGATTCCACTAAAAACTATTTCCCACACGCCAAAAATACTGGCCAAAGCGAGTTTCGGATTTGGCGATGTCAATGCCTGTCTTGTTTTTCGAAGGTTTACCGATTAGGAAAGGGCAAACAAGCCGTATTTTTTTGATACCGGGCTTTTAGACATGGAAAATGATAGCCTCTGCCCTTGACCCAAAGCGAAAGGGCAAAACCCGTGTCCCGATACCCCTCGAAACGTACAATTGGCTGTGTTCGTTTTTGTACCATCCTTTTTCATAGTCGGCGCTGCCGTAGGGGGTAAAGATTGGTTTTCCAAAAAAAGTTATCTGCCCTCCATGGGTATGTCCGGATAATATCAGTTTTATGCTACGGCCGAGCTTCGCATTGAGGGTATCGATTTCATCGCGGTATGCGGGGCAATGATTGAGAACAACGGTGTCCCGGTCCATATCCAGACCTTCGGTCGCCAGGACAAAATCGGGATATCCGCACAGAAAATCGTCAACCCCGACAATATTCAGAAACCGATTCCCCACCTGGAGTCGATGGTTTTGGTTGACCAACAATTTCCCATTGTGTTTTTCATAGGTTCGGCGCAGTTTGTCAAAATCCACATCGCCTTCATAATCCACATTGCCCAAAATGGCAAATTTGGGAATGTCGGTATCGACCATCGCCAAAAATGAATCCAAAACGGGAATATCCCGCGTACGGTCTACGGAGTCACCGGTAACCAGCAGGGCATCCGGTCGCTCTTCATTGATTCTTTGGGCCAGGGATTCGTGAAAGCTTTTGATGGAACCGATGTGAAGGTCCGACAAATGGATCAATTTTATGGTAGTCCCCGAACGGCCGGATTTCGAATATTTCTTGGGACTATCGGATTTCGAGTGTATTTCGGAGCTAGCGGAATTCCCAAACCTCCCGGAATCATTCGAGATATCGAATTCGTTCCAGTCGATAATATATTTCTCGAACCAAAAGGCATCGAGAAACGCCAATACTATTCCTCCCAAAAAGAACTTTACCAGAAAGTTTCTTCTGTTCATTTTCCCCGCAGTTGAACGCCTATTGGGCAAAAGCCGTACCAAAAGGGAATCGGCAGATGAGAAAAAAACCATAAAACCCATAGGAAAGACGGAACATTCGGATATGAAAACTCGCCCGGAAACCTTACTGCGCCACTTCCAATAGCGCTATGTTATAATCGTTATCGAGAATGACCTTTCCGTCGGCCACAATAACCTCGGTGTCGGAGTAGGTATCACGGAGTTTAGTACCATCCCCGAAAAAACCTTTGACCCAGAGGGACTTTTTGCCTTTGGGAAGATCCAGTCCTACCGCTACCTTATCCCTATATTCACCATCGATATACGTTCTGCCGAAGACATACGGCGATTTGGCGAGCCTTCGATGCTTTCCGGCACCGACCGCCAAATGATCGCGCCTGAAACGGCCGAGTTTTCCCCAATGTTCCCGAATTTTTTGGATACGGGGTAGGCTGTCCAATTCTTCCCAGTTCATGAAGGACCGCAAGGTCGCGTCGCCCATGATGGGATTGTCCGCCGTACCCTCGAGCGTCAGGTCCCGGGCCGTCTCGTCGCCATAATAGATTTGGGATGCCCCTGGGGTTAACAATAGGATGTTGGCCGCCTTTATCGGATCGCTGCGCTCGACGTCGTAGGGGTGGGCATCGTCGTGGGATGTCAGGTAGTTCAGTACGCTTTTGTCCGCTAATTCCGTATGCAAGAGGTCGCTGTAGGTAGTGAAGAGGGTCTCATAATCCTTTAAAGCATCGTTTTTAAGTTCAAAATTGATAAGGCTCTTAAAACCATGGCTGAAATAGTCTACCTTTTTGTCGCCAAAATTGTATTCCCTGCCGTTGGAAACACCGTAGCCATAAACCTCGCCTACCATGAAAAAAGGAGTATCGTCCAACACATCATCTGGATTCTTTTTTTTCCAGGTTTCGAACGCGTAGGTGGCCTCTTTATAAAGTTCGGACCAGGCATTTGCGTTGACATGTTTAGCGGTATCGACTCGAAAACCATCGATTCCCATACCGTGCACGTAATCCGTCAGCCATTTGATGATGTAGTATCGGGGTGCACGGGGATAACCGGTACGCTCAAAGAACAGTTGCAACTCGTCCAATTCCTGGCTGAGGCGGTCCTCTTTCTTCCATTTGGCCAAAAGCGCGTCGGGCAGTTCGACAGCGGTATCCTCTTCGGTTTGTATATCGGGTAGGTTTTCGACCAGGGTACACTGGGTGGTACTCTTGTAATCCGTATAGGAACAGGTTGGATCCGTACGCACCCATTCTTCGGGCCAAACGGGATCTAAATCCGTAACGGGACCTGTATGGTTCATTACGACATCCATCAGAATGCGTATGCCATATCTATGGGCTGTTTTTACCAGGTTTTTGAGTTCTTCCCTCGTTCCGAAATTGGGGTCCAATGCCGTCCAATCCTTTGTCCAGTAGCCGTGATAGCCGTACGTATTGCCCGTATCCTCATCGGTATCGCCGTGGATTTGCTCGACTACCGGGGTGAACCATATTGCATTTATGCCCAAGTCGCTAAAATAGCCTTGCTCTATTTTTTGGGTAATCCCAGCGAGGTCACCCCCCATAAATCCCCTGAGCGGTCCGGTAGGGTTCGTTCGGTCAAAATTGACATCGTTCAGGGTATCTCCGTTGTTAAAACGGTCGGTCAAAAGAAAGTAAACGTTGGCCCCTTCCCAGGCAAAAGGTGTTTTTTCAGTGGGAATCGGTACAGAATTCTTCGCCAGGTCGGCGTCTTTGATTATTTCCGTTTTGGCCTGCCTACAGGAAATAACAACGGTTAAAAGTACAATAACGAAGGCCCATCTTTTCATGTTTTAAAACTATAAAATGAAAACCATAAAATGAGCGTGGAATCCAAAAATATTTCTGACTTTATAATGCTAGGTTTGATTAAAACTTTCTTACTTTGTTCGGTTCAGCACCTTGAACTCCTCATAGCAGCCGCTAATGGCATCGAGTATCTGTAGGTCATTGGCCGTGTTGATGAAGGATTTGGAGTAGTTGCAGTTGTTCAAGATATCCTCGATGTCCACTTTCTCGATCTGCAGCAGTTCGGTCAGGGTTTCCCGATCGAATTTAGAGGCCAATAAATCCCGTATACGGTCGTCCTCTTTCATTTTCCGCAGTTTTCTCATCTGGTTGGGCTTCCTCCCGAAAAGGTTCCGTAACTGGTCCGCGGGATTCAGGATGGCGCCCAGCACTTTGGTAACCGCACTGGGACTTCTGTTACCGGCCTCGTAGCCCACCGAAAGTCCCGAAATACTGTATTGAAACGCATTGTTGATCGGGAGATTTTTAACGTCAATTTCGAGATATCCGGTCAACTGATAGGGCTGAACGATTACCTCTTCGAGTGCATAGGCCAGTTCGGTCAGGGCGATCTCAGTGTTTCCGAACCTGAACATATCGTTGGTGACCCTTATTTTTTGGGACTTAAAACCCAAAAATGAAAAATAAAGGGTGTCGTTGACTGCCGCAGGTATAGAAAATTCCCCTTTTTCGTTGGTAATGGTTCCAACGACTTGGTTCAGATTGACCACATGCACACTTTCCATAGGGGTATCGGATTGTGCATTGACCACTACGGCATTGATTTCCTGTTCCGTGGCAGAATCCTCTTCCTGTGGGAAAGCGCTGAATACCGAAAAGATAAAAATGAGAACAACGTGTAGTTTCATTTTTTTGGAATAGCGATTAAATGTACTAAACAAACCCAAAAAATACGCCGAAGCGTATCTTTTAGTAAACAATTAACGCAACAGCGGTTACTCGTTAAAAGAAATCGCTTCTGCTTTTCTTACCCTTCTTTTTGCCGGGGTCTCCAGAGAATCCGGAATGCCCGGTGTGCCCAGTTTTGGCTTTCTCCCGACCTTTATCCCTATTTTTACGGCGGCCGCCACGATCGTCGAACCTATTTTTTTTGCCTTTACCCTTCTTGCCACGGCCACCGCCGCCGCCACCGGGATTTTGGGAAATCTCGACGTTGATAAACCTGCCGTCCAATTTAAAATCGGTAAAAAATTTCAGGACTTGATCGGTATGCTCCGCGTCGGTGTTAAAGAAGGAAAACGAATCCTTGGTGTCGACTTTATAGACATCGTCTTTGCCAAGATTCAGGGTATCACGGAGAAAATCCTTTAAGTTCATCCAATCGTACCCGTCCTTTTCCCCGACGTTGATAAAAAAACGCACGGATGATTCGTTGGATGCATATGAACCATTGGAAGAAGCCGAACCGGCCGCGCCCCGGTCCCTATTACCACTGGAAGCATCGACCGTATTCAGGTCCTTCGTCTTGTTGTAATAGTTCGAAAAACGGGTAAACTCTACCGATACGATTTTTTTGACCAGTTCCTCGCGGTCGATACCATTCAGTACATCGTTGATGGCGGGCAGATAATTTTCTACATCCTTGTTTATCTTGGTGTCCTTGATTTTGTTGGCCAAATGGTAGAGCTGGATCTCGCAGATTTCGATACCGGTCGGAATTTTTTTCTGTACGAATTCCTGTTGGATTTTTTTCTCGATGGCCTTTATTTTCCGCAATTCGCTGCGCGTTACGATGACCATGGAGATTCCCGATTTCCCGGCCCGGCCCGTTCGTCCGCTTCTATGGGTATAGACCTCGATTTCGTCGGGAAGCTGGTAGTTGATTACGTGTGTGATGTCGTTGACATCAATGCCACGGGCCGCTACGTCCGTTGCTACCAACAGCTGGATCTGTTTCTTCCGGAAAGAGCTCATGACCAAGTCGCGCTGGTTTTGGCTGAGGTCTCCGTGCAAGGCCCCGGCATTGTAGCCGTCTTCGATTAGCTTTTCGGCGACGCGCTGGGTATCCCGTTTGGTCCTACAAAAGACGACGGAAAAAATATCGGGATTGGCATCGGCCAATCTTTTCAGGGCCGGGTACCGGTCCCGTCCGCCTACTACATAATATTCGTGGTTCACCGTAGATATCCCTGCATTTCGGGTACCCACTGTAATTTCCACGGGATCGTGCATGAATTTTTCGGCAATTTTGGACACCTCCTTCGGCATGGTGGCCGAGAATAGCCAAGTGGATTTTTCCTTGGGCGTATTCGAGAGGATAT
>DASSWC010000094.1:0-8319 GCA_035705395.1 Pricia sp. | reverse complement strand
CCTTACACATATGAATGGATTTTTGGATGTGAAAAATCAAAAAATCGGATATCTCTAAATTTTTCGATGAATCGCAGGGATTTTTGGTGAAAGTGTTTTCCGGTGATTTAAATTAGGCCCTGAATAAATAAGGAAAATCCGGTCGTCATATACAATACGCCGTTCATTGCAATGCAATTGCTCGAAAAACTTGTTATCTTTACAACGTGAAATTGATAACGGTCATACTGTCCATCTACTTTCTGGCACTCAATTTTATGCCATGCGCCGATTCCGGTAGCAAGGATGGCGATTGCCAGGTGGTTTCCGTAATCGGCCATGATGCCGACCACGACCAGGATTGCCAACAATGCTCGCCCTTCTGCCAGTGCCACTGCTGTCACTCACATGTCATAGATCTGGGTTTGGCCCTATTCCAAGCCATTCAACCGAACATTTCACAAGAGAATTTTGCCCATTTTGACAGTTTGGGAAAAGAAATTCCCCTTTCCTTTTTACAGCCTCCGAGACCCTAATTCAGTTTTCATAGGATAACTACATCCTTTTGTGACGTTCCATTGTGGGGAACGATCCACCGCTTTCGCTTTCTTGTCGGCAAGACACGGTGCGAAAGCCCGGTTTATTGTATAACTGAATTAAGGTTTACTATTTATGATCAACAGAATCATCGATTTTTCGATCGATAACAAATTGAGTATCGGCCTGCTCACCCTAGTTCTTATCGGAGCTGGAATCTGGAGCATGTTTCAGGTGCCTATCGACGCCGTACCCGATATTACCAACAATCAAGTGCAGGTAATCACCCAATCGCCCAATTTGGGCACGGAAGATATCGAACAATTCGTGACTTATCCCGTCGAGGTCGCCATGGGCAACCTCCCCAATGTGAAGGAAATCCGTTCGGTTTCCCGTTTCGGCCTATCGGTCGTAACCATCGTATTCGATGACGATGTCGGAACCTATTTGCCCAGACAGCTGGTGGCCGAAAAACTTCCCGAGGTACGGGAAAAGATTCCCACGGGTTTCGGTAAACCTACCATGGGGCCGATAACTACAGGATTGGGCGAAATATATCAGTATACACTGGAAGTCGATGAAGACGCCCCAAAAGAATATTCTCCCACCGAGCTGAGGACCATCCAAGATTGGATCGTACGCAGGCAAATGGCAATGGTCCCCGGAGTGGTGGAGGTCAATGCCTTTGGTGGCAACATAAAGCAATACGAGGTCGCGGTTGACCCTGATGAGCTTCGTGCCATCGGAATAAGTATTTCGGACGTTTATGCCGCGTTGGAAAACAATAACGGGAATACGGGCGGCGCGTATATCGAGCGCAACCACCAGGCGAATTTTATCCGTGGGGAAGGCTTGGCCAGAACGGTCGAGGACATTGAAAATATCGTGGTCAAAAATGCAAACGGCATTCCCATTACGGTCAAGGATGTGGGCCATGTAAGTATCGGCAGTGCGGTGCGCTATGGTGCCCTGACCAAAGACGGAAAGGGCGAGGCCGTGGGCGGGATGATTTTGATGCTCAAAGGCGCCAATTCCAATGAGGTCATCGAAAATGTAACCGAGCGTATGCAGCAGATCCAGCAATCCCTGCCGGAAGGGATTACTATCCAACCTTTTCTTGATCGCAGCGAACTGATTGCCGAAACCACCGGTACGGTAACCGGAAACCTGTTGGAAGGGGGACTGATCGTGATTTTTGTACTGGTGCTGCTGTTGGGCAATTGGCGGGGGGGACTTATCGTGGCCTCGACCATTCCGCTTTCCCTTTTATTCGCCTTTATCCTGATGAACGTATTCGATGTATGGGCCAACCTGATGAGCCTAGGGGCCATCGATTTTGGAATCATTGTGGACGGGGCTGTTATCATTGTGGAAAGCACGGTTTTTTTGATGTACGGCTACGTGGTCAAAAAGAAGACCGCAAATGATCCCATTGCGCAGCCTACAGACGCCGCTACAAGGGACAGGATTGCTGCCAAGGCTTCGAAAAAAATGATGAATACGGCCTTTTTCGGGCAGCTGATCATCCTGATCGTCTTCCTGCCCATTCTCGCGTTGGAAGGCGTTGAGGGAAAAATGTTCCGGCCTATGGCGCTCACGTTTATCTTTGCCATGCTAGGGGCGATGCTTTTATGTCTGACCTATGTACCCATGGTTTCCGCCTTGTTCCTTCGCATGCCTTCCGGAAAAACGGGGGCACAAAAAAACAGCAAACAGGCTTGGGGGGACAGATTTGTACTTTGGATGCAAAAGAAGTACAGGCCGCTTTTGGACAAATCGCTCAAAAAAGCCAAAATTGTCGTTGCGGTTGCCCTTGGTTTATTCGCTATTGCCATTTTTGCCTTTACGCGAATGGGCGGTGAGTTCATTCCGCAACTCGACGAAGGCGATATTGCCTTTCATGTCATATTAAAACCGGGCAGCTCGCTATCGGAGACCATTGCAACCACCAC
Source organism: Pricia sp. (assembly GCA_035705395.1). Taxonomy (GTDB): domain Bacteria; phylum Bacteroidota; class Bacteroidia; order Flavobacteriales; family Flavobacteriaceae; genus Pricia. The sequence continues at coordinate 5,851 of DASSWC010000094.1, read as the reverse complement.
TAAAGTCGAACGCATCGTGAAGGCGGAATTCCCCGAGGCCTTGCACGTCATTAGCCGTATTGGGGTGGCGGACGTACCCACCGACCCTATGCCGATGGATTTGGCCGATGTATTCGTTATCCTGAAACCGAAGGATGAATGGGTATCCGCAGACTCGAAAGACGCGCTGATCGAAAAAATAAAGACGGCCATCAGCATCATTCCCGGCGTAAACTATGAATTTACCCAGCCTATCGAAATGCGTTTTAACGAGCTGCTTACCGGGGTTCGGGAAGACGTGGCCATCAAACTGTTCGGGGAGGATTTGGAGGTACTGGCCAGCAAAGCGGAAGAAATGGGCAAAATTATAGCGACCGTTCCGGGTGTTGCCGATTTGAAGGTGGAAGCCACGGACGGCCTGCCACAAATAACAATCGACTATACCCGTGAAAAACTGGCACAATACGGACTGCAGATCGAACAACTCAATAACGTTGTCCAGGCCGCCTTTGCCGGCGGAAAAGCGGGCGTGATTTTTGAGGGTGAAAGGCGCTTTGACCTGGTGGTTCGATTGCAAAAGGAAAACCGCGAAAGTATTGAGGACATCCAAAACCTGTTTGTCAATCTACCCAACGGGTCACAGATTCCCTTGCGCGAGGTTGCGGATGTGAGCTACGAACCTGGCCCGATGCAGATCAGCAGGGACAACACCAACCGCAGGACGTATGTGGGTATCAACATCCGGGACAGGGATGTAAAATCGGTGGTGGAAGATATAAAAGCACGTCTGGAGGCCAATTTGGAGCTTCCGCCCGGATACTATATCCGCTATGGAGGGGCATTTGAGAATCTGGAGCGGGCCAGCAATCGCCTACAGATGGTCGTACCGATAGCCTTGTTATCCATTTTCATCCTCATTTACTTCGCGCTCAAATCCTTTCCGCAGACCCTTATGATCTATCTGGCCATCCCGATGGCGACCATCGGTGGGGTCTTTGCACTTTGGTTACGGGATATGCCGTTCAGTATTTCCGCAGGGGTCGGGTTTATCGTGCTCTTCGGCGTGGCGGTGCTTAACGGTCTGGTCTTGATCAGCGGATTCAACGAGCTGAAGGAAGAAGGGGTGACGGATCTGAAAGCGCGGATAACCGAAGGTACCAAGCGGCGCCTAAGGCCCATCATGTTGACCGCTTTAACCGATATATTGGGCTTCCTGCCGATGGCAATTTCATCCTCCGCAGGTGCAGAGGTACAGCGACCCTTGGCGACCGTGGTCATTGGGGGACTGATAACATCCACCTTGCTGACGCTATTTATCCTTCCGATTTTCTATAAGTGGATGGAGGGACGATCGGCCAAGATCGGCGGCAACAAAAAATGGATTACGTCTACTGCGGTGGTGTGCCTTGTGTTTACTTTGGGATTCCCTTCGACAAGCTCGGCACAGGTCGTTCCTTCGACTAGTGTGGCACAGGATATCCGATCACAATCGCTACAACAGGATGCATTGCCCACGCTTACGTTAAAAGAGGCCTTGACCCTTGCCAAGGAAAATTACCCATTGCTAAGAACAGCCCGTCTTGAAATCAAAAAACAGACCGTCTTGAAAGCGAACGCCTACGATTTCGGCACTACCCGGATATTTACGAGCGGGGAGGAAATAAGCGATGGTCGGGGCATTTACACCCCTATCGGTGTAGGTCAGCAGAACATCGACCTGTTCGGCATCCGTGCAAAAAAGAGGCTGCAACGACAGCGGATCCAGCTTGCGGAAGCGGCCTATGACCTCTCTGAACTTCAAGTGGCACTCGAAGTGAAAAAAGCCTGGTCGGAAACCTTCCGGGCGAAACGGAAACTCCTTTTGTACCAGGAACTGGATTCCATTTATCAAAAATTTTCGACCGCCATAGCACTTAATCTGCAAGTCGAGGCCATTTCAAGATTGGAATTTACGTCGGCGCAAAATCAAGCCTTGCAGATTGGCAACAGATTACAACAGGCAGAAAGCGACTATGCCATGGCCCTGCAACGTCTGAACCTGTGGCTGGGCCCACCTGAAGGCATCGAAGCTTCAGCAACGGTCTATACCGTACCCAACGAATGGAACGAAAAAGGACTTGCGGTGTTGGAAACGGATTTTCAGTTGCAGGAACATCCGGAGTTCATGTTTTCACAAAAACGGATGGCCGAAGCGGAGGCAGATTACAATGCGGCACGTGCCGATTTGCTGCCCAAAATCAACTTGCAGGGCGGAATCCAAAAGGTCAATGGCGATAGCGGATTCTATACCTATCAGGCCGGGGTGTCGCTTCCACTGTTCGCGGGCCCCGAACGGGGGCGGAAAAAAGCGGCGAAAGTGGAGTGGGAAATTGCCGAGGTCAAGGCGTCCTTCAAGCAACAACAACTGAGGTCATCATACGGGCAGGCATTGGAATCCTACCAAAAATGGCGTCACTCTTGGCACTTTTACCGAAATGAAGCCCTTCCGCTCGCCAAAGAACAGCGCAAGGGTGCCTTGTTCGCCTATACAGAAGGTGCGGTGGACTACGCCGCCTTTACCCAGATAATCCGGGATGCCGTACAGACCGAAATGGACGCCTTGGAAGCCCTCGAAAACTACTTAAAATCCATATTTGAACTTCAATATTATACCCAATAAAACGATGAAAAGTATACTAAAAAATACCTTGATAGCCTCAATGGGATTGTGCCTGGGCCTTTCGGCCTGTGGGGATTCCCAAGCCACTAAGAAACCTGGGGAACAGGATTCCCAAACGGCATCGAAATCCAAGGAAAACGAAACGACCGAGGCGATGCTCAGCGCACAACAATACGAGGCCCTGCAAATGGAGATTGACACCCTGGCCCAAAGAAATATGAGGGGCTATGTTAGGGCCAACGGACACCTGGAGGTGCCGCCACAGAACGAGGCATCCATTACGACCGTAATCGGGGCAAATGTGGTTTCCATCGAGGTCATCGAAGGCGACAAGGTAAACAAGGGCCAAACGCTAGCCTATCTATCACATCCCGATATCATCCAGAAACAGACCGATTACCTCAATGCCCATAGTAACAGCCAGTTTCTGAAAAAGGAATACGACCGCCAAAAAAAGCTGTATGACGCCGGGGTAGGGTCGGGTTTAAACTTTCAAAAGGCCGAGGCCGATTACCGGGCATCCCAGGCGATGGTCAACGGCCTCGAAGCGCAGTTACAACAGTTCAACATCAATGCATCCGATATTCTCAAGGGCTCGATTTATCAGCGGGTAGCCCTGAGCAGCCCCATTGAAGGATTTGTTGAAAAAGTAAAGGTGAAAACGGGACAGTACGTGGAACCCCAGACCGACCTTATGGAAATCATTGATACCCATCACGTGCACGCCGATTTGATGGTCTTTGAAAAGGATGTATCCAAGGTAAGGGAAGGCCAAACGGTACGCTTCAATGTGCAGTCCGTTCCCGGTACCGAACTGACCGCCGAAATCTATTCCGTCGGAAAGACCTTTGAACAAGGTCCCAAAGCGGTTCACGTACACGCCGAAATCGAGAACAGGGAGGGCCACCTGATTCCGGGGATGTATATTGAAGGCCGTATTGAAATCGATACTACCCGAACAACGGCGATGCCCGAAAGTGCGATTGCCAAGGATGGCGGTAAATCCTTTGTATTCACGGCGGAAACGGAAGGCGCCGATTGGAGCTTTAAACCCGTGGAAATCACCATAGGTACGAGGGATGGCGATTGGGTGGCCATCGATTTTATGGAACCTGTGGCTCCTGGTACCAAATTCGCGTTCAACAATGCCTATTACCTGATGGCCGAAATGAAAAAGGGCGACGCCGCACATTCCCATTAAAATCGAACAGGATGAGCCCCTATCTTTCGAAAAAAATAACTGAAAAAATGTACTTCCGTTACAGTGTCCTTTTTGGTATCTTGACAGCATGATGGAAACAGACGGGATACCCTTAAAAAAATCGAGCGCCGGTGCATCAAAAACGAAATCACCCCATAAGGGCAAAGATAACCACAGCCCCAAAAATCTTCAAAAGTATTTTCCGGCACTACTCAGTTTCATAGTATTGATATCGGGGCTTGCCTTCGACTATTTTAACAGTCCCTTTTTTTCAAGGGAATGGGTGCGTTTCACTTGGTACCTGGCGGCCTATCTTCCCGTAGGACTGCCTGTAATGAAGCAGGGGTGGACAAGCATCAAAAAAGGGGACTTCTTTACCGAGTTCTTCCTGATGTCCATCGCGACCTTGTGTGCGTTCGCTATTGGCGAATATCCGGAGGGGGTGGCCGTGATGCTGTTCTACGCGGTGGGTGAACTGTTCCAGAACGCTGCCGTGAAAAAGGCCAAAGGAAATATCAAGGCACTGTTGGATGTCCGCCCCAATCAGGCCTCGGTATTGCGTGAGGGTAATTTTGTTTCCGTCCATCCCGAAACCGTGAAGGTGGGAGCGCGTATTCAAGTGCGGGCAGGTGAAAAGATCCCCCTTGACGGGGTGTTACTTTCGGAAAAAGCATCGGTCAATACGGCCGCCATTTCGGGCGAAAGCAAACCTGACACCATTGCCAAAAGGGACAAGGTTTTTGCGGGAAGCATCAACCTTGAAGGGGTAATCGAAATTGAAACTACAAAGGAATTTAAGGATAGTTCCATTGCCCGTATTCTGGATATGGTACAGACTGCGACCGCCAGAAAATCAAAGACCGAACTGTTTATCCGGAAATTCGCACGGATCTATACCCCTATTGTAGTTTTTCTTGCCATCGGCCTGACGTTCGTACCTTATTTTTTTGTGGAGGACTACGTGTTTCGGGATTGGCTATATCGCGCCTTGATATTCCTCGTTATTTCGTGTCCCTGCGCTTTGGTCATCTCCATTCCCTTGGGTTATTTCGGGGGATTGGGGGCGGCATCCCGAAACGGGATTCTGTTCAAAGGCGCATCCTTTTTGGATGCAATCACCAAAATGAACACCGTTGTGATGGACAAAACAGGAACCATAACCCGGGGGATATTCAAAATCAAGGAAATCCAGTCCAAAGCGTTCGAGAAAGCCGATTTTATGAGATACCTGTTGGCAATGGAGGAAAAATCCACCCACCCCATTGCCAAGGCGATATTGGAGTTTAAAACGGATTTTGGGCTTGCCGGCAGGCCATATCAGGCCACCGATATTTCGGAAGTTGCCGGAAAGGGGTTAAAGGGGACGGTCAACGGAAAAACCGTTTTGGTAGGTAACAAGGCCTTGATGACCTCCAATACCATCGACGTTCCGCCGGAAACGGATCGTATTGTAGACGCTATTGTGATGGTAGCCATCGACGGAAAATTTGCAGGTTACGTAATCATCGCCGATGAATTGAAGGAAGATGCCCATCGGGCCATCCAACAAATTAGGGATTTGGGAATAACAACCGTAATCATGCTTTCGGGCGACAAGGATTCCATTACCCAGCAAGTGTCAAAAAAGTTAAACCTCGATTGGGCAAAAGGTGGGCTATTACCGGAAGACAAGCTCAACGAAGTTGAAAAACTCAAAAGACAACCTGCCACGAAGGTAGCCTTCATAGGCGACGGTATTAATGATGCGCCTGTATTGGCTGCAAGCGATGTAGGTGTTGCCATGGGAGGCATGGGCAGTGATGTGGCCATTGAGACTGCGGATATTATTATTCAGACCGATCAACCGGGCAAGGTTGCAAGGGCTATTGAAATTGGTCGCGCGACACGAAGCATCGTATGGCAAAATATTGGTCTGGCATTTGGGGTTAAAATAATAGTCCTGATTCTTGGTGCAGGTGGACTGGCCACCATGTGGGCGGCGGTTTTTGCCGATGTAGGTGTTGCATTGTTGG
>DASSWC010000093.1:0-5522 GCA_035705395.1 Pricia sp. | reverse complement strand
ACACACGGGAGTCAATCAGCTTTTCCAACTGCGAGGAGGTTTTTTTTCCGGATAGAATTTTGCGGAGAAAAGATACATTGCTTACTTTAAGGTCTTGATAAAACCGGAAGATGGAGGTCAGAAAATTTCCGAAATCACGGTCTTCCATTTCCAGGGCAAAAGTGACGTACAGGGCATTCAACAAATTAATTTTGGCTTTTTCATCCTCCGAAAGCGCGTGTTCGGGCAAAATAAAATTCGGAATGGCCGTGTTGATGCCATAGACGAACCCTGTTTTCTTTAGGGAATCATAGAGTGAATTAAAATCCGGGTACGGATGGGCATCCTTCATTATCAAGGAGCCGAATTTATCGATCCAACCGGAAGCGGAGGGGTTCATGGGCCTAAAATTGAATGGCAAAATTACCACAAAACACTTAAATGGACTTTTTGCGGACTATTTTTATCGAATAATGAATTTGGAATTCCATGACCCCGTCGCCCTCACACTGCACCGTGAGCCTAAAGTTCCGTGACCCATTAAGTGTCTATTTTAAAACGTCTGTTGCCAAAATCTCGACGGAGCTCATGCACCGGGACACCGTATTTTTCATAGGAGCGGAAAAAATCGCGGAGAGGACTTCCCCGACCGTAATTTTTCCCAACTTTACCCAGATCAAAAGGGGATTACGAAGTAAGGTTCGAGATAGTGGAAAAAAAAGAGGGCAAGAACGGGAATGTAAGTTTGATTTTAACTAATGATGGTATACAATGAATCGATTTCTAACTTTTATTTCCGTCGCATGGCTTTTTGCCAACGGCCTGTTTTCGCAAGAGGCCGGTAAGGATATCCCTGCAAAAGGGATCTCCCATGCTTTCTATATCATTTCGAACGTCGGCAACGCCCCTCTTTCAGAAGCGGAGGCGATGATCGGCGCTATCAATGAAAAATCGAAACAGGATGACGAAGCCACCCTACTGATTATCGGAAACATCGTGACCAAGGATGGATTTCCCTCCAAAAACGAAGAACAGGGCAGGGAAAAGGCCAGGCTCGTAAAACTCATGCACCTATGGGACAATTTTAACGGCAAGGTCGTTCTAACTCCGGGTAAAAACGAATGGGCGAAGGATGCCCCAAAAAGCATCGACGAGCTGGAATCATTTTTACAGGACAACAGCAAGGCGGAATTTTGGCCCAGCGACGGCTGTCCCCTAGAGCGGGAGACCATCAACGACGAGGTGGTTTTGGAAATGGTAGACTCCCAATGGTTTCTCGAGGATTGGGACGATCACCCTTACGTCAACGGAAAATGCGAACACAAGACGCGTGACGAGTTTTTGGCGGAATTCAAGGACGATATCAAGGATAGCCAGGGAAAGACGGTCGTGGTCGCCGTGTACCAACCGGTAATGAGCAATACCCAAATCTGCTTGCTCGACCGGATGGGCGGGTTTACCCCGGGGTCTTACCAAAACGAACAAAACCGATGGTTCCGATCGCGATTGGCGACCATCGCCAGCCAATTCGAGGATGTCATCTTCGTTTCGGGAAAGGACAGAAACCTGCAGTTTATGTCCGACGACGGTATCCCACAGATTATCAGCGGGGCCATCGGAAAAACGGAAAAGGCACGCGCACCCAAGGATGAACATTTCGAATCGGACCGCCCCGGCTACGCCAGACTTACGATATACAAGAACGGAAGCTCGGAAGTGGATCTGTTTACGTTAGAAGATGGGACATCCCAAATATTGTATACCCAAAAAATACGGCGCGAACGGCCGACCTTGGCCAAAATTTCGGTTCCTCAAAAAGCCTATGGTAAAACGGAAAAGGCTTCCATATATACGCCCGAGGAGACCGATAAAAGCAGCTTCTTCGAATGGGTCTGGGGCGACCATTACCGAAGCCTGTATAGTAAAAAAATCACTGCGCCCGTGTTGCGTCTCGACGAACTGCCGAACCAAATCAGGCCCATCTCGGAGGGCGGCGGTACCCAATCTAAATCCCTAAGACTGGTCGACGACAACGGACATGAATACACATTAAGGGCCCTGCTTAAAAGTGCGGTGCGTTTTCTTCAAGCTACCGTCATTAAGGACCAATACGTAGAAGATTACCTAAAAAATACCGTAGCCGAGCGTATTCTGCTCGATTTTTACACCACTTCGCATCCGTATGCCCAGTTCGCCATGCCCGAGCTGTCAGAAGCCTTGAACATTCCCCATGCCAATCCGGAAATTTACTACCTGCCCAAACAGGAGCGTTTAGGCATCTACAACGAAGATTACGGAAACGCACTTTTTATGCTGGAGGAACATGTCGGCGACGAGAACAAAAATTTTGCGACCTTCGGTTCCCCCGACGATATCCTTAGTACGGCTGATCTGCGCTTGGAGCTGCTGGAAAGTAAGGATGCCTTCGTCGACGAATCGAGTTACATAAAGGCCCGTCTTCTCGACCATTTGACCGGCAACTGGGACCGCCACCAAGACCAATGGCGCTGGGCAAAGTACGAAACCGAACGGGGCAAAAGTAGGTTCGAGGCCATACCCAGGGATTGGGACCAGGTATTTCCGAAATATGATGGATCCATGATTGCCCTATTGAAATTGGCTTTTCCCGAGCTCCGGAAAATGCAGGACTATGACGCGGACATACAGAACATCAAATGGTTCAACCTTTCTGGCTATCCACTGGACAAAATGTTTATCAATACGGCAAATTGGCAAGATTGGAAGGAACAGGTCGATTACATCCAGCAAAACCTTACCGATAAGGCCATCGATTCCGCTTTTGCTACCTTGCCCGAAGCAGCGCGGGACAGTAGCATCGCGGGCATAAAAAAAAACCTACGGGCCAGACGCGACAATCTAGAAAATATCGCACGCCGTTACTATGAATATCTGGCGCAATTTCAGGTCGTTACCGGAACAAAGGGCGATGACCAATTTCTGATTCAAAGAAGGTCGAATGGCATTACGGAAATAGCGATTTTAAAGGATGGGGATAGCATTTTTAAGAACAGCTATGACGCCAAAAAGACCCGTGAGTTGTGGGTGTACGGGCTCGACGGCAACGATACGTTTAAGACCCGGGGAGACGGTGATAATCCCATTAACATCAAAGTCGTAGGTGGGGAAGAAGATGACACCTATGATTTCAAGAACCTCAAAAATATTAAATTATATGACTATAAGAGTGAGGACAATACGATTGCAAATCCTAAGACCAAAAAATGGCTGACGGATTCCTATGACATCAACAATTACAACTACCAAAAGAGAAAATATTCCCAAAATATAGTGTTGCCCAGCGTTGGATACGATGGCGATACCGGCTTTCGAATTGGGGTAAAGGATCGCTTCCGAACATATGGTCTTGCGAACAATCCCTTCAGCTCACAGCATACCTTGGGTGTGGAATACTTTTTTGCCACCAATGGCTTTGCGGTGCAGTACACCCCCGAGTTTGCCCATATCTTTTATAAATGGAACCTGGGTGTCGACCTTCGGTACGCCAGTCCCAATTTCACGATGAACTATTTCGGGGAGGGCAATGGTTCCACCTATGACCGGGAAGATACGGACCGCGATTTCAACCGCGTACGCATACGCCAGTGGTCGGTGTCACCCTATTTGATCCATACGGATTCCGGAAGTAGTTTTACCCTGCGCACCCAATTGGAATCCAACGAGGTGTCCGATGACGACGGCCGCTATGTGGGGCAGGTGTTTTCGCCCAATAACGACATCTTCGAGAATCAGCGATATGCGTCGGCGGAAGTCGGGTACCAGTATTTCAATGAAAATAATCCCTTTTTCCCTAGTCGTGGGATGGAACTGGACGTGGTGGTGGGCTACACGGCGAACCTGAATGGTAACGACAACCGGTTCGGCTACATCAAACCCTCCCTATCCCTTTTGTACCCGTTGGATCCCAGCGAAACCGTGGTGCTGGGCACCAAAGTGGCGGGGCAGGCCCTTTTGGGTGACAGCTATGAGTTTTACCACGGGGCATTGCTGGGGGGTAACCATAGTCTACGGGGCTACCGAAACGAGCGCTTCAACGGAAAGACCTCCTTCTACCACAGCACGGATCTGCGCGTGGCCCTATCGAGGTTTAGGACCAATTTTATACCCTTGCAAATCGGCATTAGTGCCGGATTCGACTACGGTAGGGTCTGGACGGAAGGCGGTACCTCCGAAAAATGGCATAACAACGTTGGCGGCTCGGTCTGGGTCAGTGGTTTTAGCGCCGTCACGGGTAATATCGGCTATTACCGCGGCGAAGAGGGAGGTCGCTTGCTGTTTACCCTAGGTTTTAATTTTTAGGATGACGATACCGCGCCCAGGGCAAATAATTGTTCCATGGTGGGCTCTTCGCTGCCCCCGGCGGGTTCGAGCGTAATTCCGAAAGCTTCCGAATCGTTTGGGTTGTTCAGGGTAAAGACCTTGTACCCGTCCTCGGCGAAATCATCCAGAAGACCAACGCTGGTAGGGGTAAGGGGATCCATTTTCAACGACCAGACCTGATAGACCATACCATCCGGTGGTTCGGGAAGGCCCTGTGCATCGATAAGGACCTTGTTCTCCTCTCGGTTCCAATAGGCCTTGGCATAGGATTCCGGGGAAACCTCCTGGCCGCCTAATGCGACAACAATAACATTTCTGTCCCTCAAATCATTCAGGAGTTCCTTGGTATTGGTCAGGGAACCGCGGGCATCGAAAATCTGCTGCTCCAATACCTCGTTCTGTTCGTTGACCATGTCGATCTGTGTTTTGAGTTGGTCGTTCTGAATATAGAACCAGATCAATCCGGCGCCGAACAGTATGGCAGCGGCCCATCCAACATAGGTGCTCCAATTTGGTTTCGACGCCTTGGGCATTTCCACGACCCTAGTATCCTTTCTTTCCCCGATGCGTACTTTTATAGCGTTGAAGCCTTTGCGCTGGGCGTATTTTGGGGACACCGATTGGGTCAGCTCGAGAATGGCCGTCTCAATGGCCAAGATTTCGTTTTTTATTTCGGGGTATTTGTTGGCATTTTCATACACCTCCAAATTTTCCTCCTCCGTAAGCAGTCCCGCTACGTAGAGTTCCAGAATTCCGGATGCTATGTATTTGTCTACTTCCATTCCAATGTAATATTTTCCCTGAGTTTAGAAATACAGCTTCTGTTCCTGGTCTTTACCGTACCCAAAGGAATGTCGAGTTCTTCCGATGCCTCTTCTTGGGTGTATCCCCTGAAATAGAGCATCTCGATAATCTTGAGACATTTCTCCTTCAGATTCAGTACCAATTTTTTGAGGGCGGAGGTATCGATAGTCGTTTCGTCGGGTTGATCGTTAGTATCAGCTCTGTCCAAAATACTTACGAAGAAATCGGCGGACAGATTTTTTTGTTGGTTTTTATAGGATTTTGAGCGCACTTTATCGATAGCGGCATTTCTTGCGATATTCATTATCCAAGTGAAGAAACGCCCTTTTGACGGGCTATAGCTGTCAGATTTGTGCCAGATTTTAGTAAAAACGTCTTGG
>DASSWC010000092.1:0-8259 GCA_035705395.1 Pricia sp. | reverse complement strand
TGCCGCACTACAACACACCCTCAGGAACAGAAGGTAATGGCAGGAGGAGATAGCGGTGCCGGACTTTACAAGGTAAGGGACGCCAAGAAAAAGACGGTGTACGACTATACCATGGAATACCTCGAGGGTAAATATGATATTGCCTACAACGAGATATCCCATGACTTCCAGATCTCGGTCAAGGGCTCCAGGAAAAGGCACTGCCTGAACCTGAACTCCCTGATCATCGAACTGGCCAAGGCAGGGGTCGATATCCCGACCGGGAAGCTGGAGATCCTTATCCGCTCGGAATGGATACCGAGGTTCAATCCCATCAAGGGGTATTTCGACAACCTTCCCGAATGGGACGGCAACGACCATATCCTGCACTTGGCATCCTACGTGCCGGTATACGAGAAAGAGGTCTTCAATTACCATTTCAGGAAATGGTTGGTACGGTCGATTAAATGTGCCCTGGAGCCGGGCTATTCCAACAAGCAGGCCTTCGTGCTTTCACACCCTGGGCAGAACTCCGGAAAAACCACCTGGTGCCGGTTCCTCTGCCCTCCCGAACTGTCGGAATACATGGCCGAGGATATCAGCAATGATAAGGACGCCCGGATACAGCTCTGTCGGAACTTCCTGTACAACCTCGACGAACTGGCGGTACTTTCCAAAAAGGATGTAAACGCCCTAAAGGCATTTTTCTCGAAGACCTTTATCAACGAACGGCTGCCCTACGACCGGAAGAACACGACACTGCCCCGTATCTGTTCGTTCGTAGGTTCCACCAATATGTCCTCGTTCCTGAACGATGAAACGGGATCGGTGAGATGGCTCTGTTTCGAGCTGAAGGACAAGATCGATTTTGCCTATTCGAAAGAGGTGGATATCGACAGGGTATGGTCACAGGCCTACCATCTGGCCTATTCAGACCCAAACTTCAATCCCGAACTGTCCATCGAGGATATCCGGGAGAACGAGGAGCGGAACAAAAAATACACGAGACTGACAACGGAAGAGGAGCTGGTCTCGAAATATTATGAAAAATCCGACGATTTCGATGATTTTGTCACCGCTTCGGACGTACTGGTCAAACTGGGCTGCCTGAACCTTCGCCTGAACAAGATCAATCTGGGCCGTGCGCTGTCCGGGTTCGGGTTCCAGAAAGTGAAACATCCCAAGCGACAGGTCTACGGCTATCTGGCAAGACCGCTTTTTACGGATACCCCTTGGGAAATCGAACTTCCGAAAAAATAGGGAACAATACCTACCAACCTACCTAAAGGAAAGGAAAGTCAACGGGAACAGGGCATAACCTTAGGTAGGATGTATAACCCCCATCTTACCTAAGGGTCACCCAACCTACCTGAAAGGTAGGATAGGTAACATCAAAAATACATCCGACCTAAGCCGAACGCCCAATAAACATTGGGCCGGGCCGAAAGGTAGGAGGAACAACAAAATTAAGCCGATGAAAAGAAAAAGAACCAACAGGCTATCGTGTGAAAGAGCCCGAGCCTTTCCCATCGAAAGGGCGCTGGCAAAACTCGGGCACTTTCCGTCCAAGTCGACCGGGAAAGAAGCTTGGTTCCTCAGTCCGTTCCGGCCCGAGGCCCAAGCCTCTTTCAAGGTGTCCAAGGAACTGAACAGGTGGTACGACCACGGGGCGGGAAAGGGCGGGAACGTCATCGATCTGGTGTGCCTTGTCAAAGAATGTAGCGTCAAGGAAACGCTCGAATTCCTCGGCACGGGACAGACCTCTTTTTCTTTTCACCGGCAACCGATTTTTCAAAAGGAAGAAAGCGAAACCAAAATCGAAATCTTAGAGGTCAAAAAACTGGGCCACTTTGCATTAGAGAATTATTTGAAATCAAGAAATATCGGACCGAGAACCGCCTTAAAATATATCAGGGAAGTCCATTATCGTTTTAAGAACAGAAACTATTTCGCCATCGGATTGAAAAACGACTCAGGGGGATGGGAACTACGCAACAAATACTATAAGAATTCCGGTTCGCCAAAGGACGTTACCCATATCAAAAACGGCCATACGACGCTTATCGTTACTGAAGGGATGTTCGACCTATTATCGATTTTGGAGTGTAATATAAAATTAGAATCCGAACATGATCTTTTGGTATTGAACTCCACCGCATTCGTTCAGAAAGCTATGAGGATTATTGAAGGTTATACAAGTACCCTACTCTATTTGGACAACGATCCGAACGGAAAGCTGACTACCCAAAACTTGATTGGCAATTCCAGGAACTGTGAGGACAGATCAACATTGTATGCCGGTTTCAAGGATATCAGCGACTGGCACATGGGCGGCGCAACTGATGTAATCGGGCAGGGAATTCAAGATGTGTTTTTGTTGCCACAAAAACGATCTTGCCTTGCTCCCGGCGGTCGCAAAACCAAAGGGAAATGAAAAGGACCTATATCAAGTTCCGGTGTTCCATCTACGAGAAGAAGCTGCTCAAGAAAAGGGCACAGCGGGCGGGGATTTCCCTTTCCGAATACTGCCGCAGTTCCGCTTTCGGGAATCCCGTCATCGAACGTCTGACCGGGGAACAGATGGCCCATTACAGGATGTTGGTCAAGTACAAGAACAATTTTACCAGTATCGGCAATATGTTCAAGAAACGGAACCCTAGACTGGCCAACGAGGTAACGGAACTGGCGGAGCAGATCAGGACACACCTGTACAACTTCAAAAAATAAAAGTATGATCGGTAAGGGAAAATCGATAGCGCACACAGGTGAATCCATGGACTATGGCTGGAACCGGGAGAAGGATGCGGAGGTGGTCCATAGCCAACATCTGGCGGGCAACGATGCCAAACAGGTTACCGAGGAGTTCAAGATCATCCAGGAACAGAATACACGCTGCCAAAAGAACACCTTGAGCTTCGTACTCAGCCCCACACCGGAGGATGGCAAGGACCTGACCAAGGAGCAGCTCAGGGAACTGGCCCAAAGGTTCATCAAGGAAATGCAGTTGAAGGAGCGGCAGGCCATCGCCTTTGTCCACAGGGACAAGGCCCATACCCACGTCCACTTATATGTGAACCGTATCGGTTTCGACGGTAAGGCCTACAACGATAGTTTTATCGGGAAGCGGAGCCAATTCGCAGCCGAAAACGTGGCCAAGAAAATGGGCCTGACCACGGCTAGGGAGGTACAACTGGAAAAGGAACTGGGTTCCATACATGTACGTCTCGAAATAAGGAACATCCACCGGAAGGTGATGGAGGCCCAAAGGCCGAAAACCCTCGACGGTTATATGAAAGCGATGAAAGAACAAAATGTAGAGGTTTTGCCAAGTATCAACAGGGCGAACAAGCTACAGGGATTCCGGTTCGAGTACCAAGGCCATAATTTCAAGGCCAGCGAGGTACACCGCTCCATGTCCGGGGGAGAGATAATGGCCCGGCTATCCGAAAACAACGGTATCCGCAAGGCCCCGGAGACGGCAAAGTTCGTCAAGCTGACGGGTAAAACCGTGGAACTGGGCAGCAACCTGGCCGCCAGCATGGCCAAGAACCTGATCAAGAAAACCATTAAGCGGGCCATCGACACGGGAATCGGGTACGGAATGGGATACTAAACCGAAAGGAACATGGGATACAAGAAACTGGACGAGGTAATGGAACTGCTCACCGACGAGCTGGACGGGTTCAAAAAGGCCATCGATAGATTGGAGCGGCTGACCGAAAACGTGGACAATGTCAAGGTGGAGGCGACCACTTGGGAGGTCCAAAGAATTATCCGCGAACATTTGGAAAAGGAGCGTTGGGAAAGGGAATCGATGAGAAAGGATATCGGGAACATCAAGGTTGCCGTTTCACAAGCGAAGATTATCCCAAAAGCAATACTATGGCCGTCAATGGCCATCCTTGCAATCTCCTTGGCAACCCTATGCTATTTGGGGTTCAAGGTCTCACGGTTGGACACCATCCAGAAAGAATCCTTTGAAGCCGGTAGGCAGGAGGTGATCAAAAACCTCAGGGGATATTTTGACGAGAACCCCGGACTGTACGAATCGTATGGGGCATGGAGGTCGAAAGGCAAAAAGGTCGATTCCGTCAAAACCAAAAAGTAGGGTGCGCCCTATGGAATTTTTGCTTCACGCTTATCTGCCGGAACGCTACAAAAATTCCACAGGATCCACGCGCAGTCAAGTTATGGTAAGATTTGGGGAACTTGTTAGCAATCATTTTTCACTTCCATTTTATCTCATAAAATGAAAAGAATTTTGACAAGGCAATTCACATCAATTAACCTACCCAATTTTTAATGCGGGAAGATTATCGATAGCCTCATCCTGCAATCTTTGTACATAGTTTAAATACTTCAAAGTACTTTTTGTGGAACTATGACCCATGGCATCGGCTACCGTTTTTAGGTTTGCCCCGTTAGAAAGAAGCTGACAAGCGAAGGTATGTCTGGCACAATAGAAAGTGATATGCTTGTTAATTTTGGCCCGTTTAACCCAGTATCGAATAGCTTTGTTCGCTCCATTATCACTTAGGCTCTGGACATCGAATACATAGTCCTCGCTCTTTTGGAGTCTACCAAGAATAGCGAGTGCTGTCCGATTTAATCGATTGTTAATCAGTTCACCGGTTTTATTTCGATGGGTTATCAATCGGCCCTTGTTAATGTTTTTCCATTTCAATTGTCGAATTTCGGCAAGGCCCAAGGAAGTGTAGCATGCAAAAAGAAAGGCTTTTTTAATTTCTTGATTGCCGCATCGTGTAGATGCAAGTTTTTGAAGTTCTTCGGTGTCCAAAACTTGCTTTTTTAAGGTATCATCCTTATTTGGATTGGAAAATCGAATATCGGCGGTAGGCATTTCTTTGAGATATCCTTCCATTTTGGCCGCTTTCAGAATTTTTTTGAATCGTGTAAAATAATTGTGCGCTGTTTCACCTGTCAATCCTGCATCATGGATTAAAAAATCCTTGTAGCGCTCCATTAGCTGCGGAGTAATTGCGGAAATGGTCAATCGCGGATTGTCAATGGCTAGCTTGAACTTCTCCACTGAACTGGCTATGATTCGGACATCTTTGTTCCTGTAATTTTTGATATAGTTTTCCGCGAAAATAAAAAAGTTCAGCTTTTTTAGATGTTTGGGAATGTGTCCCGTTTCATCGGATAGGAGTTCCATTTCCCGGTTTAACCGGATTCTTTCAGCTACCCGTTTCTTTTCAGTTCGGGAAGGGTCTTTTGCAGAAATCTTTATTTTCAAAAATTCGCGCCATCTTTCGCCATTGTAGTGAATGTCCAGATAGAGACTTTTGTCTCCGGATTTTAGTTTCCTGCTTCGTAATTGTACGGACATAAAAGTGACGGAAAAGTGACGGTTTTCATCCAAAAATACGAAAATATGAGAAATTTTAAAATTTTATGTTCAACTTAGTAATATGATTTACAGTAATTTGTATTCATTTGGTATCATTTAGAATCATAGGTTCGATTCCCACCCAAGGTACAAAAAGGAGAAGCCGACTTTGCTGAGTCGGCTTTTTTATTTTCGGGCACTGAAGGGTTTTTTATCAGGACAAAATCTGCAAAGGTCTGTCTGTTTTTGCCACGATTTCTTTTCTGATCACAAAATCTCCAAAACTCTCTTGGTCTTCCCTGTCTATGGCATACGATGCGATGATAGGTTCCAATTCCTCGAGAATATCCTCTTCGGATAACATTTCCTTATAAAGGGAATTTAATCGGTCGCCGTTATGACTGGCTCCCAAATAAAGGTTATACCGACCGATGGCACGCCCAACAAAACCGATTTCCCCAAGGGAGGATCGTGCGCAGTTATTGGGGCAACCGGTCATCCGGATGTTGATCTCATCCTCCTCCAGACCGTTATCCCGCATCATCACGTCCATCTTATCGATTAAGGAAGGCAGATACCTTTCGGCTTCCGCAAAGGCAAGGCCGCAGGTATTCAGGGCAACACAGGCCATGGAGCTTTTTCTAAGCCCCGTAAGTTTAGGGTGGTTTTTAACCCCATTTTTTTCTAAAATCGCAACAATCTCCTCCTTTGCATTTTCCGCTACGTTGCCAATTATAAGATTCTGGTTGCCCGTCAATCGGAAATCCCCTTTGTGAATTTTTGCTAATTCACGCAAAGCTTGTTTTAAGGTGTAGCCTTCTTCATCTTTCACTCGTCCGTGTTCAACAAACAAGGTGTAGAACCATTTATCATTGGTTCCCTTTAGCCAGCCATATTGGTCGCCATTGTTTTTAAAGGTGTAGGGTTTCGGACTTTCCAGTTTCCATCCAAGACGGGCCTGCAATTCATCAACAAACCATTCAAGTCCCCTTTTATCGATGGTGTATTTCAATCGGGCCAACTTCCGGTTGACCCGGTTGCCATAATCCCGCTGTATTTCAATCACCTTCTCGGCAACTTCAATAACCCTTTCTTTAGGGGCGAAACCGATTACGTCTCCTAGGCGGGGATAGGTTTCCTCATCGCCAAAAGTACTTCCCAGCCCGCCTCCCACGCAAATATTGCATCCTTTGAGCTGATTGTTTTCTTCGATGACGATAAACCCAAGGTCATTGGCAAAAACATCGATATCGTTGTTTGGCGGAATGGCCAAGCCTATTTTGAACTTTCGCGGTAAATAGGTGTGGTGGTATAAAGGCTCTCGATCGGGAGTTCCCTCTACTTTCTCCTTATTTAGCCAAATTTCATGGTAGGCGGTCGTCTGGGGAAGAAAATGGTCGCTGATCTCCCCGGCAAAATCATATGCTTCCTGATGCACTTTCGATTCATAGGGATTGGGATTGCACATGACGTTCCTATTTACATCGCCACATGTGGCAAGTGTGCTTAATAGGGCATCGTTTACTTTTTGGATCGTGGGTTTTAGACCATTCTTTAAGATGCCATGAAATTGAAAGGATTGCCGCGTGGTCAATTTCATGGTGCCGTTGCCATAGGTATCGGAAAGTGCATCGAGTGCCAGCCATTGCTTGGGCGTGGTTATGCCACCGGCAGCCCTTACCCTTACCATAAACTGGTACAAGGGCTCTAATTTTTTCCATTTCCGCTCACTTTCCAGGTCCCTATCGTATTGTTGGTAAGAACCGTGGTACTTGATAAGTTTCACATCATCGGGATCCAAAGCTCCCGTTAATGGGTTCTTTAGGCTTTCTTTGATGGTTCCCCGAAGAAAGTCACTCTTGTCTTTGATATGCTCATCTTCCGATAATTGTTGCGAATCTACTTTTTCTTCCATAAAGGTGTTTTCTGTGTGCCTGGCTATCGCAAAATCTTCAATAAATATCTGCTTGATAGCGATTGGACAATTGGAGGTTTTTGATGTATTCCTCCGCTTTCTCGATGGTCACGCCCCCTTGCTGTTGAATGATCTGTTTTAGGGCCGAGTCTACATCTTTTGCCATTCTTTGGGCATCACCGCACACGTAAAAATGGGCCCCTTTCTCTAACCAGTCGTACAATTCCTTTCCGTTTTCCAGCATGCGGTGCTGCACATACTGTTTTTCGGTTTGATCCCTGGAAAATGCCACATCAGCTTTCGTCAAAATCCCTTCCTTTAGATATTGCTGCCATTCGGTCTGGTACAGGAAATCGGTCGTGAAATTGCGATCTCCGAAGAAAAGCCATGAGGGTCCTTTTTTATCGGCCACTTCCCGTTCTTGCATAAAGGCACGAAAAGGGGCAATCCCGGTTCCGGGACCCACCATAATAATGGGGGCATCGGAATCTTTGGGAAGTTTAAAGCGGGTATTTTTATCGACGAAGATTTTCACGGTGTCGTCAACCTCCAACCGGTCTGCAAGCGTAGAGGAGCAGTGCCCTTCCTTGTCCCTACCAAATGCATTGTAACGAACTACGGAGACCAAGAGGTGCACTTCGTCTTCCACGGCCCCCTGTGAAGAGGCGATGGAGTACATCCGGGGTGTGTTTTTTCTTAAGATCGAAATCAGTTCATTGGCCGAAAATTGGAAAGGCTCTTCTTTTATCAGGTCCAAGATATCGCGTCCCGGAAGATATTTCAAGAGGGCCTTACTATCTGCCGCAATCTTTTTTAACCGCGGATTGTCGGTTAATTCGGCATACCCGGTCAGGGTGTTTTTAGATAAAGGAGTGAGTTCGTAATCATACTGCAGTGCCTCCAATAGGGTTTTTTCGCCATTATGGCTTTTTACTTTTTCTTTCCCCGTTAAATGGGTGGCCGCAAGTACGGAATCGATAAGTTTCGGGGCGTTCGCACCATAGACGCCTAGAGC
>DASSWC010000091.1:0-6828 GCA_035705395.1 Pricia sp. | reverse complement strand
ATCGATAAAGATACGCCGGGTGGCATTGCTTGAAATGTCGGTATCGCTGATGCTCGACGGTCTTTGGTTGGTGTAGAACACGGGGTCGATCGTGTACCAGGCCATTTTTGCCCGTTGAAAGCCGGTTTCGAGGCCTTTTTGATTGGGACTGTCCAAAAACTCCAACGGGGTACTGGCCATGGTCCATCCCAGGGAAGACCGGATATCGATCAAAGCCTGCGCTCCCTCGAAATCGTCGAGATAGGTGGTCGTTTCCCCCTGAAAATCCGCATTCTTTGGGGAGTTCGGTTTTAAAAAGGCCACCTCGCCGCGCAACGATACATTAGAAGGTACATCCGTGTCAATATTCGGAAGTTTGTTGACCATACGGGTCAGGAAGGGGACTTCGGTCGAGAAGTTTCCGTTCATCCCGAAAACCGTATTGTTCACAGGTTCGACCCCGAAGTTCGATTTCTGGGTCAGGGGCCGCTCGTTCAGGTTCAGCAGGGTCGCTCCCAATACGAACTTTTCGTTGAACTGGTGCTCGACGTTGACCCCGGTAAAGCGTCGGGTCTGCTGGCCGAAGACCGCGTTATTCTCCACCGATATGTTGATGGGCGTATTCGAGGCCTCCAGACTGGGATCCAGGATCTGCACTGTACCCGCCTGATAGTTGACGGTATAATCGATACCTTCCTGCAGTTGCCGCCCCCCGGCGGTCACGCGTACGGATCCCCTGGGTACGTTAAAGGCCCCAATGGGAATACCGTTGCTTCCCTCAGATTTATACCTTCCCTTTAATAAAAATTTGTTCTTTTCGGGATTCTGCAACGCAGCCGCCTTGGTAAGCTCGTACAAATCCCGGAACACGTACTTTTCTTGGTTTTCATTATATCCCTGTGCATCTTCCACATCGTACTCGCCCCCACCAAGTCGCTCAAAAAGGTACTCGCCAAAGGGCTCGACTTTGGTAAAGATAATCTGGCCGTTCTGCGTATCGATGGTTATTCCGGGGATAAAATCGAAGAACCCATCCCCGCCCGGCTGTACGTCGTTGTAGTCGTTCAGTCTGTCAAAATTGAAAACGTTTAAAAGGATGCGCTCGTCCAAGGGTTTACCGCCATCGTTCTGCTCGGGAAACGGGGTTACCGGAGTAATATAGTTTCTGGGTGTCGGGTTGCTGTAGAGAATGTTCATCCGAAAATCCTCCTCGCTTAAACGAAAAGCGCCGGTGGCATAGATATTCTTCATCATCAAGTCCCAAATGGGATCTGCAACGTTCGTAATATTGCTCTTCAAAAGTTTGAGCACAAGGGTATTGTTATTGAGCACATTATTCTCCAAGCCATCACCCGTTACCGTAGTCGCATCGATTCCTCCGTTGGCGAATTCCCCCACTTGGTAGACTTTGCCATTATAGGTATACTGGAAGGCCACGGCCAAAACCTCGTCATTACTCAGGCGTTGGTTCAGCGAAATATAGCCCAACTGGGAGTTGAAGGTAAAGTCCGTACCCTGCTCCAATTTTCTGGCGTTCTCCAAAAAGGAATAATCGAAGCCTTGGTTGGGCTGGTAACCAGGAATGTTGAAGCCCTGCTCTACAGTAGCGATGTCACGTATATTTTGTGTTAGGGCGCCCCCTTGCCCGATCAATGCGGGGTCGTAATCGTTGGCACTGTTCCGGGGCAGGGCATTCGGTTGCATCTCCGCTCCGGTATTGGCGTTGAAAAAATTGGCCGGGGCGTTGGTACCGATGCGGGTCGGGTTTTCTTCTCCCGCGGTCAGGGGATCGTATTCCCCGAGATCCTGTATCCCCACTATGTTGCGTACGTTCAGGGTCTGCTGGCTGCGGTTGGTCACCCAGACCTCAAGCCGGGTGATCTGCACCTGACTTCTTATGTAGGGATAGTTGACCAGGGCGGCATTGTAATTGTCCCTAAAATACTGGGCGAGAAAGAAGTGCTTGTCCTCATCGTAATCCAATGCCGTCACCTCGAATTCGTTCAGGGTACCGCCACCTTGGGCCACGACCGTATTGCTCTGGGACCGCTGTTCGGAAAATACAGCGGTCACCATGGTCTTGCCGAACTGCAATTGCGTTTTGACCCCGAACAGGCTCTGTGCCCCTGTGATCAACGAACTGTTGAGCGGCATGTTGACGTTACCCACCTCGATGGACTGGATGATGTCGTCTTCGGTCGGCGTATAGTCCAGTTTTACGAGGTTCTGAAAGTCGAAGGTTGCCTCGGTATCGTAGTTGGCGGTCACCTGAAGCCTTTCCCCGATCTTGCCCAGCATGCTCAGGCTGATACGCTGGTCGAAGTCAAAGGAGGTGTTGGTCCGGTTTCGGGGGGATAAAGCGGGATTGTCGTTTTTCTGCCAGATGACCCCCAGGTCCATCGCCACGGAGCCTTGTGGAATTACCTCGATGGTATTTCCACCGAAAACGGACTGAAAAAAATTGTTGTTCACATAGAAATTCGGAAGCAGGTTTTTCCGGGCTTCCTGGCTACCTTCCTTTTTCCCGGAATAGGCGTCCGATTTTTCCTGGAAATAATCCTTAATGCCCTCTTTCCGTACGAGTTCGAAATACTGTTCCGGCGTGAGGATGATAGGATATCCAATATCGAAATCACCTACCTTTTCCGAGTAGACGTACATATCGATTTTCGGGTCGTAAATGTACTTGGAAACGATGCTTTCGGGATTGTCCATTTGGAGCCTGCCCAAGGAAAATCCGGTCTTTACGGAGTCGATCTGAACGGAATCGATCTGCTGTTCGCCAGTTTCAGCGTCTTCGCCGTCTTCTGTCTCTTGGGCGTGGGCAGTCCCGATGACCATCATAGTGGTCACAATACCTATATTAAAGGTATTGAAGATACGCTTAAATAAAAATTTAAGATGAAGTTTGGCCCCAGTTTTCAATCGTGCTACAGATTTTTGAGCGCGAGTTTGATGATGTTCTCCACGCTTAGCGAAGGGTCTTGGCGGAGTACCTTGTCGACGACCTTTTCGGCAGATCGTCTCGCAAAGCCAAGCACCTCTAATGCTGATAACGCTTCTTCTTTATTTGTATTGTTCGCAGGTGTCGAAACTTCGTCAATATCGTAAACTTTAAGGATTTTGTCGCGCAAGTCAAGAATTACCCGCTGTGCCGTTTTCGCCCCGATTCCCTTAATGGACTGGATGGTAACTGCGTCCCCACCGGCTATTGCATCGCGGATCTGCCCAGGGGTAAGCGAAGAAAGCATGGTTCGTGCCGTACTCGAACCGATACCTGAAACGGACAGCAACAACCTAAAAATCTGCCGTTCGGATTTTTCGGTGAAACCGTAGAGCGTGTGGGAATCTTCCTTTACCTGAAGATGGGTGAAAATGCCGATGTTCTCCGCATCGGTCAGCTTCGAGAAGGTATGTAGCGATATGTTTACGAAATAGCCTACCCCGGCACATTCGACAATGATGTACGTTGGATTTTTTTCTACGAGCTTGCCCTTAAGATGGTGGATCATGGTTTACAACAGGTTGAAGCTACAAAGTAGCGATTGAATCTTACAATTTTTAGGGTCTAGTGCGCACCGCTTCTCGCCTTCTTCCGCATTTCGCGCTCCTGGGCATCGATTACCGCAACCGCCGCCATGTTCACCATTTCGTCAACGCTGGCGCCTAACTGTACCACGTGTACCGACTTTCGTAGTCCCAACATGATGGGGCCTATGGAGTCGGAACCGTTCAGTTCCTTGAGCAGCTTATAGGTGATGTTGGCGGATTCCAAATTGGGAAAAATAAGGGTATTTACCTTTTTGCCTGCCAATTTGGAAAACGGGAACTGGCTCTGCAAAAGTTCCTTGTTCAGGGCAAAATCCATTTGGATTTCCCCGTCGACCACCAGATCGGGATGGTTATCGTGCAAAAGCTGCACGGCGTCCCGAACCTTTTTGGCGTCGGCATGGGTCGAAGATCCGAAATTCGCATACGATAGTAGTGCCAACACGGGTTCAAAGCCGAACGCCTGGGCGAGATTGGCGGTCATTTGCGCAATTTCCGCAATTTCCTCGGCATTGGGATCGATGTTTATAGAAGTATCGGCTAAGAACAGGGGGCCCCTATCGGTGATCATGATGTTGACCGTAGCCACTTTTTTCACGTTCGCCGCACGGCCTATCACCTCGAAAACCGGTTTGACGACCGTCGGATAGGCCCTGGAATACCCCGATATCATACCGTCAACATCACCTTCCAAAACCATCATGGCCCCGAAATAGTTGCGTTCCCGCATTTTTATCCGCGCACTGTAAATAGTGGAACCCTTGCGCTGCCGGTGCCTGAAATAGGTCATGGCATATTGGTTGCATTTATCGGCAAAGGCGTCGTCATTGGGGTCAACGATCGGTACATCGGCATCGAACTCCAGCTCCCTTTTCAGTTCCGATATCACCTGCTTGTTGCCCAAAAGCACGGGGACGGCGATGCCCTCTTCATGAACGATCTGGGCCGCCTTCAACACATCGAGGTGATCGGCCTCGGCGAACACGATTTTCTTTTGATTCATCTTGGCCCGGTTGTGTAGGAGACGAACAAGCTTATTGTCGTTACCCGAACGCAACATCAGCGCTTCCTTATACCTGTCCCAATCGTCGATGGGCAGCCGCGCCACCCCGCTATCCATCGCAGCTTTCGCTACCGCGGGGGGAATTTCATGGATCAAACGCTGATCGAAAGGTTTGGGGATGATATAGTCCCTTCCGAAAGTTAAACGGGTTTCTCCATAGGCGATGTTCACCTGTTCGGGAACGGACTGTTTGGCGAGATCGGCAAGGGCCTTAACGGCGGCCATCTTCATTTCTTCATTGATGGCGGTGGCCCGTACGTCAAGGGCGCCCCGGAATATAAACGGAAACCCCAGCACGTTGTTCACCTGGTTCGGATGGTCGGAACGTCCGGTGGCCATGATAATATCCTGACGCGTTTTCATGGCCAGATCGTAATCGATCTCGGGATCCGGATTGGCCATGGCGAATACAATCGGGGTCTTTGCCATGGAGTTGAGCATGGCGGGGGTAAAGATATTGGCGATGGACAGGCCTATAAACACATCGGCGCCTTTCATGGCCTCGTCGAGGGTATCTATTTTTCGGTCCGTCGCGAATTCCGCCTTGGCCGGCGCCAGGTTCTCGGCATCCTTTCGGATGACGCCTTTACTATCGAGCATTACGATATTTTCGGCTTTAGCACCGAAGGCCTTGTAAAGTTTAGTACAGGATACGGCCGCCGCACCCGCCCCACTGATGACGATTTGCACGTCCTGCATTTTTTTGTCGGCCAGTTCCAAAGCGTTCAACAGGGCCGCCGCGGAAATAATGGCCGTACCGTGCTGATCGTCGTGCATGACGGGAATGTCGAGTTCCTCTTTCAGACGGCGTTCGATTTCGAAGGCTTCGGGGGCCTTGATATCCTCCAGATTGATGCCCCCGAAGGTCGGTGCGATCATTTTTACAGTTTGTACAAATAGGTCTACATCTTCCGTATCGATCTCGATATCGATGCCGTCGATATCGGCGAATATCTTGAAAAGCAGGCCTTTGCCCTCCATGACCGGTTTCGAGGCCTCGGGCCCGATATTGCCAAGGCCCAACACGGCCGTTCCGTTTGAAATGATGGCCACCAGATTGCCTTTTGAGGTGTATTTGTAGGCATTGTCCTTATCCTTTGCGATTTCAAGGCACGGCTCCGCGACCCCAGGGGAATAGGCCAAGGCGAGGTCCCGCTGCGTGGCGTAGGGTTTGGTGGGAACGATCTTGATCTTCCCCGGTTGGGGCTTGGCATGGTAGACCAATGCTTCCCGGCGTTGTTTTTGTTTGCTCATGGTGTTCTCGGTTTGAGGACTCGAATCAATTGAAGGAAACAAATTTAGGAAAAAGGATGCAGGTTGCGCTAGATCATATCGGAATCCTCTACTTCCGCCTTGGCCCGCGACACGTTCAGCCGCAACGCCAAAAAGGCCGCCAGAATGAAAAAAGTACCCCCAAACAGCATGGCGTTGACCGCACTGTTATCCAAAAAATAATCGTAAATGGCACCAAAAGTAAGGGTTTCGATACCCATTGGGATGACGATCATCATATTCAAAATGCCCATGTAGACCCCACGGCGCTCCTGGGGCACGATCCTGGACACCATGGTATAGGGAATACCCATCATCGCCGCCCATCCGATACCGAAAAGCACCATAGGCGCCAAGACCCATATCGGATCATAGATATAGGGGATGGCCAAAAGGGCTAATCCCGTTCCAAACAGGCTGGCCGCGTATATTTTTTTCCCCCCGAATTTCAGGGTCATGGGAACCAGCATCAAGGCCACTACCGCAGTCGCAATATTGTAGGTAGTACTCATTTTGGCCGCTTGGGCTGCAGCTTCCGAGGTATCGAAACCCATGGTCAAAATAAAGAGCGGTATGATGAACTGCCAATATACGAACAGGGCGTACCACTGAAAAAGATAGACCCCGGCCAGCTTCCACATAAACTGGGGCATTTTTTTAACGGCATCGGCAATCTCTGCGAAAGGCGCCATAAACCGCTCCGAAAAATTCTTGGAACGGTGTGCTTTGATTTCGGCCGATTCTTCATCGGTCGGTGGGATTTCCGGGGTTGTTAAAACCGACCACAGGATGGTCGCTACGGAGAGGAACGAGCCTATAAAAAAGGAATAGTACAGCCATTTCGGAATGGAACCCGCGCTTTCCTCACCACCACCGAACCAATCCTGAAATAGAAATAGGGATGCATTGGCCAATAGAATGCCGGCCCCTACGAACAGGCTCTGCATCTGGTATCCTAAACTCAT
>DASSWC010000090.1:0-3375 GCA_035705395.1 Pricia sp. | reverse complement strand
GGCCACCACCGCGTGGTGCAGATACGGACTCTTGATAAACCGATGGTTGACGAAAAAAAACTGCTCCCCCCGGCTTTTTTTGGCATATTCCGGTTTGGTGATAAATCCCTTGATCTTGACAATTGGGGTTTCTTCTTCGACCGGCACCAGTTTTTGATTCATCCGGCTGCCGAAGATGTGGACGATACGTTTGCGGTAATTGTCCGCCGGCAGGTTGAAAAGCTCACTGCCGTTGTGGTAAAAGTGGAAGGCCACATCGGGATGGGCCAAGGCCACCCGATGGAATTCGTCGGTAATATGCCGTAGTTCAACGGTATTCGATTTAAGAAAGTTACGCCGGGCAGGAATATTGAAAAAGAGATTCTTGACGGCGATCGAAGTACCCTTTGGCGTTACGGTTACCTCTTGAAAGACCACCTCGCTCCCCTCGATGCGAAGATGTGTGCCCACCTCTTCGGAATCGGGTTTGGTCTGCATTTCAACGTGGGCGATTGCGGCGATGGAGGCGAGGGCCTCTCCGCGAAAACCTTTGGTATTGAGATTGAAGAGATCTTCGGCCTTTTGAATTTTCGAGGTGGCGTGGCGTTCAAAGCTCAGCCTCGCATCGGTGCCGCTCATACCGATTCCATTATCGACCACCTGTATCAGCACCTTGCCGCCGTCCTTGACAATCAGCTTTATCGTATGGGCACTGGCATCCAGGGCATTTTCAAGAAGTTCCTTGACCACCGATGCGGGGCGTTGTACCACCTCGCCCGCCGCAATCTGGTTCGCCACGTGATCGGGCAGGAGTTTAATCACATCTGCCATTATTGGGAAAGGAATATGGAAAGGTCAAAATCGAATATATAGAGTACGATCAATACGAGTATGATGAGAATGACGGCCATCCGTTTTTTGAGGTTGCGGTCGCCTTCCTGGCGCATGTCGGACATGGCATTGCCGAATTTTCCTTTCAATCCCTTCGGGGAACTGACGGTACTGCGGTATTTGTCGAACCGGTGTTCCATCTTATACGGATTCCCTTTGCCCTCGTCATCGAAATAACGGGGCCGGTATTCGAACTTTTTACTGCCTTTTAGCCTGGTGAACCTGCTTAACATACCCATGATATTCAAAGGTACTTAAAATCAAAAACCAGACCGAACGGTCAGCCATAAAATTTGCTATCCTTTTTTCGATCGGCAAGGCCAATGTCTAGTGGAGGTAGGCCATTTTAATTGCGGCAACGGCAGCTTCGGTCCCCTTGTTGCCGTGTTTGCCACCGCTTCGATCCCGGGCCTGTTGCAGGTTGCCATCCGTCAGCACGCAGAAGATTACGGGAATATCACCCTGTACATTGAGATCCATAATGCCCTGGGCTGTCGCACCGCAGACAAAATCGAAGTGTTTGGTTTCCCCTTGGATGACGCTACCGATGGCAATCACGGCATCGACGTTATGGAGGGAAATCATTTTTTTACAACCGAATACCAGTTCAAAACTACCGGGCACGTTCCAACGGATGATGTTTTTTTCCAAAGCCCCACAGTCCAACAAAGCCTCACGTGCACCAGAGAACATGCCCTCGGTGATCTCGGCATTCCATTCGGCGACCACGATTCCGAAACGAAGGGCTTTCGCGTTGGGAACCTCCGTTTTATCGTACGCCGACAAATTTTTGTGTGTAGTTGCCATTATTTTATTCCCCACTTTCCGCCATCCCTATAAAGGCATCTATATTTTGTGCCTCGTCGGAATCGGGATACTCCTCCTTTATCCTTTGAAAGTGCTGTAAGGCCTTATCCTTTTGACCGAGATCCATTGCGGTAATTCCCGCTTTGTAGAGATATCTGGGCGCGGTATAATTGTTTTCGCTATGTGCAATGGCCTTATCGTAATACTCCAGGGCATCCTTTGGCTGACCGAGCTGCATAAAGGCATTGCCAATTCCGCCTTTGGCCATGGCACCGAGAATAGCATCATCGGAGTTGAATTTCTCGAGATACGAAATAGCCTCTTCGTATTGTTGCAGGTTCAGGTAAGACATCCCCGCGGAATAGTGCGCCAGATTCGCGGCCTGGGTACCGCTGTATTCGGCGATAATGTCCAGATAACCATATTTGCCTTCTCCTCCCTTCAGGGCCAGATTATAAAGGGAGTCCTGGGCCGCGGTATTCGTCAGGGCCTGGTCGAAATATTGCTGGGGGTAGTACATTTCATTGGCGGCAGCGGTCTCCTTCGGTTTTTGAACGAATTGTATATAGGCCAAATAGCCTAGTACGCCTACCGCGATAATCCCGATAATCCCTAAGATATAGTTTTGGTTCCGGGAGACCCAGGCCTCCGTTCGCGATGCACTTTCGTCAAGGGTGCTGAATACCTCGGCCGTCGTACTATCTTTTTCCAAACGCTCCTGTTCTTCTACCTTGTCCTTGGGTTTATGTCCGCGTTTCTTGTATGTCGCCATTTTCGGTTTACTTAAAGGTCGCGCAAAAATAATGGTTTTATCCAAAACCGAACGGATATTTATTCGTTAATTTTGGAGCCTTTTCGATTCTAATTATTGAAATCTACGGTACGGCGCATGTTTTTAAAACAATTGTCCCTCTTAAACTATAAAAACTTCGAATCCCAAAATTTCGGCTTCGATACCAAAATCAACTGTCTGGTGGGATCCAATGGAATCGGTAAGACCAATGTGCTCGATGCCATCTATCATTTGTCTTTCGGAAAGGGCTATTTCAATCCCATTTCTACCCAGAACATCAGGCACGGTGAGGACTTTTTCGTCATCGATGGGGTGTTCGAGAAAAACGGACGCGAAGAGAAGATCGTCTGCAGCCTAAAACGCGGTACCAAAAAAATCATCAAGCGCAACGGCAAGGTGTACGACCGGTTGGCGGATCATATTGGGCTGCTTCCGCTGGTCATTATTTCGCCGGCCGATCGTGACCTGATCCTCGAGGGCAGCGAAACCCGGCGCAAGTTTATGGACGGGGTCATCGCACAATCCGATCAAGACTATCTTAGGAATCTGATCAAATACAACAAGGTGGTCGCCCAACGGAACGCGCTGTTGAAATACTTCGCCGCCAACCATACTTTCGACGCCGCCACCCTTTCGGTATATAACGCACATATGCATACGTTGGGCACCGCTATTTTTAATGAACGCGTAAAGTTTCTCGAAGTATTTATTCCTATTTTTAAGGAACAATACGAATCGATTTCGGGTGGAAACGAATGGGTATCGTTGGACTATGACAGCAAACTGTTGCATGGGAACCTCCTTGACCTGCTGGAGGAAAATATCGAAAGGGATAAGGCCCTGCAGTACACCTCCGTAGGCGTACACAAAGACGATCTGGCCTTTGATATCGAAGGGCATCCCAT
>DASSWC010000089.1:0-21015 GCA_035705395.1 Pricia sp. | reverse complement strand
ATGTCTCCCAAACGGCATTGGACCTGAATTTCGACGGTCTGATGATCGAGACCCACCACGATCCCGATAACGCGTGGAGCGACGCTGCCCAACAGGTAACTCCTGAACGCTTGGTACAGATTATGGAAGACCTGCGCATCCGAAAGGAAACGTCGCCCGCTGCGGAATACAATACCCAATTGAGCAATCTGCGCGCCCAGATCGATGTCATCGACAACCAATTGATCGAAACCTTGGGCAAGCGCATGAAGATTTCCGATGGTATCGGCGCCCTGAAAAAGAAAAGGAACGTGGCGGTGCTGCAAACGACGCGATGGAACGAAATCTTGGGCGCGATGATTTTGGAAGGCGAATCCAAAGGGCTGAGCGAGGAATTTATACTCAAACTGTTCAAGGCCATCCACCAGGAATCGATCAACCACCAGGAGAAGATCATCAATGCTTGAACGAATTTAAGGCCGATCAAAAAAAGCGTAATTTGTAGGTATGCGAATGAATCAACAAATGGATGGTCGGAACCGTTTATAAATCCACCGGAAGCTGGTACAGCGTAAAGACCCAGACCGGCGATTTTATCGAATGCCGGATCAAGGGCAAGTTTCGGATACAGGGCATAAAAAGCACCAACCCCGTTACGGTGGGCGATGTGGTCGAATTTGAGATCGAGAAACTGGGTGACGATGAGGTCGGTACGATTTCGGCCATTGGCGAACGAAAGAACTATATCATCCGAAGATCGGTCAACCTTTCGAAGCAGACCCATATCATCGCCACGAATCTCGACCAGGTTTTTTTGTTGGTAACGCTTGACAACCCCACGACCTATCCGCTATTCATCGATCGGTTTTTGGCGACCGCGGAGGCCTATGATGTGCCTACCGTTTTGCTTTTTAATAAAATCGACAGCTACGACGGGAAACAGCTGGGCGAGGTTAAATATTTAGCGGAACTTTATCGAAAAATCGGCTATACCTGCATTGGCATTTCTGCCCTGACCGGCAAAAATGTCGAAAAGGTGAGGGAACTGATGGTGGACAAGACCAGTATGTTCTCGGGCCATTCCGGTACCGGAAAATCCACATTGGTCAATGCGCTTGCACCGGAACTGGAATTGAAAACGGCCGAAATATCCAAACAGCATTTACAGGGCCAGCACACGACCACCTTCGCCGAAATGTTCGATTTGAACTTTGGGGGGCGTATCATCGATACACCGGGCATCAAAGGTTTCGGCATAGTCGATATGGACAAGGACGAGATCGGGGATTATTTTCCGGAGTTTTTCGCGCTGAAAGG
This sequence comes from Pricia sp., assembly GCA_035705395.1. GTDB lineage: Bacteria > Bacteroidota > Bacteroidia > Flavobacteriales > Flavobacteriaceae > Pricia. The sequence continues at coordinate 19,719 of DASSWC010000089.1, read as the reverse complement.
CGAATGCAAGTTCAACAACTGTCTGCATCTTGACGAGCCAGAGTGCGCCGTAAAGGAGGCCTTGGAAAGGGAAGAAGTGGCGTGGAGCCGGTATCGGAGTTATGTACAGATGGTAACAGGCGAGGAAGAGAATTATCGAATCGATATGTATGACCAAAAGTAGTTTAAGATGACCTGGGTTACATGTTCTCCCACCAAGATTTTTAAGGCTTGGGATTAAATTATGAAAGCAGTAATCCAAAGGGTATCGCGGGCAAGCGTAGGCGTAGATGATAAAATCATTTCCGCGATACAAAGCGGACTATTGGTCTTATTGGGCATCGAGAATGCCGACAGCCAAGAGGATATCGCCTGGCTATCCCGAAAAATCGTCAACCTTCGGATTTTCAACGATGCCGATGGGGTAATGAACGAATCGCTTTTGGATATTGATGGGGATGCTATCGTGGTAAGCCAATTTACCTTACATGCCTTCACCAAAAAGGGGAACCGGCCTTCCTATATTAAAGCCGCCAAGCCGGATATTGCCATCCCCCTTTACGAATCTTTCATCCGGCAAATGGAAAAGGATTTGGGCAAAAAGGTAGGTGCCGGTATTTTCGGGGCCGATATGAAGGTTGAACTGTTGAACGATGGCCCCGTTACCATCCTAATCGATACAAAGAACAAGGAATAAGTCCCTTTTGACGAGTATTTTTTTTAAAGTTGTAAGAAAATAAGTGATTTGTTGTTGTAGATATCGACCAAACCTGCACGATGCGCTTATTTTCCGTCTTCCTTTTTTGCTTTGGGGTTTTCTTTGCCCGTGCCCAAGACGCCAAGTACCAAGCTCTTGTTTTAGATAAAAAACTTACCGAAAACGCCAATGCCGTCGTTCGATTGGATGAAATGACCATTGAGGTAGCTTCCCAAGATAAGATGACCTACAAGGTCCGGCAAGTAGTCACGGTCTTGAACAAAAGAGGCGATAGATATGCCACAACCCATGTTTTTTATGATAAGGAAAAGAAAGTAAGCGGCCTTGAGGCCTACGTTTACGATAAGCTGGGCCGGGAAATCGAACATATAAAAAGCAAGGATTTTGAGGATGTAAATGCGGCCGATGGCTTCTCGCTTTATTTGGACGATAAGTTGTTACAATATCGATACACCCCCACCCAATATCCGTACACCCTTGAATTTTTATACGAGGTGGAGACCGCTGATACCGGAGTTTTTCCACCATGGTATTTTCTTTCCGGAAGCAATGTAAGCGTGGAAAAGAGTAGGTATTCGATATCGTATGCTTCGGAAAATCTGAAACCGGTAATCCGCGAACAGCATTTATCGGGTTTCGCTATCGAGAAGAAGGAAACTGAAAGAAGTATCACCTATAGTGCGGAAAACCTTCAGGCTATAGAAGGGGAAGGTCTTTTCCCCGGTTTCAAAAATGTGGTGCCCAACTTGGCCGTCAGGTTGCCGAAATTCCACTATAAGGGGTATAATGCAAAGGCCGACGATTGGAAAGAGCTAGGGGCATGGATCGACGGCTATCTTTTGGCGGGGAGAACCGCGCTTCCCGAAAGTACCAAGTCCCGGATAAGGAATCTGGTCGGCGGTATCGATGATGATCTCGAGAAAGCCAAGATCATCTATCGCTACGTACAGGAAAACACCAGATATATCAGCGTGCAAATTGGTATCGGTGGTTTCCGACCGATACGGGCTATCGAAGTAGACCGGGTGAAATACGGCGATTGCAAAGGTCTCTCGAACTACACCAAAGCCCTTCTGGAAGCGGTCGGCGTAACGTCGTACTATACGGTAGTTCAAGCCGGCAGGGACAAAGTCGATTTTGAAGAGGGTTTTCCAGATCTCAGGCAGGGCAATCATGCCATCTTGGCGATTCCCTATAACGAAAAGTACTATTGGATAGATTGCACCTCGAAGATACATCCTTTCGGATTCTTGGGTGATTTTACCGATGACCGCAAAGTGTTGGTAGTAAAGCCCGGTGGGGGCGAGATTGTGAAGACCGTGGCCTATCTCGACGAACAGAACCATCGTGGTACCCATGCCACGTACTCCCTTTCCGAAGACGGTTCGATTTCCGGCGCTATCGCGATTACCAGTAAAGGTATTCAATATGACAATCGATTCCTTATAGAGGATTACAGTCACGAAGATCTTGTAAAATATTACAAGAAGTACTGGGGCTATGTCAACAACCTTCAGGTACGCTCCCACGTCTTGAAAAACGATAGGGATAGCGTTGTTTTTAAGGAGAACCTTGAAATATCGGCATCCAATTATGCTTCCCGGGCCGGTGACCGCATTTTAGTTACCGTCAATGCGTTCGACAGGAGTACCTCGGTTCCGAAGCGGTACCGCGATCGCAAGTATCCTTTTGAAATTCAACGCGGCCATTTTGAGGAAGATGAGTTTACGATACACCTTCCCGAGGGATACCAAGTGGAGACCGAGCCCGACGAAATGCTCCTCGAAACGGAATTCGGACGATATAGCATCAAATTTGTCCATGATGCCGTTGACGGTACAGTCAAGTATCGAAGAAGCCTACTCGTACGACATGGCCTGTATCCTAGGGAGCGATATGCTGCCTATCGAAATTTTAGAAAAAACATCGCCGATGCCGACAATGCCCAGATGGTACTTGTAAAAAGTAATTCAAATAATTGATAGTCCCAAAAATCAAAATAATATGCGAAAGAGTAGTATCATAGTATTCCTTTTAGTGGGCCTTGGCGCTTCTAAGGCACTTATGGCCCAAGATACAAGGTTCGGTAAAATTTCGGTAGAAGCCCTTCAAGAAAAAAGCTATGCTCCCGATCCCAATGCGGCTGCCGCAGTGCTCTACAGAAAGGTAGCGCTTTCTTTCAACTATCGGCAGGGCCAAGGATTCGAGGTAATAACCAACGTACATGAACGGATAAAGATTTACACCAAGGAAGGATTCGAACATGCCACGATTTCCGAACGCTTGTATAGGGACGGGAGCGAAGAGGAAACCCTATCGGGCCTTAAAGCCATTACCTACAACCTCACAAGCGGCAAGATAACGGAGGACAAACTGAAGAATTCCGAGGTTTTTAAAACCACAATCAACAAATACTACGACGCAGAAAAATTTACCCTTCCCAATGTACAGGAAGGTAGCGTCATCGAGTATGAATATAGGCTGAACTCGCCCTTTTACTATTCTTTGGATGAAATCGCCCTGCAATACGACATCCCCATAAAACAGCAGGAAATCTCGGTAGCAATACCCGAGTATTTTTATTTTAAGCCTAATATGAAAGGATACTTACCGGTTTCCCCAACATATTCTTCATCGAGGGAAAAAATCGTTTTTAACAGTAAACAAAGAAGTAGAAGCTCGTTTGGTTCGACCCCTACTACATTTACCAGTAGCAGTATCGATTACCAAGTCAATCAGACCCTTTTTAAAATGGAGATGGTACCGGCTTTAAAAGAAGAGCCTTATGTAAACGATATGGACAACTATCGCAGTGCGGTCAATTATGAATTACAGTATACCCAGTTTCCCAATTCAACCCGGGATGATTACACCGGCACCTGGGAAAAAGTGATCAAGACCATTTACGATAGCCAAGGTTTTGGCGATCAACTTAGCCGTACCAAATATTTCAGGGACGACCTGAACCTACTGCTGGCGAACAAGAACAATGCTATGGAAAAAGCCACCGCCATCTTTGAATTCGTACAGCAACGGATGAGCTGGAACGGCTATTTAGGCTATTTTACCGATAAAGGCGTAAAAGATGCATATGCGGAAAGGACCGGCAATATTGCGGATATCAATCTCATGCTCATCGCTATGTTTAAGGAAGCGGGCCTGGAGGCAGCGCCTGTTCTGATCAGTACTCGTGACCACGGCGTACCCATCTTTCCAACTATGGAGGGATTTAACTATGTCGTGGCCTCTGTCACTATCGACGACAAGGTGATTTTATTCGACGCCACGAACAAATATACCGAACCGGGCCTATTGCCGACCATGGCATTGAACTGGTTCGGAAGGATCATAAAGGAGGACCGCACGTTCACCCCGATTTCCGTATTCCCGACCGTACTATCCAGCGAAAATCTAATAATGAACATTGTTATGGAAACCAATGGGTCTATAAAGGGAAAGCTACGCAACATGTGCACGAAATATCGTGCCTATTCCTTCAGAAATGCCTACGATGGCATGGACCGGGAAGACTATATCGAAAAACTCGAAAACGATAACAACGGCTTGATAGTATCCGATTATTCGGTCGAAGGGGTAAAGACCTTGGGAAAACCGATTAAGGAAGATTTTGGTTTCATTTTGGAAAACCAAGCGGACGTTATTGGAAACAACATTTATTTCTCACCTCTGTTTCATAAAACATTGACCAGCAGTCCATTTAAACTGGAGAAGCGAAACTATCCTATTGATTTCATCTATCCCCGTCAAAATCGATATGTGGTAACTATAAACATTCCAGAAGGTTACGAAGTGACCTCCAAACCTTCGGATGTTATGATGGTTCTGAGGAACGATATGGGCAGTTTTGTATACAAAATCGTCGAAGGTACCCAGAACCTTCAGGTTTTGGTCGATTTCAAGATGAAGGCAGCAGTTCTTCCCGCCGAACACTACGCCGAGGTAAAACAATTGTATAAAAAAATCGTAGAAAAAGAAATGGAAAAAGTAGTTTTGTCCAAAATCGTTTCTGATGGGGATAAAGACAGCGCAACAGGAAGTCGATAACTGGATAAAAACCCACGGTGTCCGCTATTTCAATGAGCTGACCAATATGGCGCAGCTTACCGAAGAGGTCGGCGAGGTGGCGCGTATTATCGCACGCCGGTACGGGGAGCAAAGTGAAAAGGCATCCGACAGGGAAAAGGATCTGGGGGAAGAACTGGCCGATGTGATTTTTGTGGTTTTATGCTTGGCCAATCAGACGGGGGTAGACCTGCAGGAAGCCTTCGACAAAAAATTAAAGCTAAAGACGGAACGCGACCATGACCGGCACCAAAACAACGAGAAGCTGAAATAATACTACATTAAATATAAATCAAACGTTTCGAAGACCTTGAAATTACATCTGACGGCCCCGCCAAACCAACTTCTGAAGTCCGCCATCCAGATTACCGGCTCCAAGAGTGAATCCAATCGTTCTTTGTTGCTAAAGGCCCTGTATTCGAATGTCAGCATCGAAAACCTTTCCAATTCCGACGATGCTGAGGTCATGCAAAAGGGATTGCAAGTTGAGAATGGGGCAGTGGACATTCACCACGCCGGAACGGCCATGCGCTTTTTGACGGGGTATTTTGCCTCTCAAGAGGGAAAAGAGGTAACGCTCACCGGTTCGCAACGTATGACCGAACGACCGGTTCAGGTCTTGGTGGAGGCCTTACGAAGTTTGGGCGCGGACATTGCTTACGAAAAAAGCGAAGGCTATCCCCCGCTTAGGATCAAAGGAAAAAAACTGGTCAAGAATCAAGTAAGCCTTCCCGCCAATATCAGCAGCCAATACATTTCGTCCCTGCTGCTGATCGCCCCTACGTTGGAAAATGGACTCGAACTTGAACTGGTGGGGAAAATCACATCCATCCCCTATATAAAAATGACCTTGGGCCTTCTGTCGCAGCTCGGTATCGAAAATTCCTTCGAAGGCAATCAAATCAAGGTTTCCCCCAAAATCAAAGTGGAACCGACAACTTTGTTGGTGGAATCGGATTGGAGTTCCGCATCCTATTATTACAGTATACTTGCCCTTTGCGAAATAGGTAGTGAGATTAAATTGTCTTCCTATAAAAAAAACAGCCTTCAAGGCGATAGCGTGCTTGCGGAAATTTATGAAAAGCTGGGCGTTACGACCCTATTTACGGGGAATTCCATCCTCCTCAAAAAAACGGGAATCCCGGGAGCTGCAACCCAAAAAGCTGAAATCCCCGAACCCGAAGCCCTTGAACCCGAAGCCCTTGAACCCGAAACCCTTGAACCTGAAGTGCCTGCTTTGAGCGCAGCCGAGGGTTTAAACCTTGATCTATCCAACGCCCCGGACCTTGCCCAGACCATAGCCGTTACCTGTTTCGGCTTGGGAATCAGTTGCCATCTGACCGGACTCCATACCTTGAAGATCAAGGAAACCGATCGGCTAGAGGCCCTTCATACCGAACTTACCAAGTTGGGCGCCGATATTTCCGTGACCGATACTTCGCTGACCCTTCACCCGTCGGCATCCATGAAAAAGGACATCGGCATCGATACCTACAACGACCATAGAATGGCGATGGCTTTTGCGCCCTTGGCTCTTAAAACATCCTTGATTGTCAATGATGCGGAGGTGGTGTCCAAATCATATCCCGATTTCTGGGAGGATCTGCAGAAACTCGGATTTGGGATACGGGAAATGTAGGATCGATACTATTTTTCCAGTTCTAGACTTGCACAACGACGATAATACCTGTCTCATAAACTTCTAAAGTCAATCGATGGGGCCCAAAGCGCATCGCTACCCGGTGTCTTGGACCGCACTAATATAATCAGCGTTTTACTTGACATCCCCTACCTTCAGGTCGTATATTTGCAGCCGCAAAAATGAACACGGATACAATCCGAACTGCAACACATTTGAAATATGGCGCTAAAACCGAACAAGTACCAAAAAATGAAACTATCGCATTTCAATTTTGAACTGCCCGATGCCCTATTGGCCGAATACCCGGCAGAAAATCGGGATGAATCCAAATTAATGGTAGTCCACCGCGAAAGTGGGAAGATCGAACATAAAATGTTCAAAGACCTTATCGACTATTTCGACGAGGGCGATGTCATGGTGCTGAATAATACCAAGGTTTTCCCAGCCAGGCTATACGGTAACAAAGAAAAGACAGGTGCCAGGATCGAGGTGTTTCTGTTGCGCGAACTGAACGAGGAGCAACGCTTGTGGGATGTTCTGGTCGATCCCGCCCGGAAAATACGTATCGGTAACAAACTGTATTTCGGCGATGACGAGGATCTGGTGGCGGAGGTTATCGACAATACCACCTCAAGGGGAAGGACACTACGTTTTCTGTACGATGGATCGTATTTGGATTTCAGACGAAAATTGCGCGAACTGGGCCAAACCCCACTTCCGAAATACATCAAAAGGGATGTCGAACCGGAAGACGAGACCCGGTACCAGACCATCTATGCCAAACACGAGGGGGCCGTGGCCGCACCTACGGCGGGCCTCCATTTCTCTAAGCATCTTTTGAAGCGATTGGAAATAAAGGGGATTGATTTTGCCGAAGTTACCCTGCACGTGGGCTTGGGTACCTTTAATCCCGTCGAGGTCGAAGATCTCTCGAAACATAAAATGGACAGCGAGGAACTGATTATCGAGGAAAAGGCTACCCAGATCGTAAATAAGGCCAAAAAGAGAAAGAAGAAAATATGTGCCGTGGGTACTACCGCAATGCGCGGATTGGAAAGTGCCGTCTCTTCCGACCATATGCTCAACACTTTTGACGGGTGGACGAACAAATTTATCTTTCCCCCTTACGAGTTCAGCATTGCCGATGCCATGGTCACCAACTTTCACCTGCCCAAATCGACCTTGTTGATGATGGTATCCGCCTTTATGGGCCATGATTTTATGAAAAAGGCCTACAAGGAGGCTATTTTGGAGCAATATAAATTTTATTCCTATGGCGATGCGATGTTGATTATTTAGAATTTCGTCTTCTGTCCATCGGCTCCAATCAAAATAATACCTGCAACGGGACTTTTGATTTTCTATCTTTGAATCAATGATGGGTCAGACCATAAAAAAGGACATTCGGGCGCTTACCAAGGAACAGCTTCGCGATTTCTTCGTATCCGAGGGTGATAAGGCCTTTCGTGGCAATCAGGTGTACGAATGGCTCTGGCAGAAATCCGCACATTCCTTCGAGGGGATGACCAATATTTCCAAGGAGACGCGCGACATGCTTGCCGCCCATTTCACGATCAATCACATCAAGGTCGATCACATGCAGCGGAGCCAGGACGGTACCATAAAAAATGCCGTCCGCCTACATGACGATCTGGTGGTGGAGTCCGTACTGATTCCCACGAAGACCCGTACCACGGCCTGTGTATCGAGCCAGGTGGGCTGTAGTCTCGATTGCCGTTTTTGCGCTACCGCCCGTCTGAAGCGGATGCGGAACCTGAATCCCGATGAAATCTACGATCAGGTGGTCGCCATCGACAACGAGAGCCGGCTGTATTTCGACAGGCCCTTGAGCAATATCGTTTTTATGGGCATGGGCGAGCCGCTGATGAACTATAACAACGTACTCAAGGCCATTGACAAGATTACCTCGCCCGAGGGGTTGGGTATGTCCCCCAAACGCATTACGGTTTCCACCAGCGGCGTGCCAAAAATGATCAAAAAGATGGCCGATGACGGGGTCAAATTCAAATTGGCCGTTTCCCTTCATTCCGCCATCGACCACATCCGTACCTCCATCATGCCGTTCAATGCGACCTTTACCTTGGCCGATCTACGGGAAGCCCTGGAATATTGGTACGCCAGGACCAGAAGCCGTATCACCTATGAATATGTGGTCTGGCAGGGCATCAACGACACACAGGCCGATGTAGATGCCCTTGTCGATTTCTGCCGGTTCGCCCCCTCAAAGGTCAATCTGATCGAATACAACCCTATCGACGATGGCGATTTCCGACAAGCTTCAAACAAAGCCCTGGGGCTGTATGTCGATACCTTGGAGCGTAACGGTATCGTCGTAACCGTGCGCCGTTCGAGGGGCAAGGATATCGACGCCGCGTGCGGGCAATTGGCGAACAAGAAATAGATCAAGGTTTTATCTGCCTTCGGCAGGTTTAACGCTCACGCATTATTTTTCCCTAAATTTACCGGGCCGAACCGTGAAACTTCATTTTGAAAATCGTATCCCAAATAAGACAACCGGTCGACCATGAGATGGAACTTTTTGAAACGAAGTTCAGGGAGGCCATGTCATCGCAGGTCGCACTTCTCAACCGGATTACTTATTACATCGTCAATCGTAAGGGGAAGCAGATGCGGCCCATGTTCGTATTCTTGACCGCCAAGTTGTTGAACGGCGGAGAGGTCAACGAGCGTACCTACCGCGGTGCCTCGGTCATCGAACTGATCCATACCGCAACCCTGGTTCACGACGATGTGGTCGATGAGAGCAACAAACGAAGGGGCTTCTTTTCCATCAACGCCCTTTGGAAAAACAAGATTGCAGTTTTGGTTGGGGATTATCTGTTGTCTAAAGGTCTGCTGTTGTCCATTGACCACGGCGATTTTGACCTGCTGCGCATCATCTCCGTGGCCGTACGTGAAATGAGCGAGGGTGAACTGCTGCAGATCGAAAAGACCCGTCGCCTGGATATTACCGAGGAGGTCTACTTCGACATCATCCGCCAAAAGACGGCCACTTTGATCGCCGCCTGTTGCAGCCTGGGCGCCTGCTCGGTCCGACCCGATTCTCCGGATGTTGAAACCTTCCGGAGGTTCGGGGTGCTTTGCGGTATGGCCTTTCAGATCAAGGACGACCTGTTCGACTACGGCGATGAAAAAATCGGGAAACCCACCGGCATCGATATCAAGGAACAAAAGATGACCCTTCCCCTGATATACGTGTTAAACAACGCTTCAACATCCGAAAAAAAATGGCTCATCAATTCCGTCAAGAACCACAACAAGGACAAGAGACGGGTCAAGGAGGTCATCGCTTTTGTAAAGGAAAAGGGGGGACTGGATTACGCCGTCCATAAAATGCTCGCTTTTAAGGAAGAGGCGTTGGAGCTGCTATCCGCCTATCCCGTTTCCGAATACAGGAATGCGTTGGAGCTGATGGTCAACTATGTGGTCGACCGGAAAAAGTGAGGGATATTTTACCTCCAGAGGTAGCGGGGTTTATAAGGACCCTATTCGTTTCGGCGCTCTATTTTACGAAAGAAGAACCATCGGCCGTTCCCGAAACTGAAATAACGGACACGGAAATGGAGACCTCAATCGTACATCAAAGGTCAGCAATTGTAGGGGAAGAGAAAATTCCAGAAGGCATGCCGTCTCTGCTGCGGGAGGTCAAGAAGAAAAATAGAAAGGGCGCAGGAACTCAAAGAAGAGGCCGCCGAAAAGCGCGCCATGAACATCGAAAACAAAGTGGCGATTCTAGAGAATACCATCGCACTGTTGAAACGTAAAGGCGCGGTGGACCTGAATACGGAAACCGACAATATTGAAATTGGCTTTGGCTCTGGGGATAGTGACGGCGACGTACTTTTCGGAATCAAATACAATGCGGGAAAACAGGAAAAGGTAATCTACGATCGACGTACCTACGGATTTCCGGTCGTTGCCTTCGGCCTGAACAACACCTTGATCGAGGGGCAGGCAGAATTGCAGGAATTTGAATTCGATCTTGACAAATCCAAATTCCGTACAGACCTTCTGGTCTTTCCCGTACATCTTGATTTCGGCCCCTCAAAATTCGTTCAAAACGACGACAACATCCGGTATTCCTTAGACAACCAGTTCCGTTTTGGTATCGGGGGCTATGCCGGGTTCAATTTGGGATCCCGCCAGAAACTGAAATATGAAATCAATGGGGAATCGGTAAAGGACAAGCTAAAACGCGACTACAATACCGGCAGTTTTGTGTACGGCCTAAGTGCCTATGCCGGTTTCGACAGCATCCTGCTCTACGCCAAATACAATCTAAATCCTATTTTTCAGGATGCCGCGGTCGAACAACATACCATTTCCCTCGGCTTGCGGTTCGATTTGGACTAGCATTGCGTGAAATGGCCGAAGACCGAAACTTGTCAAAGGAAGCAAGGGGTTCAGAAGGGTTCCCCCTCTTAAGTATTTCCAAGCCGTCGTTGCATCCCTTCCGTAAATTCCCCTTCGTAATACACCCGTTTGCAATGCGAGCATTCCGCAACGGTGTTGGAAGATATCCGAAAAAGCTTGATCCAAAAGAGATGAAACCAATTACTGGTCCTCGCGACGGACAATGTCCCGACCTGCTCGCAATGGGGGCATGCCACCCCTAAGAGCGGTTCGATTTCCGTTTTACCAGGGCGTGTACCGAAGAATAGGATCATGGAACGTCATTTTTGAATATGCCCACCTCAAAGGTAATAAATGGATATGAAGACCGTAACCCGGGTTTGGTCTTTTCCAAAGCATGTTAAAAAAACGCTAAACGAAGGCCAAATATGGAGTTGTATGCCGGCTTTGACTTAACTTACCTTGAAACATTTGATATGAAAAAAGTAGCGTGTTTCTTGGTATTCGCCGGCCTTATATGGGGTTGCAAAAACGAGAAAAGTGTTTCGGAGGAAACCAAGGATGATCTGGCGGATAATGCCAACACCACGGTTCAGACCGCAATCGGACCCTTGGAACTGGTACCGCCCTTTTCTTCGGAATCCGTAACCAAGAACAGCGAGGTTATCGGATGGCCCGAAGGTAAGACGCCGGTGGCGCCGGAAGGTTTCACGGTAACCCGGTTCGCCGATGAACTCGAACATCCGAGGTGGACGTACGTGGCGCCCAACAACGATATCTTCGTGGCGGAATCGAACACGAAAAACAGCGCCGATCGCATTACGCTACTCCGGGATACGGATACCGATGGAGAAGTCGACGAGCGCCATATCTTTCTTGAGGACCTCCATCAAAATTTCGGGATGTTGGTATTGGACGGCTATTTCTACGTGGCCAATACCGACGGCCTGTACCGGTATCCTTACGAAGAAGGGCAGACCAAGATTGAGGCGGAAGGGGAAAAGATTGTCGAACTCTCCGCCAGCGGATACAACAACCACTGGACGCGGAACATTATTACCAACCCCGAACGTAACAAAATCTACATTTCTGTGGGATCCGCCAGCAATGTTGGCGAGCAGGGAATGGAAAAGGAAGAACGCCGGGCGAATATCCTAGAGGTGAACCCCGATGGCAGTGGTGAAATCGTATATGCAAACGGACTTCGGAATCCCGTGGGAATGGACTGGAACCCCGTGACCGGCGAACTTTGGACAGCCGTCAATGAACGTGATAAATTGGGCAACAATTTGGTCCCCGATTATATGACGAGTGTAAAAAAAGGAGGTTGGTACGGTTGGCCGTACAGCTATTTTGGGGATATCAAAGATCCCCGATGGAAAGACGATCCGCACCAAGAACTGGTCGATAAGGCCATTGTACCCGATGTGCCCTTGGGTAGCCATACCGCTTCGTTGGGCTTGGTTTTTTACGAGGCCGATGCCTTTCCCGCCAAATACAAAAACGGAGCCTTTGTGGGTCAGCACGGGTCTTGGAATCGGGCCGAATTTTCCGGATACAAGGTTGTCTTTGTTCCCTTCGAAAACGGAAAACCGCAACAACCCGAGGATTTTTTAACCGGATTTATCGCCGATGGCGAAGCCGGAGAGGTGTACGGCCGTCCCGTGGGGGTCACGGTCGCCCCCGACGGCGCACTTTTGGTCAATGATGACGATAGTGGCGTGATTTGGAGGGTCGCATCCGAATAGGAACCGGTATATATTCCATGCTTTTATATAGAAATAGTGTCTTATCTTTAGACACTATTTTCAATTTTGACTACTACGTTTTGATCGCCAAGACCAGCATTGACCAAGTCTATGAGACCGCCCGTTTGGAGGAGGTCATCGGGGATTTTGTACAGTTGAAAAAATCCGGTGCGAACTTTAAGGGCCTGAGTCCCTTTACCGACGAGCGTACCCCGAGTTTTATGGTGTCTCCCGTCAAGCAGATCTGGAAGGATTTCAGTAGTGGCAAAGGGGGCAACGTCATCGCCTTTTTGATGGAGCACGAACACTTCACCTACCCCGAAGCCATAAAATACCTGGCCAAAAAATACAATATAGAGATCGTGGAAACCGAGCGCACCGACGAGCAGAAGCAGCAGGCTGACGAACGGGAGAGCATGTACCTGGTCTCGGAATTCGCCCAGAACTATTTTTCGAAAATGCTTTTGGAGTCCGAACTCGGCAAGGCCATCGGATTGAGCTACTTTAAGGAACGCGGTTTTACCGACGACACGATCAAAAAATTTGGTCTCGGGTATTGCCTTGACCAGTGGGATGGTTTTACACAAGCGGCCCTTGATCAAGGATACAAGCTAGAGTATTTGGAAAAAACGGGATTGACCATCGTCAAGCAAGATGCGCAAAATCCAAACAGTCCCAAAAAGTTCGATCGGTTTAAGGGCAGGGTCATGTTCCCCATTCATTCCATGAGCGGCCGGGTGTTGGGCTTTGGGGGACGCATTCTTAAAAATGACAAGAAGGCCGCGAAATACCTGAACTCCCCCGAAAGTGAAATCTACCATAAAAGTAAGGTTTTATACGGCATCTTTTTTGCCAAACAGGCCATCGCCAAAGAAGACAATTGCTTTCTGGTCGAGGGTTATACCGATGTAATCCAATTGTACCAGCGGGGTATCGAAAACGTCGTATCCTCCAGTGGTACGGCCCTTACCCCGGAACAGATTCGGTTGGTCAACCGCCTGACCCAAAACATTACCGTTTTATTCGATGGCGACGCGGCGGGACTCCGTGCCTCGGTTCGGGGAATCGACCTGATTTTGGAGCAGGGCATGAACGTAAAGGTGTGTACCTTTCCCGAGGGCGAGGATCCTGACAGCTTCGCCAAGAACAATGCACTGGATGATGTCGAAAAGTATCTTGCGGAAAACGCCACCGATTTCATTCGCTTTAAGGCCAAGCTTTTAGCCGACGAGGCATCGAACGATCCCATTAAACGGGCAGAAACGGTACGTGAAATTGTAAACAGTATCGCCAAAATTCCCGACCCGATCAAGCAGGAAATTTACATTCAGGAATGCGCCCAGATCATGAACATATCCGAGGGGGTACTGTTCAGCACCTTGGCACAAATCGGTAAAAAGCAAGCGATCGATACGGCAAAAAAGGCGAAGCAGTAACAAAAAGCCTTTGATGTGGTCAAAAACGAGGCCGGCGTCGAAAAGCTGGATATACAGTACGAACTGGAACGGAAAATCATAGAAATGTTACTGCTCTACGGTAACGTGCAAGAGAAATTCGAAGATTTAGTCTTGAAAGAGAACGACTCCGGCGACTTGATTTTAGAGCCCTTATCCTTGGAGGCCAAGGTGTACGAAAAAATATATTTGGACTTGCAAGAGGATGAAATCGAACTGGCCAACGAACATTTCAGGAATATCTACTACAAACTGATCGAAACCCTGAACGAGCGCGATGAATTTTCAATCAATGACTTCTTATCGGATATGGACCAAGAAATGGTTTCCGAGATTTCCTCCATTCTAATGGAAGAGGAGAAATATGAGCTGCATAATTGGGAACGTAAAGATATATTTCCGAAGGCAAAGGAAGCCGGGGTAGCACAACTGGTGAGCGAGACGATATTGACCTTGCGTTGTTTTTTGATTAAAAAACGCATGCAGGCCCTCCAGAACGATACGCGGGAAAATACCGAAGACCATCGCGAGACCCTAGAGGAAATAATGAACTACCTGAACCTGAACAAGCTTCTGAACAAGAAATTAAATCGGGTGCTGTCGTAAAATACTATCATAAACGAAAAATTCAAGGTTACTTCTGGTGCAATTTCTACCGGAAACCTTTAGGGGCCAATAAAATAAATCCCAAAGGTTCGAAAACTTTTGGGATTTAGAACTCTGAATATGCCTCTTAATATAATTCCAAGGCCTTTGCCTGTTGCAACAGATCGACCATATTGTCGACGTTGAGTTTTTTCATCAGGCGTGCCTTGTAGGTACTGACGGTTTTTTCGTTGAGGTTCAAGCCGATGGCTACGTCTTTGTTGCGCTTGCCACTGGCCAAAAGTTTCAGTACCTCGACCTCACGGGTGGAGAGTTTCCTAAAGAATCTTCTCGGTTTCTGCGTCCCTTCGTCGAAGGCTAATCGCTGGGCAAGTTCGTTGGTAATGAACATGTTGCCTTCGCTTACCTTCTTGACGGCGGAGATGATGTAGTCGATGTCCGATGCTTTGGAGAGATAACCGAAAGCTCCGGCCCTGATGGTGCTCAAGGCGTAAACATCTTCCGATTGACCGCTATACATTAGTACTTTAATCTCGGGATACTTTTTTTTGATTTTCCGGAGGGTGGCGATACCGTTGATTTCGGGAATGTCCATTTCCAACATAATAACGTCTGGTGAAACGTTTTCCAATTTTTCGAAAAGTTCGGAAGTAGTGGAAGCGGTATCGACAACTTCGAAGCCTTTAGCATCTTCAAGAACCCTTGTGACCCCCATACGAATGATCGGATGGTTGTCCGCAATTAAAACTTTGATCATTTTAGATAGTTTTTTCTAGATAAAAAACGCTGGTTAGCTCGTCCAAAAATACTGACATGCAATGTAAGGTTTTAAAATCTAATTCATTTAACAAATGTGGTATTTTTTTCCCAAATATCCTCTTATTCATTATTTTTTTCGATTAGATTGCATGCTTTTACGTCAAATTACTATAATAACTCTTTTGGAATCTCACAAACCGGTATCGGAATCATCTTATGACGGTTGGCGGAATTAAATCTTTTGAAGATTTGGTAGACCACTTTTTCCCTTCCTGAAAAATCCGCTTCACTTTTTCCCTCGCTTAGCATGGTCATGGCCCATTCCAGTTCCGGATACGAGGCGCCAATCTGGTCCTCGTCGGTTCTGTCGTCGCCCCAGAGACCGTCAGTAGGCGGCGCCGAGATGATTTCGTCGTTAATTTTTAAAAACCTTGCAATTTCGCTTACCTGCGTTTTCAAAAGGTCGGCAATGGGACTCAAGTCCACACCACCATCCCCATACTTGGTATAGAATCCCACGCCAAAGTCCTCTACCTTGTTTCCCGTCCCGACAACCAGATATCCCTGTAGCGCCGCAAAATAGTACAAGATGGTCATGCGCAGGCGTGCGCGTGTGTTGGCCAGGGACATAAAGCGGTCTTCCTCATCGTCTATGGGAGGCAAAGCGGCAACCAGACGATCAAAAACCGGGGTCAGGTCTACGGGCTGGCGTTTTACACGGTCATAATTATCCTGTAACCATTCGATGTGCCGCGATGCCCGGCTTACCTGATTTTCCGCCTGATGTATGGGCATTTCCAGAACAAGTAGGTCGAGTCCCGTTTTCGCGCAGAGGGTCGAGGTCACTGCGGAATCGACGCCTCCGGAAACGCCTATTACGAAGCCGTTCATTTTGGCGTTTTCGGCGTACTCCTTCAACCAGTTTACGATATGTTCCGTTACCTTTTCCGTTTTCATGATTTGTTTTTTCGTACTAATTTATGAAGGACTGGTCAGCGCAAGCCGTTTCTGAAAGCAAACTGTTGGTTTTCGGCTTGTTTCTATCTAAAACAACCTCTAACTTTACCCGTTAAAAATAAGCCCTTGACCGTAAATACTAAAATGTATCGGGAATTACTTTATGGGATGAAACCGATTTATGTCCTATTGCCGATGGCTATCCTTTTATCCGGATCCACTCTTTTGTCCGGTTGTTCCGATTCGGAAAAGGTAGCCGATGAAATCGAAAAAATCAATGTGGACTTAAAAATATCCCGGTTCGACAGGGAATTTGCCAAAGCGGAACCCTTGGACATCCCGATTTTAAAGAAAGCATATCCTTATCTTTTTCCCGCGCAATATACCGATAGCATTTGGGTCGCCAAGCTGCAGGATAGTCTCCAGGTAGAGCTGCTGTCGGAAGTTGCTAGCGCCTTTCCCGATTTTTCAGAAGAAGAACAAGACCTTGAACTCCTTTTCAAGCACATAAAATATTATTTTCCCGACTATAGGGTACCTGACGTGGTCACTTTGACCTCCGACGTCGACTATCACAACCGGATTGTAATGACCGACAGTCTTCTTTTAATCGCATTGGACAATTATTTGGGACCGGATCACCGGTTTTATCAGGGCTTTTCAGACTATATCGCAGAGGAACTGAACAAGAAATACCTGGTAAGCGATGTAGCTAGTGCCTTTGCAAAACAGGTGGTTCCGGCACCCAAGCGGCGTACATTTCTGGCCCAAATGGTGTATTATGGGAAGGAACTGTACTTAAAGGATAAACTCCTACCTTTTATCAGCGATGCCCAAAAAATCAAATATTCCGAGGAAGAACTCGCTTGGGCCCAGGCCAACGAAGAGCAGATCTGGCGCAATTTCATTGAACAAGAACATTTGTACAGTACCGATAACAAGCTCGGTCCGCGTTTTTTGGATCCGGCGCCGTTCTCCAAATTTGGTCTTGCACTCGACAACGAATCCCCAGGGCGTATCGGTCGCTACGTAGGTTGGCAGATTGTTAGGGCCTTTATGGAAAAAAATGAAGTGTCGCTACAGCAAATGTTGGGATTATCTGCCGCGGAAATTTTCAAGAAATCGAAATATAAACCCGAAAAGTAGTCAAGACGGTTTTCCAGCGCATTCAGAGTCGATCTTAACGGGTTGGCAGTGTTCCTAAATGGGAAACCATCGGACTAACGGAGTAAAATATACTTAGAAATGAAAAAACTACATACATCGGATATAACCTTGAAGGTAGGCTTGGATGAGAACCGCGTTCCCGAAAAGCTGACCTGGTCGGCCCAGGATGGCGGTATCGACAATGAGGAGGCCAAGGCGATGTTGCTCTCGGTATGGGACAGCAAGAACCAGGAATCCCTAAAAATCGATCTGTGGACCAAGGATATGCCTGTTGAGGAGATGAAGATTTTCTTTCATCAGACTTTGGTATCCCTCTCCGATACTTTTATGAAAGCCACACAAGATGAAAAAATGACCGCCACGATGAAAGATTTCTGTGCTTATTTTGCGGAGAAGCTCGAGTTAAAGGGCCAGTGAACCTACTTGGTCTTACACGTCCCCCTTACCAATACCAGCCCTTACCAATACCCGCCCCATAATACTATACTGCTTGTTCCGGAAGGAGCTAATGCTAAAAGATCAGCTAGACGGGACAATATTCTGATTGATATGAAAGAAATTATTGGGATCATACTTGGCCTTGACCTTTGACAGGCGCTCGTAGTTTCCCTTATATCCTGCTTTGACCCGTTGCTGTCCTTCGTCCATCATAAAATTGACATAAGAACCACCTTCGGCATAGGGTTTTACTCCCTCATAGTAGTCTTTGCACCATTGGGTAACTTTATCGGCATCAGAGGGGTCAGGGGAAACGCCAACGATTACCTGTGCCCATCTGGCTCCCCTATTGGCCCAGGCCGTATCCTCTTGGGATACCTCGTGCACTTTGCCGTCAATGGGATAGAAATGGGTGGTAGAGTGGAAGGTAGGGATGTTGGAACCGTATTTTATGTTTTCTTGAATACATTCATCAGTCAGTTCGTTTACATAATGGGCTCGCCAGTACCAATACATTCCCTTGGGATAAAAATCATCGAACAAGCTGTTGAGTGTCGGCATCGGCATTTCACTGACCCAGTCGAGAATAGGGGGACCGAATTCCCTAATGGGTTTGAACACCTCTTCCGCCTTTTCCAAAGGCCCGGTATAACACCAAACAACTCCGCAGACGTTCTGGTTTTGCAAATTCTCGGGAAAGGGTTCTCCCGGAGGTACAATCAGGAAGGCAAAAAAACCGTAAAGGTCGTCCGAGGCATTTTTGGTAACCGCATCATAAAACTTCATGGCCTCTTCGGATTGTTCGATAGTCCAAAACATGGGCCCGGCATATACATTTTTAATGGGTAACAGATTAAAGGTAAAGGACACGACCACCCCAAAATTGCCGCCCCCGCCCCGAAGTGCCCAAAAGAGATCGGGATGATCGGTTTCATTCGCGGTTACCAATTCGCCTGAAGCCAAAACTACTTCGGCCTCCAAAAGATTATCGATGGCCAGACCGCCCTTCCGGCTTAGATAGCCCAATCCTCCCCCAAGGGTCAGGCCAGCTATGCCTGTTGTGCCGTTTATTCCAACGGGTAGGGCTAGACCATGTTCATGGGTAGCCTTGTCCAAATCACCTAGAGTATTGCCGGGCTGGACAACGGCAGTCTTTTTTTGGGCATCTACCTGAATATTTTTCATTTCGGATAAATCGATGACCAACCCATCATCGACCAAGGCCAAGCCCGCACCGTTATGTCCGCCGCTGCGGATGGAAACCTCTAAGTTGTTTTCCCGCCCAAAATTTACGGCTTGGATGACATCGTCTGCATCCTTGCATTTGAAGATGATATCGGGATGCTTATCGATCATGGCGTTGTAAATCTTACGCGCTTCGTCGTAGTTGTTGTCCTTAGGTAGAATAACGTCTCCTTTTACCTGATTCTTGAATTCCTTGATTTTTGCTTCCATTGCCATTTTATCTTCTTTTATATATCTGAGTAACCCTATTCGCAAATAGAGTTATTTATTTGCTTTTCCGGGTTGAAGTCTATTATTCTTGTGCCTCCATCAACAATAAGCGTATTTAACATCATTGTGGTGTCCAAGGTGAATGATGTTCGTGAACTATTTTCCATCCATTATTTGTCCGCACAAATAATAATGATGTTTGTTCATTAATTATAGCTAAATCTTCTCCAAATTTTAAATGAAAATCGGACTGAAAAGTCAAATTGGCCACATCACCATAAACGGCAACTTTGAAATCTTCAGTATCAAATTTTACCA
>DASSWC010000088.1:0-3718 GCA_035705395.1 Pricia sp. | reverse complement strand
GAACTGGAATTCAAGGGTATGAGCATGCTCCGCTATGACGCGGCAACCATTGGAAACCACGATTTTGACAACGGGATCGGGGGACTGCTCGCGCAGCTACCGCATGCGGAATTCGACCTGCTCTCCGCCAACTACGATTTTAGCGATACGGTGATGTACGGCCAAGTAAAACCCTACAAGACCTATGTAATCGATGGCATCAGAATCGGCGTCTACGGCCTGGGCATTGCCTTGGACGGCCTGGTCGACCCAAAAATGTACAAGGAAACCAAATATCTAAATCCCTATGAAATCGCAATGGACACGGAACGCCGGTTAAAGGAAGACGAAAATTGCCACCTAATTATATGCCTGTCGCATCTCGGATATGACTATGAGATCCAGTCAAAGCCCAACGATAGGGCCTTGGCCGCCAAGACCCGGTACACCGACCTGATCATCGGGGGCCATACCCATACCTTTTTAGATCGGCCTACTTTGGTGCAAAATGCCAACGGCCATGAAATAATGATCAATCAGGTCGGGTGTTTCGGCATCTACCTAGGGCGAATCGATTTTTATTTTGACAGCGGCAAGCCTCCCGGCGGTAACACTTCCGTCGATAACCTTTTTGGCGGCAAGCCTTCCAGCAGCAACCTTTCCGGCGTCGCCGGTGGCTCGATACGCGTGTAATATAGGTCACCCCCTCAAGACATACTCCGTAATCTCACGGTGTTCCTCCTCCAATGAAATTTCGGGAAACTCCTTTTTCGCCCTACGGTACCAATATCCGGCGTTGGACGCGTCGCCTTCCTTTCGGTGTAGGTAGGCGTGTATCCAACTACCGAGGTCGTTGTGCATGTCTTGGGCGATGTCATGGGAAGCCTTCCAATCCCCTTTTGCGTCGTGCCAGAGCGACTTCAGGGCTTCCGGCCAATCATAAGGGGGCTGCGAACTTTGAAGGCTTATCTTAAAATCACCGTAGTTCTCCGGACGTGCCATCATTTTCGGGTTTCGTGGTTTTTCTTTTTCAAAAATACCTAAATTCGATCGGTTAATCCGTATTTGTGAAACATACGCAACTTCTAGCAATGGTACAATGGCGGCCCCTGCCTTTTCTGGTGGCCTTCCTTTTTACGTTGATGATATTCGTCATCCACATGCTTCCGGGAATGGACAGTATGTTGAACGAGAATAACATCCGAATTTCCCATGGTTTTCTAAAGTCGCAGATCGAATATCATCAGGAAATCGCCCCCTTCGTGCGCAGGCCGCTCACCAGCTTGCTCATAGAAGGCGTCGTGCAACTATTCGGTTGGCGTTATGGGCATGCCTTTATTTTTATCAATTTTATACTGTTGTTCCTAAGCGGCCCGCTGGTGTTCAAGCTTTCGAAAACGATGCAAGCCTCCACCGGGCAGGCTTTGGTCAATATGGGAGTGTATTTCTTATCCTTTTCGGTGCTGTTCGCATTTTTCCCACCGATTTTCAGTTATGACGAACCGCTGCAATATTGTTTTATCCTATTGTCCCTCATCGCCTTCGTACGCCGAAAATGGATGTGGTTTGTGCCATTATTTACACTGGCACTGATCGCCAGGGAAACAAGTATACTGCTGTTGCCGGCACTGCTATTCTTTGGGCCGGGCCTCTGGGAACTTGGAAATCCCGAAAAGCATGGGAAAACCGAAAGACATAGGAAACCCGAAAAGTACATGGAAACCGAAAAGCATGGGCAACCCGATGATCATGTCACGACCGAACGTGATTGGCGGTTAAAACGACGTTTGAAATATACCGTTCCCATACTGCTGCCCATAGTATGTTATGGTATCTATCTCATACTTTTTATTGTATCAAACAATCAGCTACAGGCCACGAAGGTTGAAATGGCCAGTCGGTATACCTGTTTTCTCGAAAATTTCGAAAGTACCAAAAACACCGTGGAGACGTGGATTTCGCTATTTTTTGCCTTGGGTCCGTTTTTGTATTTGGTCGCGGTGCGTATGTGGAAAAAAAAGACCACGGCATTCTACAGGCAGTGTATCGGTGCCTTTCTGTTGACCGCGGTCATCAACACCCCTATCGTAATTTTGACCGCTTTTGCGCGGGAAACCCGATTGTTTGCCTTGCCGCTGATCTTTATCTGGCCCGTTTTCGCACAGCTTTTTGCCCGTGAGGTCCAACTTCTTTTTACTTGGGACCTTTATAGAAAAGTGTTCGGAAAATGGCGCTACCTCATCCCCGTTGTCCTTGCCCTGTTCCTGAACTATTGGTTCTGTTTTCAGGTCTATCCCGGTTTGGGGCTAGGGGAGAATACCTTGTTCGGGGAGTATCTTTTTTTGATAAACCTTTTTATCGTTCTTCATTTTTTGCTGCAAAATCCGGCCTCCGACACTTTGAAAAGTCCGGGCTAGGAACTGACCTTAAAAAACCTACTTTCTAAGAATTTCTATTTTGGGAGTATAGGTCTATATCAACAAAATCATCCGAGGCATTTCGTCGAATGGGATCGTATTTTTTTTCGATTACCTTAACCATTGTACCAAAATCTTTAGTATATTGTTAACCTAATCTTAAATAATCAATTATGAGAGGTCTTCTTTGGCTTGTAGCCGTAATCTGTATCGTAGTATGGCTTTTGGGAATGTTGGATATCATCCCTGGCTTGGGTACCAATAGCTTAATCCATATCCTGATCGTTATCGCCGTTGTAGTAATTCTTTACAATGTTATTTCGGGACGCAAACCTTTGTAACTATTGGTAGCAAGAAGTCAATTGAAAAGTCGATCCGGTCCGGGTCGACTTTTGACCGTTATTTCGCATCGACACCAACGATTTCCATAAACTCCCCTTCCGAGATAATCGGTACGCCGAGATTTTCGGCTTTGGTGCGTTTACTAGGCCCCATATTATCGCCGGCGACCAGATAGGCGGTTTTCGAGGAGACGCTCGACCCGACCTTGCCCCCGTTGTCCTCGATTATTTTTTTCAGTTCCGAACGACTCAATGTTTCGAAAACACCCGAAACAACAACGGTCATTCCCTTGAGTTTGTCCGTACTGCGCTCCAGTTCTTCTTTGGATAACGAGAACTGTATGCCGTAACTTTTCAAACGGGATACGATCTCTCGGTTCTTTCCATTTTGAAAAAAATCCACCACCGAACGCGCGATACGTTCCCCGATTTCACTGACCGCGGTCAGTTCTTCTTCGGAAGCGGCCATCAGGGCATCAATACTTCGGTACGCCCGGGCCAGTTTTTTGGCCACCGTCTCACCTACGAATCGAATGCCCAAGGCAAAAAGTACGCGTTCGAAGGGAACCTTTACCGATTCCGCTATCCCATTGATCAGGTTCTCCGCAGATTTATCCGCCATGCGTTCCAGGGGAAGAATCTGTTCCTTGGTAAGGGTATAGAGGTCGGCGTAATTTGCTATCAATCCCTCTTTGAACAAGAGCTCGACCGTTTCCCCGCCGATGCCCTCGATATCCATCGCCTTGCGGGATATATAGTGCTGTATGCGCCCCGTGATTTGAGGCGGACAACCGTAATAATTCGGGCAGTAGTGTTTCGCATCGCCCTCGGTCCGCTCCAGTTCCGTATCGCATTCGGGGCAATGGTCGATATATTCCGTGGGCGTGGACTCTTGGGGGCGTTTGGTAAAATCGACCCCGATGATCTTGGGGATGATTTCCCCGCCCTTTTCCACAAAAACCGTATCCCCTTCGCGAATAT
>DASSWC010000087.1:0-4647 GCA_035705395.1 Pricia sp. | reverse complement strand
GACAGCACGATCGCGTTGGAAAAGGAAGTAGCCAAAGGATGCTAAAACTTTCGAATTACAGTCGATAATCCTTAAAGGACTCCGAGAAATCTGGGTAGAGGGCACATGGGCCTTGCAGAATTGAACGCTTAAATGGCGGGGATAGGTAATTTGTAGTAATTGGTGTGCAATTGTTCTATTTTACATAATATAAATTATAGTACAGATTTTTCATAATTAGCCATTATATAAAATAACGTTAAGTTATTAGTAATCCCTTTGAATTCCAAACATTTAAATCTTGATTCAGTATCAGATTTTTATTCAAGATTTCGCTCATAATCCATCCGCTGACTCAGTACTCTAACGATAAAAATCCCACTTATACTTTGCAAATAAAATATGGTATGTGCCTTAAAAGTGAATCGCTTTAACTTTGCTTTGCTGGATAGTTTATAAACGCCCATCTTCCCGCATACGTGCCTCGACTTCTTTCATGATATCAGGTAAGGATTTAGTACTAACCCCGCTTTCTAGACCTTCAATGAGTTTTGCTTTAAACAAGTAGAGCTCGTATCCAACCTATTTCGCCCGATACAAGCTCTTAAGAATTTCTTCCTGTATCCAATTTAAGAAAATTCCAATACCTCCCTATTTCTCACTGGACACAAATCCAATGGGTTCGAGCAGGACCTCCATTTCTGCGATGTTCAGGCCTTCTCCATGTGTGCCCTTAGCCGCCACATCAGGAGTGCCCCTAGGCAAATCATAGGATTCCCCTACAGGCGCCGATCCATATCCTAGGTCTTTCATTGATCCCGCGGTAATTCGGCTCAATGGATTCACGCCCAGATTCAGGAATCCAGTCATCAGTTCATTGTTCAAAGTAGCTTCACGCCAGTGCGATAGCGCCGTACCCGGACCTCCCATATTTTCGACGGGCAGCTCGTCCACGCCGCCTTCGGCATTCCAAAATACATTGGCCATTTTTCCGGTAAAATACGGGTTGCTATCGGGACCTGCCCTTAGTGTTCTGTCAAATCCGAACGGGACGACATTCCATAGGGTGCCAATACCCAAAACATGTCCCATCTCGTGAACGATTACTTCTTCGAACAGGTCCAGCTCCTCCAAAAACGCCAAATCGGCGGCATCAAAAAACATGACTCCCGACAGGGTTAGAAAATCTTCGGTACGTACAAATCTCGGTCCGGCCTGCCCAAGAATTCCTCCAGGGCCATCGATCGGGGCCAGTGCCACTTCGATAATAATATCGTCAATCGTACCCTCGATATCAGGTACTCCCCCAAAAGCCGAAGGAATAGGGCCCTCGACCGAAGGAACGTCCTTGATGATTATTCCCTCCCAGCGTCCCGCGGCGGCATCGAAGACTTCTTGCTGTCTTTCGGTCGGCGGTATGACATATTGTAGGGTGATGTTAAAACGGCCGTGGTCGTTTCCACCGGCTTTGGTGGCCCTTTTGTCCGTATCCGATACATCGCCCGATGTACGTGCTATATAAATTGGCTCGCCGGGATCCGGCGCCAAGGTCAAGGTATGATCCTCACTTACAAGGGTTTCGAGAGCATCAGCCTCTAAGGGCTCCTCGGAACACGCGGTAAAAAGCAAGACGATCGATAGGCCTGCGAAGGCCAAAAGTCCTTTTGGCAAGTACTTGCCGTACTTACGTGCGGTGTAATTTGCAGCGGATTGATCCAGGATCCGCCTGGGATTCCCGCCCATTTCGGAATTGTGTAATGTGTTCTTCATAATTAATTATAATTTAAAGGTGAGTAAATAAACGGTATAGGCAATACTATCTATTTCCTTATGAAAATCATACAATGCTGCCATGGCAGGTTATCCAAATTCCGCTTTAATTTAAAACCGGCGGTCTCCATTTCTTTTACGGCTTGCCGTTCGGACA
Organism: Pricia sp.; assembly: GCA_035705395.1. GTDB lineage: Bacteria > Bacteroidota > Bacteroidia > Flavobacteriales > Flavobacteriaceae > Pricia. The sequence goes on along the minus strand of DASSWC010000087.1, from coordinate 2,741 downwards.
TTTTATGCAGCCGTTTTATGGGCACGTCGGGGTCTTCCGCCCGGTATTCGATAAGATAGATTTGTCCGTCCGGACGCAACGCTTTTTCGATGGAGGCAATCATCTCCACGGGAAAGCTAAACTCATGGTATACATCGACCATCAACGCCTTATCCACGGAATCTTCCGGTAGGTTGACACTTTTTTCGCTTCCCTTTACGATTTGTATGTTGCTATTGCTCCCGTCATCCTTTTTTTTACGAAGAGCAGCCAACATTTCATCCTGAATATCGACGGCATAGACAAGTCCTTCCTCCACCAAGGGTGCCATCCTGAACACGTGATGGCCCGAACCGGCCCCGATGTCCGCAATGGTGTCGCCGGGGGCGATATCCATATTACGTAGCAGCTTGGAAGTGTTTTCCTCATCTTCACGGTTGTCGCGCTCCAACCACTTCATACCTTGGTACCCCATCACATGGGCAATCTCACGGCCCAAATACCATTTTCCGATACCGTTGGGATTCCCATCCTTAAAAATGTATTTTGCATCGGAACCGCTGACTTGTGCGAAGCAACTTGCAAACGATATCAGAAAGATAAGCAAAAATAAGGCACGAAATTTCATATAATGCGATTAATTCATACGCTTATCGAGGCCCCGACATCCAACAGTATCAATTCCTTTCCGGCCTTGATGAACTTGGAACGGGCTTCGTCATGATCGATTTTTGTAAAGGGAAAGACGTCGTAATGAACGCCCAGTACCTTATTGCATTTCACAAAATCGCTCGCGATAACGGCATCGTCGGCCCCCATGGTGACCACATCTCCGATAGGTAATACCGCCAGGTTTAATTTGGCCCATTTGGGAATGAGCTGCATGTCTAGCGTCAGGGCGGTGTCACCGGCGATATAGATACTTTGCCCAGCATCATCCATAAAAATAAAGCCCATGGGATTGCCACCATAACTGCCGTCACTAAAACTACTGGTATGAATCGCGTTGACCCCTTTTACCTTTCCGAAATCAAAACTACGGATACCGCCCGGGTTCAAGGGCATAGCCTCAAGGTCTTTGTTGGCATAGTGCTGATACACCTCGAAGTTCGCTACAATCGTAGCACCGGTGTTTTTGGCAATCGCCTCCGCATCGAGGGTATGGTCGAAATGGGCATGGGTCAGGAAAATATAATCCGCTTTTAAGTCCATAATATCCACTTTGTCCTTTGAGAGGTCGTTTTCGGTGATAAAGGGATCTACGATAATGTGTTTTCCTCCTATTTCGATGGACAGGCTATTCTGTCCGTAATATGTTACCTTCATAAACTACTACTTTTATTGTTCAATAAATTTGTTTTAAGATACGACCGAAAGCCCGGATTCGATGTGTGCAAAACATCAAAAATTAATCGATACCTTGTTCTTGGCCAACTAAACTTTCGCAATGACGGAATTTGGACTGCAACTCGCCAATCTCTTTTTCTACGCGTTTCACACCGCTTTGGTGTTGTTCAATCTATTGGGATGGATGCATCCCAAAACCCGTAAATGGAATTTGGCCGCGTTGCTGATCACCTTTGGCTCTTGGTTCGTGTTAGGCCTTTGGAAAGGATGGGGATATTGCTTTTTGACGGATTGGCACTATGACATCCTCCGCCGATTGGGGGAACGGGACATGCCTTCGAGCTATATCGCCTTTTTGGTGCAAAAACTGACTGGATGGCTTCCGGAGGCGGTACTGGTCAATTCGCTTACTTTGGGACTGGCCCTGGTGGCATTGGCCTGTTCGCTTTGGGTCAACCTGCGTTCCCGTTAACATATTTAATAGCTTTCATATCGATAAGTTCGATGTCGGATCGGATACAATATTGTCCCCTAGGCGTTCAGTTTTACATCTAAGGTAATCTCGGTATCCAATAATTTGGAAACGGGACAGACCTCTTTGGCCTTATTGGCGATTTTTTTGAATTCTTCAGCCTTGATATTGGGCACCTTACCGGAAACGTTCAAGGCGATCTTGACGATTTCCCCGTCCTTAAAAGTAACCTTTGCATCCGTATGCAGATCATCGGGCGTATAGCCATCCTCGCCCAATAAGCCACTGAGCTGCATGGTATAGCACCCCGCATGGGCAGCACCGATCAATTCTTCGGGATTGGTGCCGTTTTCGTCTTTAAAGCGGGTACCGAAGCCGTATACCGCCTTATCCAAAGCTCCGCTACCGGTGCTTATGTCTCCTTTTCCTTCCTTGAGGCTTCCCTGCCAATTGGCGGAGGCGTTTCTTGTAAAATTCATAGTGTGTGTATTAAATTATGGATTTCTGATTATTAATTTTTAAAGTGCTTTCAGGCCGGCTTCAGCCACGGTATGGTCGTTTTCGACAGTACTGCCACTCACTCCGATGGCTCCGATAATGGTACCGCTCTCATTTTCAATGGGAATACCTCCCGGAAAGGAAATCAATCCTCCATTGGAATGTTCGATGTTGTAAAGGGGTTCACCCGGTTGGGCCAATTTTCCGATTTCACCGGATGGCATATCGAAATACCGTGCGGTTCTCGCTTTTTTCATCGCGATATCGATGGAGCCCAACCACGCGCCGTCCTGTTTGGCGAAGGCGACCAGATTGGCCCCGGAATCGACGATGGCTATGTTCATCTTCAAGTCCATTTCCACCGATTTTTTCTTGGCGGCCTCTATTGCTTTTTCTGCGTTTTCTAAGGTAATGTTCATCTTATCTCTATTTTAATTAGGGGTAT
>DASSWC010000086.1:0-11223 GCA_035705395.1 Pricia sp. | reverse complement strand
AGCGACAACGATGCGGAAGTACAGCGCCAAAAGGCGATAGATGCCCTGCAGGACGTCGAAAAGGAAATCCGTGCCATCTCACACGAATTGAGTCATGCCGCTTACCAAAAAATGCATAATTTTATGGTTTCTTTGCAAGAGTTGTTGCAAACCGTTGAAAGTACATCCAATATTAAGTGTCAACTGGTCTACGATGACGAAAAGGACTGGGATGCGCTACAAGGGAATATCAAAATCAATGTGTATCGGATGGTACAGGAATGCCTGCAAAATTCCGTAAAACATGCCCATTGCAAAAACGCTACCGTTTCGCTGGCATCCAAAAATGGTATCTTGCAGGTTTCGATTGCCGATGATGGCAAGGGCTTCCGTACGGGCAGAAGAAAAAAGGGCATCGGGATGCGCAATATCGCCTCCCGTGTGGAAAAGCTAAATGGGGAGTGGCATATCGACAGTACGCCGGGCAAGGGCACGACGGTTGCTTTGCGGATACCCGTAGCCAACCAACCGTCCGTTCACGAAAAAGTATAAGCGATGATGACGAAAGAGACTACAGACGATTTAAGCGACTTGGTACGCATACTCGCCGTCGACGACCACGAAATGATCGTTCTCGGATACAAATACACCCTTGAAGCGTGTGAATTTGAAGACTTCGAGGTCGTAGTACATACTGCCTCCAGCTATGAGGCAGGGAAACAGGAAATCGAAAGTTCGGCGAAACGCTTGCCCTATGACATTATTTTGTTAGACATCCAAATGTTTCCCGAAAGCGCCAAGGAAGAACGCGACGGAGAAGATCTGGGACTGCTTGCGCGAAAAATTTCACCCAAATCAAAAGTCATTTTCCTTTCCTCCTTCAGCGACAGTTATCGCATCAACAACATCCTGAAAAACGTGAATCCGGATGGCTACATGGTGAAGTCGGAGGTAGATTCGAAAACGCTACAGGCCATGGTCAAAACGGTATTGAACAAACCACCGTATTACACCGCAGCCGCCCTCCAAGCCATCCGAAGGAAAATGGCCAACGAGGACCAAATCGATGAGCGGGACAAGAAAATTCTCTACCAATTATCCATCGGCACCAAGACCAAAGATATTTCCGATATCGTTGCCGCGGCGAGCACCACCGTCGAAAATCGAAAACGACAGCTGAAAATCATGCTCGGCGTAGAAAATGGCAACGATTTTGCACTGATTGAAGAGGCTCGAAAGCGGGGATTTATTTAAAGGGATGTTTTATGGGGTGATATTCGATCTTTTTTTTAAACTTTTTTTAAGGAATTCCGGTGTCTGAGTATATATTACAACGTACTGCTTTCTAAATATTTAAGCCAACCAAGAATTGTATGACGAAAAAAACCCCAGTTTTTCTGTGGTTTTTCTTTGCACGAAAAGTAGAGTGGCCAATTAACTTTGTTTGTCAATTGAACCCGTCTATACACATATATGCCACTTTATCTCGACAGCTTTAAAAATAACCCGCCCGAAGGTTTCAATAGCGATCTTAATATTGAGGGCTTGGACGTCTTCCAAAAAAGCTTGGAAAAATATTTTTTCTCGCAGGTTATCGTCCGAAATTGTTCCTCGCAGAAAAGCTCGGTACAACTTGCTATTGAACTCGATTGCAACTTGAGCCTGGTAGAAATACTTTTCCATTTCAACAAGGGAACTTGGGGGAACTTTCAAGAGGGAAAATCTTCTTTTGAACACTTGATTCAAAATTTAATCCAAGAAAATGGTTTAGCGGTCGATGTCGATGAATTTACCCTTTTCCTAAAGGATACTACGCTGGTCATCAATAAAATTTACGACAAAAGTATTCCCGGACAATTGCACCAAATCTTTACCGAAATCGGGAAGCACTATGTGCACTTTAGCAAAGGACTGACCGAGACCCCCTATGAGATCTACATTCCCGTTTTTGAAGAGGAACGCGGTACCGGCAATGACACGCTATTGCGAAATATAGAAGCCGGAAACCATACTGAGAAAGATTACTATAAGTATTGGGGGTTATACTGTGATTCCGAAGAGGATGCGGTCATTTACGACCTGAAAAACGCCAAAATCGAGGATGGCGACCTGTTTATGCTCAACCACTAATCATTGAACAGCGCCCTGCCCGACATCAGGTCGTGGACTTTTCGTTTCACCCTATTGATTTCTTCCCCATCTTCCGAATGGGTCAAAACCTGATCCACTAGATCCACGATAGTGGCCATATCGCTTTCCAATAAGCCCCGCGTAGTAATGGCGGCCGTGCCAAAGCGGATGCCGGAGGTTACGAAGGGGGACTTGTCGTCGAAGGGCACCATATTTTTGTTCGCCGTGATATCTGCCTTTACCAAAACGCTTTCTGCATCCTTTCCCGTGATGTCTTTGTTCCTCAGGTCGATCAACATCATATGGTTGTCGGTTCCCCCGGAAATGATTTTGTAATCCTTGGCGACTAGAGCGGCCGCCATCGCAGCGGCGTTTTTCTTTACTTGCAGCATATACTTTAAAAAATCATCGGTCAAGGCCTCTCCGAAGGCGATGGCCTTAGCGGCAATAATGTGTTCCAAGGGCCCGCCCTGATTGCCGGGAAAAACGGCCATATCCAACAAATGGGACATTTTTTTCAATGTACCGTTCTTCAACTTTTGGCCAAAAGGATTATCGAAATCGCTACCCATTACAATGAGACCCCCACGAGGTCCGCGCAAGGTCTTGTGGGTCGTAGTCGTTACGACGTGGCAATGTGGAACCGGATCGTTCAGGATGCCCTTGGCGATCAATCCCGCCGGATGGGCAATATCGGCCAACAATAGTGCGCCGACACCGTCCGCAATCTCCCGGAAACGCTTGAAATCCATATCCCGTGAGTAGGCCGAGGCCCCTGCAATGATCATCTTGGGCTTTTCCTTCTCCGCTATCCCTTGGATGGCATCATAGTCCAATCTCCCGCTATCCTTATCCACCCCGTAAAAAACGGGGCGATACAGCCGGCCCGAAAAATTGACCGGGGAACCGTGGGTCAAATGTCCCCCATGCGAAAGGTCGAAACCCAAAATCGTATCGCCGGGTTGCAGGCAGGCATGATAAACCGAGGCGTTGGCCTGAGATCCCGAGTGGGGCTGTACATTGGCGTATTCCGCTCCGAAGAGTTCCTTGGCTCGGTCGATCGCCAACTGCTCGATTTTATCGACCACCTCGCAGCCGCCGTAATAGCGTTTCCCGGGGTAGCCCTCCGCATACTTGTTGGTCAATACCGATCCGGCGGCTTCCATAACCTGGGGGCTGGTAAAATTTTCGGAGGCGATCAGTTCGATTCCGTTGATCTGGCGTTCCTTTTCTTCGGCTATCAGTTCAAAAATCCGGGTGTCGCGTGGCATAGATGGGCGTATCGTTAAATGAGTTGCAAAAATACGAATTGGCACCTGCAAATATCCATAAAATAATATATTTGAACAGGAACTTATCAAACAGAAATCAACAATGGCCCTATCCGCAAACGATCCCAAGAGAAAAGCGTGGCTTCCCGTGCCGCAGAACTCCGATTTTCCGATACAGAACATTCCCTTTGGGGTTTTTTTGACGCGGGACGATAGTATTACCATCGGCACACGGATCGGCGATTACGCCATTGATCTCGCCGCCTTGCATCAGCTGGGCTACTTTAAAAACATCTCCCTTACTGATGCTATTTTTCTGCAGGATACCCTGAACGACTTTATTTCCACGGGCCAGGAGACCTGGCGTTCCGTCCGTAATCGCATCGCCGAACTCTTTGACGCCGGTAACGACACATTGAAAAATCATCCCGACCACCGGAAAGCCGCGCTGTTTTCCATAGATGAAATCGAGATGCAAATGCCCGTACAGGTCGGGGACTACACCGATTTCTACTCCGGCAAGGAGCATGCGACCAACGTCGGCAGTATGTTCCGGGACCCCGGCAAGGCGTTGCTGCCAAACTGGTTGCACCTCCCAGTAGCCTATCACGGTCGAAGTTCTACCATCGTCCCCAGCGGAACACCCGTCCGCAGGCCTCGGGGACAAACGATGCCGGAAAATACCGACGGACCTATTTTCGGTCCCTCAAAGCAAGTGGACTTCGAACTCGAAATGGCCTTCATCACCACGGACGCCAACGCCCTCGGTGAAGCGGTGTTTATAGATGCGGCTGAAGACGCCATTTTTGGGATGGTACTCTTCAACGATTGGAGCGCGCGGGACATCCAAAAATGGGAATACCAGCCCTTGGGACCTTTCCTGTCCAAAAACTTTGCCTCGTCAATATCCCCTTGGGTCGTAACCTTGGATGCCTTAGCGCCCTTTAGGGTCGAAAGTCCCAAACAAGAACCCAAACCCCTACCCTATTTGCAACAAAAGGGAAAACAGGGTGTCGATATCCATTTGGAAGTAGACCTAACCCCGGATCAAGGCCAACCGACCACGATCAGCAAATCGAACTTCAAATATATGTACTGGACGATGGCGCAGCAATTGGCACACCACACGGTAAATGGCTGCAAGGTCAATAGTGGCGATATGATGGGCAGCGGTACCATCTCAGGGCCGACCCCGGATTCCTACGGCTCCATGCTCGAACTTTCCTGGCAGGGCACTAAACCCATACAACTCAACAACGGCTCGGAGCGTACATTTATCGATGACAACGATACGATTACCTTGAGAGGCTATTGTGAAATGGAAGGTTTTCGAATTGGCTTTGGGGAAGTGGCCACCAAGTTGCTGCCGGCTGTCGGGACCGAGTAGTTAAGGCATCCATCCTATAAAATAATCGCCAGTACATGCACCGTGACCGGAAGAATTTCCCTGAACTATGGCCATTAGATAAAATAGGGGGTATTTCATCCCCGGTATACTATTGTTCATCGTTTAACGTTAGATTACAGGGCCGTTTTGGCACGTCCCTTGAATCCGTAGCGTCAAATGATTAAATGATACCCTATGAAAAAACTTCTACTCTTCAGTTGGCTACTGGTTATTTTTGTCGCCTGTAGTAGCGTAAAAAAAACCAAAAAAGCCATTAATTTGGGAAATTATGGCCAAGCCATCGATATTTCGATCCAAAATCTGGCCAACAACAAGATGAAAAAAGGCCATCAGGAATACGTACTAATGTTGGAAGAAGCGTTCCAAAAAATTACGGATCGGGAGCTGCAGCAGATCGAATTCCTGAAAAACGATGGGAATCCAGCCCATTCCGAAGCCATCTACCGTGGTTACACCGACCTAAATCGTATTCAGGAACGTATACGGCCGTTACTTCCGTTGCGGATATACGATAAAAACAGAAATGCCCGGTTCGCGTTCAACGACTATCAAGATGACCTGTTGAACAGCAAGGACGATCTTTCGGACTATCTATATGACAACGCTACGGATCTCTTGAGAAATGCCACGAATAAACGGGATTATAGAAAAGCGTATGACGATTTTGCCTATTTGGAAGAGATCGATCCCGGTTCTGACGACGTAAAATCGAAAATGGAGGAAGCCTACGCCAAAGGACAGGATTACGTAAAGGTAAACATGGTCAATAACACCGATCAGATCATTCCTGTAAAATTACAGGAAGACCTACTGAACTTCAACACCTATGGTCTCGATAGTAAGTGGACACAATACCATAGCAAAACCTTGTCCGACATCCAGTATAATTACGCCATGGAACTGGCTTTGAAAAGTATCGACATTTCGCCCGAGCAGGTCAGTGAGAAACAGATCATCAAGGAAAAGCAAATCAAGGACGGGTATAAATTTGCAACGGATACCAATGGAAATGTGGTTCGGGACAGTCTGGGCAACAAAATCAAGATAGACCGCTTCAGGACCGTAAAGTGCAATTTTTACCAGTTCACCCAATTCAAGTCCGCCCGCGTCTCCGGCCTGGTCAGTTTTACCGACCTAGCGACACAACAGCCAATGGATTCCTATCCCCTAACGAGCGAATTTGTTTTTGAACACGTTTATGCCGATTACGATGGAGATAAACGCGCGCTGGACGGTGAATTGGTGCCGTTGCTACATCTTGCCTCGGTTCCCTTTCCCAGTAACGATCAAATGGTCTACGATGCGGGCGAGGACCTGAAATCACGACTAAAATCGATTTTAATCCGGCAGCGATATGATTAATGGGATGCGGAAAGTGTTCGATCCCCGCTAAAGAAATTCCTCCAAACTTATTTCCGGAATCCCCCCATGTGAAGCGTGGGCGACCGTTTGACGATCTTTTAGGACCAAAAGCTGGGGAGATTGGTGCAGCACCCCAAAGCGTTGGGCGGCTTCGTCGGATATCTCTCGGTGGCGGTGCAGGTCTAAAAAATAGAGATCGAAACGGTCTTCTTGCAAGAGGGGATTTTTCTCCAATAGGTTCAAAACCATCCGGCTAACGCCACAGGTCGTCGAATGCTTGAAAATCAGTTGGGGGCGGGAAGCGGATTTCCGCTCAATGGCATCGAGTTGTTCCGAACCTGTTAAAGGAATCCAGGATACCTGCCTTTCCTCTTTTTTTGCGTCATCATTTCTACCGCTAAAGATACTTTTAAAAAATCCCATTCCTTAACTTTACGTGTTATCGTATTTTTTTCAATACTACAAATAGGATCAACGCCATGGTTTTGACTGCCGTTATGTCCTATTCCCATTGGCTTTGACCGCCATTTTGTCTGCTTGCCGGTTTGGTAGGGTTGTTGACCCATCCCTTCCAAAAATAGACATTTCAAAACTAAAAGTTTCGCACTATGAACCCTAACAATTACACCATAAAATCACAGGAGGCCCTACAGCAGGCCCAGCAGCTTGCCCAAAGTATGGGCCACCAACAAATAGAGAACGAACACCTGTTCAAGGCCATTGGGGAGGTAGACGAAAACGTGCTTCCCTTTATCCTCAAAAAACTGAACATCAACTTGGTTTTGCTGCAGCAGATATTGGACAAGGAGCTGCAGAGCTTTCCGAAAGTTTCCGGCGGCGATATCATGCTTTCGCGTGAGGCCGGAAAAACGGTCACCGAGGCCAGTATTATCGCCAAAAAGATGGAAGATGAATACGTTTCGATCGAACATCTGTTGTTGGCCATTCTCCAATCGAAAAGCAAGATTGCCCAGATCTTGAAGGACCAGGGCGCTACGGAAAAGGACCTGAAAGCAGCCATCGCCGAATTGCGCCAAGGGGGAAAAGTGACCTCCCAAAGCGCGGAGGAAACCTACAACGCCTTGGACAAATACGCGCTGAACCTGAACAAAATGGCCGATATGGGAAAACTCGACCCGGTCATTGGGCGGGACGAGGAAATACGTCGCCTCCTACAAATTCTATCGCGACGCACCAAGAACAATCCCATCTTGGTCGGGGAGCCGGGTACCGGTAAAACGGCCATTGCGGAGGGACTGGCACACCGTATTGTCCAAGGCGATGTACCCGAAAACCTCAAGGATAAAATCTTATATTCCCTGGATATGGGCGCGCTGATCGCCGGGGCCAAATACAAGGGGGAGTTCGAAGAGCGCTTAAAATCCGTCATCAAGGAAGTCACTTCCTCCGAAGGCGATATTGTGCTCTTTATCGACGAGATCCATACTTTGGTCGGGGCCGGGGGTGGTCATGGCGCCATGGATGCGGCCAACATCCTGAAACCAGCCCTGGCACGGGGCGAGCTGCGAGCCATCGGTGCGACCACGCTCGACGAATACCAAAAATATTTTGAAAAGGATAAGGCCTTGGAGCGGCGTTTCCAAAAAGTGACGGTGCTGGAACCGGATACGGAGAGTGCCATTTCCATCCTCCGGGGCATCAAGGAAAAATACGAGGCGCATCACAAGGTCCGTATCATGGACGAAGCCGTCATCGCCGCCGTGGAACTTTCCCAACGCTATATCACCAACCGATTCCTACCGGACAAAGCCATCGACCTGATGGATGAAGCCGCCTCGAAACTGAGGATGGAAATCAATTCCAAGCCCGAGGAACTCGACGTTCTCGACCGCAAGATCATGCAATTGGAAATCGAGATCGAGGCTATTAAACGTGAGGATGACAAGGCCAAATTGAAATCCCTCAACATCGATCTGGCCAACCTCAAGGAAGAGCGCAACGAGATCTTTGCCAAATGGGAAAGCGAGAAATCGGTAGTGGACAACATCCAAAAAACAAAGCAGGATATCGAGGAGTTCAAACTGGAAGCCGAACGCGCCGAGCGCAATGGAGATTATGGCCGCGTGGCGGAACTCCGTTATGGCAAGATCAAGGAAGCCCAGGAAAACCTGGAAACGCTCCAAAAGGAATTGCAGGAACAACAGGAAGGCGAAACGCTCATCAAGGAAGAGGTCACCAACGAGGATATTGCGGAGGTGGTGGCAAAGTGGACGGGCATACCCGTTACCAAAATGTTGCAGAGCGAACGCGAAAAGCTTCTGAAGCTCGAAGATGTGCTGCACAAGCGCGTGGTGGGACAGGAAGAGGCCATACGGGCCGTTTCCGATGCCATCCGTAGGAGCCGGGCGGGACTGCAGGATGCCAAACGTCCCATCGGATCTTTCCTATTCCTGGGTTCGACCGGGGTGGGAAAGACCGAGCTCGCCAAAACCTTGGCCTCCTACCTCTTCGACGATGAGAACGCACTGACCCGCATCGATATGAGCGAATATCAGGAACGGCATTCGGTCAGTCGCCTCGTCGGGGCGCCCCCGGGATATGTCGGATATGAAGAGGGCGGCCAGTTGACCGAAGCGGTCCGCCGGCGTCCCTATTCCGTGGTACTTTTGGACGAAATCGAGAAGGCACATCCCGATACCTTTAATATATTGTTGCAGGTGCTGGATGAAGGAAGGTTGACCGACAACAAGGGCCGGGTGGCGGATTTTAAGAATTCCATTATTATTATGACCAGCAATATGGGCAGCCATATTATCCAGGAGAAGTTTGAGGATAGCGACGATATTTACAGTGCGACCGAGGCGGCACGGGTCGAGGTCTTGGGCCTGCTCCGCAAAAGCATCCGTCCCGAATTCCTGAACCGTATCGATGATATCATTATGTTCACCCCCCTCGGGAAGGATGATATTACAGAAATCGTGAAATTACAGCTCGACCAGTTGAAAAAAATACTGGACAGGCAGAACATCACGATTGACGCGACGGAAGAGGCCATCGCCTACTTGGCGGAAAAAGGATACGACCCGCAATACGGGGCGCGGCCGATCAAACGCGTCATACAGAAAGAAGTATTGAACCAGCTTTCGAAGGAGTTGCTGGGCGGTGGTATTTCGGCGGATAGCATTGTACTCATCGATTCCTTTGACAACGGCCTTGTCTTCCGGAACCAAGATGAACTGGTGGAATAAATTGTATTGCATTTATACCATACAGTATATAAAATTTTTATATTCGTATAAAACTTTTCCACCATGTCGTCCAAAGCCGAAAGAACCTCTGCCTACATTATCGAGACCGTCGCACCCGTATTCAACAAGCATGGGTATGTCGGGACTAGTATGAGCGACCTGACCGAGGCAACGGGTCTCACAAAGGGCGCCATATACGGGAATTTTGAGAACAAGGAGGCCTTGGCGCTATCGGCCTACGAGTACAACAGCAAACGCTTGTTGGCAAAAATCGATGAAATTTTGGCGACCGAAGGCAGTGCATTGGACAAAATTTTCGCCTTGACCGACTTCTACCGAACCTATAACGTCTTTACGGAAGATATGGGTGGATGCCCCCTTCTGAACACGGGTGTCGACGCGCACGAAAATAACCGGCAATTGGCAGCCGCCAACCGTGAGGCATTGAAGGAAATCGAAGGAAAGATTGCCCTAGTGTTGGAAAATGGGGTCAATAACAACGAGCTCAAACTACCCGTCACACCCCTGCAATTTGCCAAACAGTTTTTCACTATCATTCAAGGCGCCGTGGCCATGTCTACCATGACCCGCGACAGAAAGTACCTCATCAATACCATTACGTATCTGGATGTGCTGGTCAAAAGGGAGCTGAAAAAATAGTACGCTCCCATCGATGCTTGGGTCGCCTTAAACCGATTACTCCCCGACTACCCTAAAGATCCAGGTCTTACCGGTATACTTGCCCCCATATTTGCTGCCCCTTGCCTCCCGCGCTTCCCGTAGGGTTTTATAGCGTTGTAGGTAGACGTAGTTATAGCCGTTCGTACTGCGCCGGAACGATTTAGGCTGTATTCCTTTCCTCTTGAGATCGGCCATAAAGGCGTTAAAATATTCTTGGGTCCCGAACACGTTGGCAATCAGATAGTAGCCCGGCAACATTCCGGCCTCGGTTGCCACCTCTTCGTACTTCTCGTCCGCCTGCGGTTTTGTTTCAACTTCAGGTTGAACTTCAGCTTCTTTTCGGGCTTTCGCAGCTGCGGTCCTTTCCGCTTCTTCGACTTTCCGGGCGGCCGCCATGGCCTGGGCTACGGAATCGATCCTACGCTGCTGGGCCTCGGTTTGCCTGATCTTGTTGATGGAATCCGTTTCGCGCTGCCGCGCCATCCTTTCGGCCTCCGCCAAAGCTTCCTGCTCCTTGGCCTGCTGCTCCGCAAGCCGTTCCTTTTCGGCTTCCAGTTCCAGCTGCTTTTGTAATTTCTCGGCGGCGATGGCTTCCTCCTTCCCGTCCTCCTTCAGATCGTGACCTACCATTTTATGGCGTGCGTCGGGCTTCCCTAGAAAATAGGTCGCCATCAGTTCAAAGGACGGCTCCGTGACCATCGAGGCACCGGTACCGAATTCCGCCAGGGCCCCTATGGAAAGACGCTTAAAAAAGGTGACCCCGGCACCGAGGGAGTATCCATAGAAATTGTTATACCCCGCTTGCATCCAGTACCCGTCCGTATTCAACAACGTGTAAAACCCCACTTGATTGGCTTGTCCCGGTAAGGTCCTCAAATACATCGAGGGTCTCAGAAATGCGTTCGTGGCCGAACCCATGGCAATCGGAAAGTCGTAGGATAAAAGGGACATAAAAATCTTATCCGCCTTGGTGGTGTTCGCTTCCTTGGCCCTAAAATTGTAATCCAGCAAATTTTCGGAGGCCAGGCTTAAGGTCAGCCGTTCGACCTCAAGGCTGATGCCGGGCGCCATCTGCAGTATAAAATCATCGGTTTCCGTGGGCAACGGCAGCGGCAGGTCGGGGTCGACCTGAAAGCGGTCATCGGCCAATGTCTGCTTGAACCCGAACAAATTGGCGCCCACG
>DASSWC010000085.1:0-10750 GCA_035705395.1 Pricia sp. | reverse complement strand
TCCTTCGACATTCCCTTGCGAATAAACTCCAGTCCTTCCGTATACACTTCCTCTGCTGGCGAATAATCCCGCCAAACATTGATGGCATTGGCGAATTCGGGGATGATGGTGCTAAAGGCCTCGATGGTCAGCCAGCCGTCGTAACCGATTTGCTTCAGGGTGTCGAAAACGGGCTTCCATCGTACTTGTCCCCGGCCCGGCGTACCCCGGTCGTTTTCGCTGATATGCACGTGTTTGAGTACTGGGGCGATGGTCTTTAAAGCTTCCGCCTGGCCTTTTTCCTCGATATGGGCGTGATGGGTATCGAACATGGCACCCAAATTGGGATGATCCACGTCTTCGACCAAGGTTTTCAGATCGGCCATGGTATTGTACAGATAACATTCGAACCGGTTGACGGCTTCCGGGGCCAAAACAATGTCCGCTTTTTGAGCGTATTCCGCTGCCTTTCGCAGCTGCTCGGCACTTCGTTTGCGTTCATCCTGGGTAGGTGGCTGCCGCGAAAAGTAGGCGAAGGTGGAATGGAAAGGGCCGCAAATCACCTCTACGTTAGCGGCCTCGGCCACATCTATCGACCATTTCAGCTTGTCCAGGCCCGCTGCCCGAAACTTGGCATCGACGCTGGCAATATTCTCCTCTGGGGCCAAACTGGCCACTGCGGTTACGCCCATCCCGATATCCGAAAAATGGTGGCCAAGCTTTGAATAATGGGATACATTGCCCTCCCCCAAAAACAGTTCGATTCCCTCGTACCCTGTTTTTTTCAAGGTGTCTATTATTGGAAAGTGCCGCTCCGTGACATGGTTCGTCCAGAGCAACATGTTCATGCCGATTTTCATGGATTTCTGTTTTCTATTTTACGGGCTACGCCAAAATTAGACATCCTCTTCAAATATAGATTGAAACTGAAAAAGATAATCCCTGTATTTTCCGAAAGACTGACACTTTTTTGTCCTAATTTAGGATATGCCCGTCTTTATATCAAAAAACAATTTTCGATATTCATGGGGACTCATTTTTGCAATGGCCTTGAACTGTCTGTTAAAATTGGATAGGGTATTGAACCCGCATTCATAGGATATTTGCGAGATGTTGAAATTGTCTTCCAAAAGCAATTTACGGGCATGGCCGATCCTGATTTCATTGACGAACCGGGTAAAGGTTTTGTTCGCCCTCGGCTTAAAATACCGGCAAAATGAAGTGGTGGTCATGTTCAATAGTTCCGCCACATCCTGCAACTCTATGTTGGTGGTAAAACGCTGCATCACATAGTCGTACACCAGTTGCATCTTTTCCGCATCATCCGTCCTGAAAACGTTGGTGTATCCGGGGCTTGACAGCAGACGGTACTCCGAGCTGTTCGCCATAACCTCCAATATTTCCAGTAAATTGATGATGCGCCGAAAGCCTTTTTTAGGACCGATATTTTGTAATAAACGGTACACTTGTGAAGGCGTTGAGCCATAAAACTCGATACCCCGTGATGCATTTTGCACCAATTTTTTGAGGGCATAGAATTCTTCCCGGTCCAATAACGGGGGGCTCATGAGGTCTTGGTCAAAATAAATCACCATCGCATGGGTCGAAAGTTGGCTATCCCTTTTAAAGTACGGTTCCTCGCTTCGCCATAGATGTGGGAGGTTTGGTGGCGTAAGCACCAGGTCGCCCTCCTTAAACGTCTGTACATTATCCCCAATAAATCGGGTCCCCGCCCCTTTTATGATATATGAAATTTGAAATTCGGGATGAAAATGCCAATTCGGATTGAAATACGGACTTCTCAGTTCCTTGAAGATAAAGGCCTGTCTTGAGGTAATGGTTTTTTCTATGTTGGGGCTTTCCAAAATGCTCGGTAATACGTAAGATGGGCGCTACTGACGATATGCCGTGAAGGTAAGACAAAAAAGTGTCATCTTTTACGAAGATATAGGAAATATTAAAAGAAGGGGAGTATTAGATTTGTAAAAATGGTTTTGAGGATGGGATATTAACTCATTTAGACTTTAGGTTTGGAACCGGGAATTTCGGCTTTTGTGCCCTAATTGGGAAAACCTCAAAGTAAGATGTGTTACATTGATACCGGCATTCCGATTTTGGATGACCGGAATATTCCTTATATTTAGGAATGTTTATGGGATACGCTGTGTCCCGTTCGAAGCCCGTATAAGAATCCTGTTTAAAAATTCAACGTGATGCCCAAAAACAATTTTCCAAAATTACACAACGCCTCATGGCCGGGAGTAGTAGGCAAAGGACCCGACTCCGAACCTGCCATCGGCATCGATACCATGATCGAACTGACGGCGAACGCCGAGGTCGATGGGATAAAATTTGACGGCTTCGACCTTTTTGCGGCCGACCCGCATTTGGATATCGATTCCGATGGGGATGCCCTAAAACGGATGGCGGACAAGGCCCGGGCGAAAAACCTGAAAATCGGAAGTTTGGTAGCCCCCGTTTGGGAAGGTACCGGTGGCGGTTCGGCCATGGGTTCGGTCGGGGAGCGAAAAAAGTTCGTGACCCAAGTACGAAAGGCCTGTGAGATCGGGCAAAAACTCCGCGAGCTCGGTATCCGGCCCTATGGCGTGGTCCGTATCGATTCTTCCGTCGACCCCATAAGTTGGGAGGCCGATCCTACCGGCAACAATAAATTGATCGTAGAGACCTTTCGGGAGGCTTGTGACGTGGCCGCAGATTACGGGGAGTCCCTCGCCGCCGAAGGGGAAATCTGCTGGGGCGGTATGCACGGCTGGAAGACCATGGTCGAAAACTTGGAAGCCGTCGATCGGCCCAACATCGGATTTCAGGCCGATATGGCACATACCTTGTTGTATTTATTGGGATACAACAAACCGGACGAGCGCATCCTGCCCAAGGATTTCGATTGGAACGATCGGGAAACCTTGACAAAAGGGCTGGAAAAACTGACCGCCGCCCTGCGCCCGTGGACCATTGATTTTCACGTCGCACAGAACGACGGTACCGTTTTCGGTTCCGGTTCCCACGATAAGACCGGAAGGCATTGCCTCGCCGATGACCCCAACGGGAAATTGGACATCGTCAAAGATGCCGGCCATTGGCTTCGTGACGACAACGGAAACCTGACCAAAAAACTCAGGCATATCTGCTGGGACGGTTGCATGTTCCCCAACGAAACCATGATGAAACCGAAGACCTGGAACGATATTTTGGGAGCCATGATAAAGGTTCGGGAGCGGCACGGCTGGTATGAGGCGGAGTGATGGGAACAAATATGGCCGTACGGATTTATTCTGCCTGGCCGTTTAGAAAGGTGCATTGGTCGAGCCAATCGTAATGAATTATATAGAACATTATATTTAAAATGAGCAACAAAAAAGACTTACGAATAGGGCTGGTCGGCTACGGCTTTATGGGCCGCACCCATTCCAACGCATTCAAAAGAGTGCCCAATTTTTTCCCCGAACTGCAGTATCGCCCCGTTTTAAAAGCGGTTTGCGCCAGAAGCGAAGACCGCGTCAGGGCATTCGCCGACCAATGGGGCTATGAATCCATCGAAACGGACTGGCGTACATTGGTGGGCCGTGACGATATCGATGCGATCGACATCTGCACCCCGAACAACATGCATGCGGATATCGCCATTGCGGCCGCTGAAGCGGGAAAAATGGTACTCTGCGAAAAACCACTGGCCAGAACGGTCGCCGAAGCACAGCCGATGGTCGATGCCGTCGAGAAGGCCGGGGTGCCCAATACGGTGTATTACAATTATCGGAGAATCCCCGCCGTTACCTTGGCCAAACAGTTGATCGATGCCGGAAAGCTGGGCAAAATTTTTCACTATCGTGCCAACTTTTTACAGGATTGGACCATCAGTCCCGAACTGCCACAAGGCGGTGAGGGACTGTGGAGATTGGACAATGCCGCCGCAGGATCCGGGGTGACGGGGGATCTTTTGGCCCATTGCATCGACACGGCGATGTGGTTGAACGGAGGCATCAAGGATGTTTCCGCGATGACCGAGACCTTTATTAAAGAGCGCGTACATTCCACGACCGGCGAAAAGCAGCAAGTGACCATCGACGATGCCTGTGTTTTCCACTGTCATTTCGACAACGGTTCGTTGGGGGTGTTTGAGTCCACGCGCTATGCCCGTGGGCACAAGGCTTTGTATACTTTTGAGATCAACGGGGAGCATGCGTCCATTAAATGGGACCTTCACGACCTTTCGCGACTGGAATATTTTGATCACCGCGACGCGTCCATCGAGCGTGGCTGGCGCTCCATTCACGTTACGGATGGCGACCAACCCTATATGGACAAGTGGTGGGTACCCGGCCTCTCCATCGGCTATGAGCATAGTTTTGTACACCATGTCGCCGATTTTCTAAAGGCCCTGGAAGAAGGAAAATCCTGCTCCCCGACCTTTAAGGAAGCCCAAGAGACCCAAAAAGTATGTGAGGCCGTTTTGGAATCGGCCAGATCGCGAAGTTGGAAGGATACCGGGGTTAGCTGGGAGTAAACCATTAACCATTACCTTTTTTCTTAAACCCCAAACAAAAATAATGAGCGAAAAACTAAAAGGTTTCTGCCTCCAAGGGCGTGAAAGGATTTACCCCGGTTCGAACGGTTCCGTTACGGCCAATACCGCGGTAGTCGATTTGGACATTCCCAGGCTTAAGGAAGGTGAAATTTTGGCAAAGACTTTGTACACGGGAATTTGCGGTTCCGATAACAGTGCCACCCTGGGCAAACCGAATTTCGATTGGGTCGAACGCCCCAGGATTATCGGCCATGAATTCAGTGCCGAAATTCTGGAATTGGGTCCCGGCGATCATGGGAATCTTAAGGTGGGCGACCGCTTTACCCCTTTGGCGATGCTGGGTTGCCAAGACGAGGATTGTCCCGCCTGTAGCGTGGCGAAATGGAACCTATGTCCACAAAAACAGATTATCGGCTTCCATAGAAATGGAGGTTTTGGACAGCAGGTGGTACTGGAATCCGACAGGGTGGTTCCGCTGATGTACGGCCTGACCCCCGAACAGGGTGCTTTGGTGGAGCCATTGTCCGTGGTCGTAAACGCCTTGCACAATACGTGTAACATCAAGCCCGGAGACGACGTGGTAGTAACCGGATGTGGGATTATCGGCCTGATGTCCGCCGAATTGGCGAAGGCCGCAGGGGCCAGGGTAGCGGTAACGGGAATAGCCCATGATCGCCACATACGTCTAAAAAAAGCTAAGGAACGGGGATATATTACCGTAGAGGTATCCCCGGAAAATACCCTGGCCCAACAATTGAAAGCGGGAATCGATGATGCCGACGGAATTCCCTTCGGTAACAACGGTCAGGTTGACCTGCTCATCGAATGTTCCGGCGTACCCCAGGTACTGACGGAAGCCCTCTCGGTCGTGCGTCCCGAAGGGGATATTTGCGTAATCGCCACCTATCCGAAAGAAGTGGCCATCAATGCCACCCATTTGACCCGGACCTCCTTAAGTATGCGGGGTTCCATGGGATCCTGTCGGGAGGACTACAGGGTCGCCCAAAAATTATTGGCCACGGGCGTTTTTCCGTCCGAGGCCTATATCGACGCCTATGATTTTGAAAATATAACCCAGGCCTTCGAAGATTCCATTACCGCGAACAATGTCAAAGCTGTGGTTAAAATGAACTGAAGCAGTAAACAAGTATAGCAGTATGTGGGTTTGTTTTTTATTTAAAACCCATCGGTCATCCCCTAAACCTACCGTATACCATGCACAAAATCTTTATTACAGGCGGCACCGGCTGCATCGGGTCTGCTACGATCCATAAACTGCTTCAATCCCCGGAGGTCGATAAAATCGTTATCGCGAGCCGATCAAATAACACCGACCAGCTAAAATTATGGCTGGGCGAAAATTTGGATGACCGATTGGAATTGGTGACCTTGGACGTATCCGATTATGAAGATATTGCCACGGAGTTACAGAACATAGGCCCTACCCATATTTTACATTTAGGGGCACTGCAAAGTCCCGATTGCTCCAACGACCATCTCTATGGGATGCAGGTCAACCTGGGCGGTACCATGGCCTTTTTCGATGCTGCGGAAAAACTCCCCAACCTTCGACGTTTTGTATTCGCAAGCTCGGCTGCGGTGTATGGGATGCGGGACATGTATCCGCAACCGAAGATACGGGAAGACGCCCAATTGGCACCGCCCAATCATTATGGCATCTGGAAACTGGCCGGGGAACATCTGGCACGTCTTTTTCATGACAATACCAAAATTCCCACCGTTTGCCTACGCTTGAACACCACCTATGGCAAAGGAAGGGATAAGGGCAAGACCTCGGCCCCGACCAACGCCTTGAAATCCATTGCTATGGGTGCGGTTTCGGGAAAGGTAATCCCTTTCGTAATGCCGTATCAAGGCAGGGAAAACTATCATTTTGTAGAGGATGTGGGCGCCCATTTTGCCGCCTGTACCCTGCAACCCTACGAAGGTTTCGGAGCGTTCAATATCAAGGGAGAAACCATTGCTATTCCCGAATTCCTCAAAATCGCCGAAGAACAGGCCGAAAACCTGGGGATGAAAAATTTTGTGGACGTATCGGTTCAGAAAGGCGCTCCCCCAAACCTTTTCGTCGCCGATCTTGACCATGAAAAAATCGCGAGGGCCTTCAAAGAACTTCCCCTGACCCCGATTGCGGAAGGTGTCCGAAAATCCCTTGTCGAATTCAAGGCGATGGCGGAAGCGGGAACGCTGACATTTTCGGAAGCAAGTTCGTGACATGAACCAGGCAATGATTTTTATACGGGGCTCCTTTTGGAGGCAACCTTATAATCATCTTAGAAAAACATCAGATGACCAAAATAGGAATTGGATTTATCGGGGCCGGCGACATCGCCGATTTGCACGCTGAGGCAGTAAACGGCCTGCCCGGGGCGGAATTGGTGGGATTATGGAACCGTACCCCTGAAAAAGGAAAGGCTAAGGCCGAAAAATTCGGGTGCAAAACCTATGTGTCGGTCGACGCACTGCTCGAAGACCCAAAAATCAATGCTGTTTTCGTGCTGACCAATATGGAAACGCATTGCGAATACACGGTTCGGGCGGCGGCGACAGGAAAGCATGTCCTGGTCGAAAAACCGGCAGCCTCGAACATCGCCGAACTGGAAAAAATGCGGCTGGCCGTTGAAAAGGCGGGCGTAAAATGCATGCCCGTACACAATTATATTTACGAACCCGGGGTCAAAAGGGCAAAGGCCATG
This sequence comes from Pricia sp., assembly GCA_035705395.1. Lineage (GTDB taxonomy): Bacteria > Bacteroidota > Bacteroidia > Flavobacteriales > Flavobacteriaceae > Pricia. The sequence goes on along the minus strand of DASSWC010000085.1, from coordinate 3,511 downwards.
ATAGAGAGTGGCAAGCTGGGCGACGTGACCCAATTTTACATGATGTACAACATACACCATGCCCACGACATCAGGGCACGCTATCCGGGGGTCATCCGGCAGATCCTGACCCATCATAGCTACACCATGTTATACCTGGCCGGTCCGCCCCATACCGTTTCCTGTTTAAAATATACCTCCGACCCGACCTTGGCACCCCAGGAGAATGTAGCCATGGCGAATTTCCGCATGCGGAACGGATCGTTGTCCCATTTATGTGCCAGCTTTGCCAATGACGATTACGCCGGCGATCCATGGACCTGTATCATTAAGGTTCTCGGCACCAAGGGAAGCACGCGGTACAGCTACCGCGATTTCGTAATCAACGAAGCCAACGGTCCCCATTCCCAGACCTTTCAATGTTACCCCGAATCCATAAAGAACACGGCAGTACATTTTATCGACCAGGTCATTCGAAATAATCAAAAACCCTTATCCAGCCTGGCCGATGCCATTACGTGCCAAAAAATTATCGAGGCCTGTGAACGATCCGAGGCGCAAGGGGTCCATGTTGACCTTCAAAAATGCTCATAACTTAAAAGTAAAAAATGCAAAAAAGAAATAGAAGTTTTATCGCAGCGATGGTCTTGATATGCTGCATGACCATCGGTTGTTCGGAGGAGGAAAAAGGCTTGATTTCTGTCCACAATAAAGATCATATCGTGCTGATCGGCAACAATCTTGCCTCCCGGATGATGGATTTTGGCCATTTTGAGACCGAAATGCACCTTCGGTACCCCGATAGCACCCTTTTCATCCGAAATATGGGGGATGGGGGAAACACACCCGGTTTTAGGCCGCATTCCTCAAGAAATTCCCCTTGGGCGTTTCCGGGCGCCGAAAAGTTCCAGACCGAGCTCGCCAATGATTCCGGAAGTATCGGCCATTTTCCTACGGAAGATGAATGGCTGACCGATCTGGGTGCCGATATCATTGTCGCCTTCTTCGGCTACAGCGAATCGTTCCAAGGGCAAGAGGGACTACAGAATTTTAAGGATGAGCTGAAGGCTTTTATAGCGCATACCAAAAGGCAGGAATACAATGGCGAATCGGCCTCGGAACTGGTACTGGTCTCGCCCATAGCCTACGAGGACCTATCGGATAAAATGGACCTGCCAAACGGTACTGCCGAAAACAGGAACCTACAGTTGTATGCGGAAGCCATGGCGGAAGTGGCCGCCCAAAACGACGTGGCTTTTGTCGATGCTTTCGGCCCCTCCAAGCAATGGATGGATTCCGATAAAAAGGACATCACGGCCGATGGTTTTCAGCTTAACGATTACGGGTACCAAAAGTTAGCCCAGCTCCTGGCCGATGAAATATTCGGCGAGCAGGATGGTGTGGACGCGACAAACCGAAAAGCCGTGCACGAGGCGGTGCTGGACAAAAACTGGTACTGGCACAACGATTTTAAGATTCCCAATGGGGTGCATGCCTACGGAAGGCGTTACGACCCGTTCGGCCCGGACAACTATCCCTATGAAATCGAAAAGATCCGTCAAATGACCGCCAACCGCGATACGGCCATCTGGAACGCCGCAGTGGGGAAGTCCACCGATCTCGCCGCTATGGATGCGGAGACTAGAAAACTTCCCCCCGTCGAGACCAACTACAAGGAGGTCAACGGATCGGGTAATCCGGAATACCTGTATGGACAGGACGCCGTCGACAAAATTGAGGTGGCCGATGGGTATAAGATCGAACTTTTTGCATCGGAACAGGAGTTCGAAGATTTGGCCAATCCGGTCCAGTTGTCCTTTGATAACAAGGGGCGTTTGTGGGTGGGGGTCATGCCGAGCTATCCAGCCTTCAAACCCGGTGACGGCAAACCGAACGACAAACTATTGATCTTGGAGGATACCGATAATGACGGCAAAGCGGACAAACAGACCGTTTTTGCCGACAGCCTGAGCCTGACCATCGGTTTTGAATTCGCACCGGAAGGAGTCTACGTCTCCCAGGCCCCTGACTTGGTTTTGCTAAAAGATACCGACGGCGACGACCATGCCGATACCCGGGAAATAGTGCTCAGCGGTTTTGACGATCATGACACCCACCATGCCATTAGTGCATTCACGGCCGATCCCTCAGGGGCCATCTATATGGGCGAGGGCGTGTTTTTGCATACCAATGTCGAAACGGCGTATGGAACCGTCCGCGCTACGAATGGCGGTTTTTACCGGTACAGCCCCCAACGTCATCATTTGGAACGTACCGCCCAATTGCCGATTCCCAATCCCTGGGGTATTGCCTTCGACGAATGGGGACAGCCCTTCTTCGCCCACACTTCGGGTCCCGACGTGACCTGGATGACCCCAGGCACCATTTTGCCCCGCTACGGACAGGCGAACCCGCTTCCCAAGAATATTATCGAGGAAGCACACCGCGTTCGGCCAACTTCGGGACTGGAGTTCGTATCCAGCCGCCATTTTCCGGACGCGGTACAGGGCGATTTGTTGATCAACAATACCATCGGCTTTTTGGGGACCAAACAGCACGTGGTGAACGACGATCCGGAATCCTCGGGGTACGTCAGCGAACATCGGCTGGATCTGATGTCTTCCTCCGATCCCAATTTCCGTCCCGTTGATATGGAATTCGCCCCCGACGGTTCGCTGTATTTTGTGGACTGGCACAATATGCTGATCGGCCACATGCAGCATAACGCCCGTGATCCCTTGCGCGACCATGCACACGGAAGAATCTATCGCATGACCTATCCGTCAAGACCCCTCGTAGAACCGGCCGAAATAGACGGGGCATCCATTTCTACGTTGCTCGACAACTTGAAGCTGCCCGAATACCGCACCCGATATCGCACCCGGCGTGAGCTAAGGGGCAGGGATGCGGATAAGGTTTTGCCTGAATTGAAAACTTGGGTCGACGATCTCGACAAAAACGACCCGCGTTACGAGCACCACGTATTGGAAGCGCTTTGGGTAACATGGGGCCTGAACCAGGTCGATGAAGAACTTTTGAAACAAATGTTGCACGCCAAGGATTTTAGGGCACGTGCGGCCGCTGTCAAGGTATTGCGCTATGTAGGCCACCAAATTCCAGAACAGGCCGACCTGTTGATGGCCGCTGCCAAGGACGAAAATCCACGTGTACGGCTCGAAGCCCTCGTGGCCGCCTCCTGGTTGGATGAAGAAACGGGAGTGCCCATTATCGAGGCCGCGGGAGAACTGTCGATGGACGATTGGATGCAAAAACCCTACGAAGCGGCCCTGGCCCATTTACAAGGTTTCAATTTTGGGGAAAAGAAGAAAGAAAAAACAAAGACCGATCTCGAAGGTGCTGCCAAGGAACTTTTTGTCAAGGGCGAGGAAATCTACAATCGTGATGGTTTCTGCGTCACGTGCCACCAACCCGATGGCAAAGGACTGAGTGCTTCGCAGTTCCCGCCCCTGGCGGGACAGGAATGGGTCACGGGCAGCAAGGAGCGCTTGATCAAACTTACCCTTAGAGGTCT
>DASSWC010000084.1:0-8959 GCA_035705395.1 Pricia sp. | reverse complement strand
CTATTTATCCCGATGTTATCGAATCGGTTTCCGCTACCGGCGGTCCTTCCGCAACCATAAAAAGCCATCACAATGTTGGCGGATTGCCCGACTTTATGAAATTAAAGGTTGTCGAGCCCTTGAAAATGCTGTTTAAGGATGAGGTCAGAAGAGTAGGGAAGAGTATGGCCATAGGGGACGAGCGTTTGTGGCGGCATCCTTTTCCGGGACCGGGACTGGCCATCCGTATCTTGGGGGACATCACCCGCGACAAGGTTGCCATTTTACAGGAAGTCGACCATATCTTTATCCAAGGATTACGGGATTGGGGCCTTTATGATAAGGTTTGGCAGGCCGGCGCCATGCTTTTGCCCGTAGATAGTGTAGGGGTTATGGGCGATGAGCGCACGTACGAAAAATGCGTAGCTTTGCGTGCAGTGGAGAGTACGGACGGTATGACCGCGGATTGGGTCAACCTGCCTTACGAATTTTTGCAAAAGACCTCGAACGATATCATCAACAAGGTGCCGGGCGTCAACCGTGTTGTATACGACATTAGCTCCAAGCCGCCGGCGACCATCGAATGGGAGTGAAATAACCTGTAACGATCAACGATACCATGAACCGATATTTTAAACACATAGTAGTTTTGTCGCTGTTGTCCATAGTGTTAGCGAGCTGCAAGGCCCAGAAATCTACGACCGCCGACTCGCGGACATCCGATCAGACCACCGACACCATTGTTCAAAGCGAGGAACCTATCGGCTTTACTTCGCACCGGGTGCGAAAAAGGGAAACCCTGTACGGTATCGCCAAACGTTTTAAAATTACCGAGGACGAAATCAAGAAATACAATCCCGAGCTTTACGCTGCACAGCTGCGGAAAAATATGACCCTAAAAATTCCGAAGTACCGTCGAACGAAGGTGGAGGCCGTCACCGGTAGCGAGGAAGATTTTGAAACCTACACGGTCGCACCGAAGGAGACGCGATGGAGTATCGCCAATAAGTATGGCATTACCATCGACAGTATGTTGGTACTAAATCCCGAACTTTCGAAGGCTTCCGACTATTTGGCCGTGGGCCAAGAACTAAAAATGCCGCGTCTGCCCGGCAGTACTGTCGAAAACCAAGAGACCCAGCTCTATTTGTCCTACAACGTGCCGCCCAAAATGAACTTTTACCAATTGGAGCAAAAGTTTGGGGTGAAATCCGAAGAAATCGTCCGCTTGAATCCAGAAATCGTTGAAAAGGGGGGCTTAAAGGAGGGTATGACCATCCGTATTCCCCAGAAGAAATTGGAAGCCGGGGAAATCAACACCGATAATTATAATTTTTATGAAGTCAAGCCGAAACAAACGGTATTCTCGTTGACCCGTAAGTTGGGTATTGCGTATAAGGATTTGCTGGAGCTGAATCCCGATTTGCAGGATGGGCTGGAGGCAGGGATGGTACTGAAACTTCCTAAAGATCAGGAAGGGGATTTTGAGGTCCGCAACTCCCTCATACTCGACAAGATCAATCTGGTAGATAGTATCAATGTGCAGAACAGGCCTAAAATTCTTTTTCTGTTGCCCTTTCGATTGGACAAGCTCAATTTGGAGGATAAGGAAGAGGTGGCCGATATCATTGAGGATAGAAATAGTCTAAAATACAGCTTGGGTCTTTATTCCGGAGCACTGGTGGCACTGGATTCAATCGCAGATCTCGGCCTGTCGGTCGACGTTAAGACGTATGACAACCAGTTAGACCTTTCCAGAACAAAACAGATATTACAAAAGGAGAATCTGGATTCCTTCAGCGCCATTGTGGGCCCCCTCGATCTGGCATCCCTCAAGGAAACAGCCGTAAGGGCGAAAGACCATCAGGTACCCCTCATCGCTCCCATACCTGCGGAAAGTGATCTTAGCCTTTCGAACGTATTCTACTCCTATACCTCTGACGAGGTACTTCGCGAACGGCTGCTCGATTTCGCCCAAGAAAAGTACGAAGACCAAAATGTGGTCGTCATTGCCGATTCCTTGCACATAGCGGCTAAGGATTCCATTCTGTCCCGGTTTCCCGATGCCAAGGTCACGGAAGTAATCGAGGAAGAGAAAAATATCGGCATAAATATCGATAGCTTAAAATCGCGTCTCTCCGATGAGGTGGAAAACTGGGTATTTGTCGAGACCAACAACTACAAACTGTTGGCCAGCGTCAGTTCCATCCTTAATTCACTCCAGAATTCCTTGTTAAATATTGAGGAACCCGATCGTGACAGATTAAAGATAAAGATGTTCACCACAAAAAAGGGTACGGGTTTCGAAAACGACGTGATATCGAGCGTACATCTGTCCAATCTCCATTTTACCTATCCTTCCGTCTATCGGATGCCCGAAAGCAGTACTTTTTCCAGACGCTACGAAAAACGTTTTGGGACATTGCCGGACCGGTATGCCGTTCGTGGGTTTGACCTGACCTTCGACCTGCTGTTAAAACTGGCCTACAAAAACAATCTGATGCAAGTGTCCAAGTTCATAGGTGAGACCGAATATTCCGGCAATAAGTTCGATTATAGGATTGATCCGGCGAAAGGGTATTTTAACCAGGCTTCCTATATTATGACCTTTGAGGATTTGACGATCAAGGAAGTTCAGTAAACTGTGGACTGCCAACACGATTTCCGCCTTTACATCCTTTGCGTGTAATAATTATAGTCCTTTATTACGGTATCGACGAACGCGACGGCAATAAGGTCCATTCAGGTTTTCGAGTATTCCACAAGACCCTGTTAATAACTTTTCGAAAAGTAATAATAACTTTTTTTGCCTTTGACCACTCGGGCCCGATCGATAGAAGCCACCTTCGGATGCATTGTTAATAGCGCGATGGGGCAATCTTTTGGATTAACAATTTTAGTTAAAGGGCTAACTTGCGGGTTTCCCCATCGATACTTTTATCCTTTAACGAAGGATTTTTTGCCCCATACCTATGAAATCGGAAATTGACCCTGTCAGAAAAAGCCGCGCGCGAACGAGTTCTGTCCCCTCGGGTTCTGCCCGCTCGCGTACGAATTCTGCCCGCTCTGGAACGAACGGTGTGCGAAAGAACCATGTCCTCCCTAGAACCCTCTTTTCCCGATGTATCGAATTTTTTTCCCGAAAAACGAAAAATCCTTACCGCTTGGTCGATTTTAAAGACGAAAGATTTAGGACGAACGTGCTGTTGAGCCAGACCGCATGCGACCTCGAAATACTTCGGGAAGGCATAATGGTCAGCGGTGATTTTTCCCTGAACGGAAATCGAATACCCGTCTTAAAAAGCGAAATTGAATCCATTTCGCTGATGCGTGGCAAGGAAGTGGTCGATACTTTTTATCTTTCACCAATGCATATACTGTCCAGGTTGGGTGTGCCGAACCGTATTGCTAGATACCTCAGTATGTATCCATGGGAATATAAAATTACCGAAACCCGGATAACCATCAAATGTCAGGAATACCAACTACGATTGATAACGGGTGGCAAACGGTATGAAAAAATAATGCGCCAATTAAAAAAAGCCGGCTACTCCAATGAATTGCAGGTCGTTGAACGAACGGGTGTAAAGGTACTCAGTTATTCCCGCCAACGGTAGAAATGGGCAGGAACTTGACATATTAGGTATTTTTGTCATTTTTGAACTGCTTGTAATCCCGTTGATAGGGTCGTATGATCAACCGTGCCTCCCGATCGAAGCTTACATAATTGTAGACCCAAGTTACAAAGACCAGCATGCGATTTCGAAAACCGATTAGAAAAAACAGGTGCACGAACATCCATACGAACCAAGCGAATATTCCTTGAAATTTGAAATTTTTTAGGTCCACAACGGCCTTGTTCCGTCCTACGGTCGCCATTGTCCCCTTATCCTTATATACAAACGGTTTCATGGGCTGACCCTTGAACAGGCGAATGAGATTTTCGCCCAGGTGCTGCCCTTGCTGCAAAGCCGGCTGCGCGACCATCGGATGCCCGTGGGGTTCTTCGTCCGATACCATACAGGCCAAATCGCCAATGGCGAATATATCTTCGTGTCCGATGATTTGGTTAAATCCATTGACCTTGATGCGATTACCGGGCACCAGAAGCGCCTTGGCATCCAACCCCTTGACGGAGACCGCTTTTACCCCGGCCGCCCAGACCATGGTAGCGGACTCGAAGCTGAGGTCCGTTTGGGTCCGTACCGTTTTGCCGTCGTAGCCCGTGACCCGGCATCCTTTCCATACCTGTACGCCGAGGTCTTCCAGAAAATGCTCGGCTTTTTGGGAGGCCTGATCGCTCATTCCCTTTAGGATCTGATTGCCCGATTGCACCAGGTTGATCTGTGCCCTTCGGGTGTCGAGATCGGGATAATCCTTGGGTAAAATTCCTTTTTTTATCTCCGCCAGGGCCCCCGCCAGTTCCACCCCGGTGGGACCGCCGCCTACGATTACGAAGTTCATCAGGGCATCCCGTTTGTGCAGGTTGTCGGTCAAGAGGGCCTGTTCGAAATTTTCCAGGATAAGGCTCCTGAGGTTCAGGGATTGGGGAATGGATTTCATTCCCATGCTATTTTTTTCGATTTCGTCGTTGCCGAAAAAATTGGTTTCCGAACCGGTTCCGAGAACCAGATAATCATAATGCAGGTCGCCTATATTGGTTTTTATGGATTTTGAGGTAGGGTCGACCTCGAGTACCTCGGCCAGCCGAAAGCAAAAATTTCGGTATCCCTGTAAAATTTTACGGATGGGGTAGGCGATGGAATCCGGTTCCAGTCCCCCCGTCGATACTTGGTAGAGCAGGGGTTGAAAGCAGTGATAATTGTTCTTGTCCAAAAGCACTACCTGTATCTCCTTTCCGCTCAATTTTTTGGCCAGGGCGACCCCGCCAAAGCCGCCGCCGACGATTATGATTCGGGGCAAACTGGATTTCGGGATGTTTAGCGGATCGGTATCGGTCATAAGAACGGGATATAAAATCCAAATTTAATCAAAGGGATTTGTTAAATTGAGGCCTTTCGGGATTTTTCTGTAACGAAAGGAAAACAAAAGCTACTAATATTTAGACAACCAGAACCCGTTTTGCGTTTCGCATTGCCCCGCCCTTAGCCAGGGGCGCAATTGGCCGGTAAAGCATAGCGCAAAACGGGTTCCCTACCGTCCACTGGGTGAACAAGGAACTGGAACACCAATTTGTGAACGAACTTGAGAACAACCAGAACATTGTTCACAAGGTCTGCACTTTGTACACCCACGACCGCGAGGCGCACAACGACCTTTTTCAGGAAATTACCATCCAGCTATGGAAAGCCTACCCCAAGTTCCGCGGCGATTCCAAATTCAGTACCTGGATGTACCGAATCGCCCTGAATACGGCGATTACCCTGTACCGAAAATCGAAAAGGCGCATTAGGACACAGGATTACGAATCGGCCATTTTTAAGATAAGGGCCGACGATTACGATGCCACCGAGGAAAAGCAGCTGAAACTGATGTACAAGGCGCTAAGTCAATTGGGCGATATCGAAAAAGCCTTGGTGTTTTTGTATCTGGAAGATAAAAACTACCAGGAAATCAGTGAGACCCTGGGCATCAGCGAGGTGAACGCCCGGGTTAAAATGAGCCGTATAAAGGCCAAATTAAGAATTGTATTAAATCCTTAGGAAAATGATGGATGAGCTGGAACTTTTAAAAAAGGATTGGCAGCGGAAAGCGGATGACCTTCCCAGACTGACCTATAACGAAATCTATCGGATGATCTGGAAGCGATCCTCATCTATCGTGAAATGGATCTTCTATATCAGTACCATAGAACTGGGCTTTTGGATCGTGATGACCATTTTGCCTTTTTTTTGGGAGTCTTATCAAGATAGATTCGAGCAGACGTACGGCAACGGGGATTCCATTTTCATAACGATTACCACTATTTTTTCCTTTGGGGTCATAATGATCTTTATCTTCTATCTTTTTAAGGCCTACAGGGCCATTTCGGTGGTGGATAGCGTTAAGATGCTTATGGAAAATATTCTGCGAACACGAAAAATCGTACACTATTATGTCATTTTCAACCTGGTGATGGCCGGAATGATTACCATTTATAGTTTATACACGCTATTCTCCTACGATACAAGAACCATAAGCTTGCTCGAATCCATTCGGGATGACGGTTCGGAGCTGCGTTTTTGGTGTATGGCGGGGCTCATGGTCCTAGTGGGAATCATCTTTGTGATAGGCCTTATCTGGATATTCTACCGACTGGTTTACGGCATACTTCTGAAGCGGCTGTACAAGAATTACAGGGAATTGCAAAAACTTGAAATGTAGGGATTTAGCGACATTTTTACGCATCGTGGATGGAGGTCTTGAAGTGCCATTTATACCTTTTTCCGGTTCCGGTACCGGCGCAGTTCGTTCTCCTTCTCGACCGCCTCGAGTTCCGCTTGTGGGATGACCTTCAAAAAGGAGGGGTGTTGCTCGATGGCATATTCCAGCTTCTCGATAATTTGATCGGTGGATTCGTTGTCGTAGTCGATGTCCAAAGGTTCCTTGATCTGCATGGACTGCAGAATGCCCTTCTTCTTTACGCGAAGTCCTCTTTTATCGAACGAACGGCGGAAACCGTCTATAACGACAGGGACAACGATTGGCCTATATTTTTTGATGATGTGCGCCGTGCCCTTGCGCAAAGGTTTCCAGGGCGTCGTAGTACCTTGTGGAAAGGTGATGACCCAGCCGTCGTCAAGTGCTTTCCCGATGTTCGAGATATCGCTCATTTTCACCTGACGCTTGACTTCTTTGCCCTCCGCACGCCAGGTGCGTTCGACGCTTATTGAGCCTGCGTAGGCGAATATCTTGGTCAACAGGCTTTTTTTCATGGTCTCCGCCGCCGCAACATAGTAGATGTTCAACTTCGGGTTCCAGATATACCCGATGTTCTTAATATTATCGACCCGCCCACTCAGGCTGGCATTAAACACGTGGAACATGGCCACCACATCGGCAAAGTAGGTCTGATGGTTGCTTACGAACAAAACCTTTCTGTCGGGCAACGCGCGTATGATTTCCGAACCGTCGACCTCCAGATTGTTGAACTGCTTGTACCGGGAATGGGTCATCATCCCCATAATCCGGATCAACCATTTTTTCAGGAACAGGATATGCCCGAACGGATTTTCTTTGAAAAGCGCCATAGGGTGCTAAAATACGAAAGAAAGCGACTAGAACCTAGCAAGGTTATACAGACCATGGGCAAAGGAAGGGGGAGGGAAGAAGCAGGTAGAGCCTGGTGCAAATGTTGCTCTATCCATTACAAGTCCCGAAATAGCCTTTCACTAAAAGACTTCCCGCAACAGGGTGCGTATCTCACTGAGCATCATGGCGGTCGCGCCCCAAACGATATGATTGTTCAGTCTGAAAGCCGGTACGGATATGTTTTTAGCATACGAAGTGCTCAGGTTTTGGGTAAAAATAGAGGTATCGTCCATAAAGGCACCCAGGGGCACCTCCATCAGGGCGGCGACCTCGGAGGCTTGGGCAACAAAGGGTTCAGGATTCCGATACAATCCCATAAACGGGGTTACCGCAAAATTACTGGGGGGAATGTAGATTTCGCTGAACGACCGTACGATCTCGATTTTTTCCTGGGGCACACCTACCTCTTCAAAGGTCTCCCGTAAGGCGGTGGCCTGAAGGTCTACATCCGCTTTTTCAAATTTTCCGCCCGGAAATCCGATTTGATCCGAATGGACGTCCTTCGGATGGCTTTTACGCAAAATAAACAGCAAACGGGTGCTGTTTTGCGAGTCGGGATAGAACAGTGCCATCACCCCGGCCTTTTTGGGATTTTTTTGCAGCGCTTTTGCCTTCCGCATCTCCTGCAACCGAAATTCCGGAATCATTTTTGCATGGGATGCCTCCCCAGGCAACGGCATTTGTTTTATTTTTGGAATCCGTTTGACAAAATCCTTGAAATCCATGGCAGTTAAACCTATTTTTCCGATTGCAATATTACTACTATTTTCAATGATTTCCTGTGGCGACGGCACAAAGGAAAAGAAGGATGAGACCTCCGATAAAGGAACGAACACCGACTCCGTCCGGACGGATTCGGTACACATTGATTCCACCCATTCCCAAAAGGAAACGGAAGAGGAAAAATTCGTACTGACCGAGGAAAATGCCGTTGATTTTTTCTTCGATTACCAAAAGGACCTTAAGCCAAACAAGGTAAGGATCACGACACGCTTGGGCAGTTTTACGGTGCAGTTGTACGACAATGTGCCCTACCACAAGGCCAATTTTATCTATCTGACCCGAAAGGGCTATTTTGACGAGACCCAGTTCCATCGGGTAGTGAAGGATTTTATCATACAGGGCGGCAATTCCGACGACCGGAAAACAGGAAGAAAGCGAAGCGAGATCGGGCGCTACCTGTTGCCCCCCGATACGCGCAAGGGCCATCGGCACCACCGCGGCACCCTGTCGATGCCCAGTAGCGAAAAGGAAGACAATCCGCATATGCTGGCTTCCCCCTACGAGTTCTTTATCGTGGTCTCCGATCCGGGAGCCTATCATCTCGACGGGGAGTATACCCCCTTCGGAAAGGTCATCCAAGGCATGGACGTGGTGGACAAGATCAATAGTGTTCCCACCGGGAAGCAAGGCGATTGGCCGATGCAGAATGTTTACATCCAAAAAGCGGAGGTTGTGGAATGAAAAGCCTCAAGATCCAGATGTCCAATTCCAAAATCAAAATTTGACAGCCCCTGGTCATATGGCACGTGCCCTAATTTTAAATAACGTTCGAAGCATGTATGTGATTAAAATCAAACATCATATTCTTTTGGCACTTTTATTGTCCTTTTCCGGAACCGCGTTTTCCCAAACAAGGGCGGAAACCATTCCATGGAGTGCGGACAGAAAATTACAATGGTCCGATTTTAAAGGCAGTTATTTAAAGACGCAGTGGGCTGCGGCAACC
>DASSWC010000083.1:0-10398 GCA_035705395.1 Pricia sp. | reverse complement strand
TCAAATTGATGGATTTTTGGTGGAGCCGGCCGTTATAGTCATACTGGAAGTATTGTGGACCACGCCGAGCTATTCTTTATAACGGGCGCAAATTAAGAAAATTATAGGTGAAATGCTATTTCTTACAGAGAAATTACCCCGTCGACCTCACCCACTTCCTTATATTTTTCGATGACCTCATCAGGATTGTTAAGATTTACGGTTATGGAAACGCTGGTATACTTGCCCTTTTTGGATTGTTTCAATTCGATGACGGCACCTGTATTGTCGAATATCCTATGGATTTGATCGATTTTTTCAGGGTCGCTTTCTATGATGAATTTATACAGGTAATCAGAGGGCCAGGTGGTACTTTCCGCCAACTGCTCGCGTAACCGTTCGTAAAATTCCTCGGGGTTTTTAGTATCCATGCTACAATTTTGAACAAAGATAAGGAACATCTGCCCGTATCGTGTCAAGGCTATTGTACCGGTTAAGCCTTGACTCGTCATTAGGGGTATGTCCTGTTTTCAATTCCATGCCGGAATGCGTATTTTTACGCCGGCTCAAAGCCGCTTGCCGAAGGGCAGTACCAAGTCCCTTTTCCATCTTCGGCCCTGGTCCTCGGCGAGCGTAAACTATACCACAAGGCATTGAACACCAAAAAAATCGTGATAACGGGAGGACCCAGTAGCGGAAAAACGGCGGTGGTCCGCGAACTTGAGAAACGCGGATTTTTCTGTATCCACGAACTGGTACGTAGTATGACGGCCGCCCAAAAAAACGAGCATCAAACCAAAACCTTCGTGACCAATCCCATCCTTACGGTCGAAGATCCCGCAAAGTTCAACCAAATGCTGTTGGATGGCCGTATCGCCCAATTCGGATCCGCCGAAAAATCGGAAAGGGAAATCGTTTTTTTCGACCGCGGCATTCCCGATGTTCACGCCTACATGAATTGTTTCGGACAGGGGTATGATGCGGCCTTCGAACGACCTGCGTACCGTTTTCGCTACGATTGCGTACTGCTGATGCCGCCTTGGCGAGAAATCTATACCACGGACGCCGAACGTTTTGAATCCTATGCGGAATCGGAACGGATTTTCACGGCCCTTGACAAAACCTACCGGGCATTTGGCTACAAAACCATCCCGGTGCCCAAAACGACCGTTTCCAAAAGAACTGATTTTATATTGGACGTAGTGAACGCCGACTGATGCAAAAAAATCCTACGGATATTTTAAGGGAGTACTGGGGATTTTCCTCCTTTAGGGGTTCCCAAAGCACAGTTATCGAAGCCGTACTAAACCAGAGGGATGTATTGGCACTTATGCCCACAGGTAGCGGAAAATCCCTTTGTTTTCAGGTACCCGCGCTGGCACGGGATGGGCTATGCCTTGTGGTATCGCCGCTCATCGCACTTATCCAGGACCAGATAGACAACCTGAAAAAAAGGGGTATCAAGGCCATAGCCCTAACGGGCGGTATTTCCCCTGACGAGCTTATCGATCGGCTCGACAACTGTCTGTACGGTGGCTATAAATTCGTCTATCTTTCTCCCGAGCGCCTGCAGCAAAAACTGATCCAGGAAAAGATCATGCAGATGAACGTCAACCTTATCGCCATCGACGAGGCCCACTGTATTTCGCAATGGGGACACGATTTCAGGCCCGCCTATCTGGAGTGTGCGATTCTCCGGGAACTCTTGCCCGAAACGCCTCTCATAGCCCTTACCGCCACGGCAACCGATCAGGTTGCCCTTGATATCGTCGCGAATCTGCGACTTGGAGATCCGTTGATCGTAAAGGATTCCTTTTCAAGGGACAATATTGCGTTCTCCGTTCTGGTATCCGACGACAAACGCTACCGCCTGAAACAAATTTTCTCCGAAACCGGCCAAAGTGGTATCGTATACGTCCGTACCCGGAGAATGACCCAAGAGCTGGCCCAATTCCTGAATGCGAACGGCTGTACGGCCGCCCCTTTTCATGGGGGAATCCCCAGGAAGGAAAAACAGCTCAAATTGAAACAGTGGCTGGCCGACGAGCTGCGGGTAATGGTCGCCACCAACGCCTTCGGTATGGGTGTCGACAAGCCTGATGTGCGAACAGTCGTCCATTTTCAGATCCCGGATTGCCTGGAGAACTACTACCAAGAGGCCGGAAGGGCGGGGAGGGACGGCCAACCGTCCCAAGCCATTCTGATAACGGACCGATCCGATACTACGCAGACGAAAAACCAGTTCTTGGGCGCCTTGCCGGATACCGCCTTCCTCAAAAAAGTGTACCATAAACTCAACATGTATTTTCAGATAGCCGCCGGGGAGGCCCCCGACCAAAAATTTCAGTTTCCATTTAAGGATTTTATAGCGGTGTACGGCCTAAATTCCTACCTTACCTACAACGCCCTGCGCGTGTTGGACCAAAATGCTGTCATTTCTCTTTCCGAATCTTTCGGCAAAAAAACGGAAGTCCGGTTTATTGCCTCCCAACACCAGCTTTTTGCGTATTTTGAAAAAAATAGCGGCTCTGTGTCCCTTATAAAGACATTTTTGAGAACCTACGGCGGCATTTTCGATTTTGAAACCAAAATAGATACGGATTTGATTGCCAAAAAAGCGTCGGTTCCCGAAGAACGGGTACTCTCGCTTTTGGTTCAGCTTCAAAAGGATGAAATTATCGAATATAAATCCCAAAAGACCGACCTCGAGATCATGTTTTTGATTCCCCGTGACGACCGTACCATCAACGTTTTTGCCAAGGAAGTAGCGGAACGCCATCAAATCAAAATCGAAAAACTGTACCGCATGCTCGATTACGTCAAAACGGATACCCGTTGCCGAAGTAACCAAATTTTGGATTATTTTGGTGAGGAAAAGATGGAGGATTGCGGTATTTGCGATGTCTGCCGAACAAGATATGATAGCAGGGCGATTGATTATCAATCCCTATCCGCCGATATCCTGTCCCTTTTAAGGGAAAAAAGCCGAACCTCGCGGGTGTTGATAAAAGCATTGGATTATAAAGAGTCACATATTTTAGAAGCGATCCAAATGCTATTGGAGGATGGCCAGGTCAAGGTCAATACCAAGAATGAGTACGAGGTTACAAAGTAATGATCCTATAATAATCGATAATCATGCACGCATTGCGAATTGTTTTTATGGGCACGCCCGAATTTGCCACCGCTACCTTGGCCAAACTTTTGGAGCAGGGCTATACTGTGGTGGGCGTCATTACCGCCCCGGACCGACCAGCGGGGCGGGGGAGAAAACTACAGGCATCCGACGTAAAAAAATATGCCGTGGCGCAGGGTATTCCCGTCTTGCAGCCTACCAACCTAAAAAGCGAGACTTTTTTGTCGCAGCTGAAAGCCTTGAACGGGAAGCTTCAGATCGTAGTGGCCTTCCGCATGCTTCCGAAGTCCGTTTGGGCCATGCCCGAATTCGGTACGTTCAACCTGCATGCCTCCCTGCTACCCGATTACCGGGGCGCGGCACCCATCAATTGGGCCATCATTAACGGGGAGACCGAAACCGGGGCGACCACCTTCTTTATCGACGATACCATCGATACCGGGGCAATCATCCTCCAGGAAAAGACGGACATTCACCAAGAAGATACTGCCGGTAGCCTGCACGACCGACTGATGCGATTGGGTGCGGATCTGGTAATCAAGACCGTCGAATTGATCGAAAAAGGTTCCGCCCGACCTAAAAAGCAGAAAGATATATCCTTCTTAAAATCCGCCCCTAAAATCCATAGGGAAACCTGTGAAATCGACTGGGAAGGATCTTTGGAAACCATCCATAACCAAATAAGGGGATTAAGCCCCTACCCCACCGCATGGACTACCTTGGTCAACGGTGACGATGAAATTTTGATGAAAATCTATAGGGCATCCAAAGAAAAAAAACAACACGGCTTAAAAACCGGTACGATAGCCGTCGAAAAAAAGGACCTAAAAATTGCCGTTCAAAACGGCTTTTTGCACCTGTTGGAAATACAGTTGCCGGGCAAACGAAAGATGAAAACCCAGGATTTGTTGAACGGCTTCATGTTCGAAAAAAACGCCTTTGTTCGCTAAACTCCCGCTGTCATTGGGCTTCAAGAACCGTAAAAAAAGCCCTACTTTATTAACAAACGGCCCGAGTTATCAACAAAAACCGTGATTTACCCCCATTTTACTTGCGTTCACGGCAAATCCGTATAAATTTGTTCAACGCGTAAAACGTATTTTTAACCCTATTAATTTATTTACTATGAACAAAACAGAATTGATCGATGCCATGGCATCGGATGCTGGCATTACGAAAGCCGCAGCGAAAAAAGCATTGGAGTCTTTCTTGGACAACGTTCAAGGATCCCTTAAAAAGGGTAACCGTGTATCTTTGGTAGGTTTCGGATCTTGGTCCGTTTCCCGAAGAAATGCGCGTGAGGGCAGAAACCCGTCCACCGGAAAAACAATTCAGATCTCAGCCAAGAACGTAGTAAAGTTCAAGGCAGGTTCCGATTTGGCCGATTCAGTAAACTAACATTGATCCTAACGGATATTGAAAGCATCATGCATAGGCGTGATGCTTTTTTTTATGGACGGCTATTTGATTTTGATGGTAATTGTCTTATTTTAGTTTTAGAAATTCCCATGTACCGATGGGCGAACCCGCAGATTTATGGTCGATTTAAAGCCTCAAAAAGGCAAACTTTTGATAGCCGAACCGACGTTGACAGGCGATGTATCGTTCCACCGATCGGTCGTGCTATTGGCAGAACATAGCGCGCAAGGCTCGGTGGGCTTTATTCTCAATAAACCGCTGGATTACAACATCAACGACCTTGTTACCGAGATCGAGATTCCCTTTCAGGTATTTAACGGCGGTCCCGTGGAACAAGACAACCTATATTTCATACACAAAGTGCCGGATTTGATTACGAACAGTATCGAAATATCGGATGGTATCTACTGGGGCGGCGATTTTGAAAACCTTATTGATTTTATCAACAAGAAAATTATTTCAGAAGATGATATCCGGTTCTTTTTGGGATATTCCGGCTGGTCTTCGCTTCAATTGGAACTGGAACTTACATCCAAATCATGGGTGGTGGTCAAAAACGATTACGAAAGTGCCCTTATCCATAAATCTTCGGATGCCTTTTGGAAGGAAAAGATGGTGGAATTGGGGGGCAGCTACCTGCTTTGGTCGAATTCCCCAGAAAATCCGGGTCTGAACTGATCAGCCCAATCTTGCCGCCGCGTTTAGCTTTCCTATCAAGTCTTTCGCGACCCTTGTGTCGAATTCTTTCTTCCGGTATTTGGTTATGGGCCTGATGCCCATGATGCTATTGGTGATAAAGAGCTCGTCGGCCTTCTGCAATTCAAAAGGGGAAATGGGGGTCTCCTGCAAATCGTAGCTTTCCAGCTTGTCGATGATTCCCATCAGTTTTTTCCGGAGGATGCCATTCAGACAGCCTCCATCCAAAGGAGTAGTTTTTATGGCTCTGCCACTGACCAAAAAGAGATTTCCGTTCAAGGCTTCTACCACCTGCTTGTCGTTGTTCAGCAACAAACAGTTGTCGTACCCGTTTTCCCGGGCAAAAATACTTCCTACAACGTTGATGATTTTGTTGTTGGTCTTTAAGGTAGATAGTAGATCGGGATTGACATAGTAATCCTTAAAAAGTTCGACCTCGTAATGGTCCGCTCCCAAAATGTAAAAGGGACTTTCCAATGGCCGCGTCTCGATGATAAACGAAGCAGTATTGTTTTCGGGAAGATAGAGTCCCCCGTCATTTCTGAAAACCGTGAGTCGGATACGGGCGGCACGTTCATGTAAATCACTGGCGGTTAAGGTCTCTTGTATATTGCTCTCAAGAAATTCCATCGTAAACTCCATGGGAATTTCCATCCGTAACATGCGCATCGAGGCCATCAGGCGCAGGTAATGGTCTTCCCAAAAAAACAGTTTTCCGTTGACCGCGCGCAGGGATTCGAATAGGGAATCGCCATAGCGAAGGCCGCGGTTTTGGTGGTTTAAAAAGGGGGTGTTTTCAGGGAGAAGTTCCCCATTGAAGTTGACCATGACATAAAAGGCGGCTGCGTTTAGCAGTAAAATTGGTGTTCGGTGGTCAAAAGTATTTATTCCTATACCGTTGAACCCGATTTTCTATTTGAACTTACACTTATGTAGACCCCAGCACCTGTTTCAGGTCTGAAACCTGGTTGGTCCATAGCATTTTAGCCTCCTCTATCTCATCCTCTTCTGCAAAATCGGTGATAAAAAGGGAGACATCCTTGGTAATTTCGTCGACAATAATCTTCATTTCAAAATAAACGCCATCCTCGGAATGGTCCCATGCGAATTTCACGAATTCCTCGCTTTTGCGCTTGAGCAGTTTTGCCTCTTCCTCGGAGCCGTCCCAAATAAAAACGAACCTTTCGCCACGGGAGTTCACGTTATCGGCAAACCATTCCGACAATCCCGATGGTGTGGACAGATATTGATACAGCAACTGCGGCGAGGACTGTATTACGAATTCGAGTTGAAATTTTATTTTATCGTCCATTAGGGCCTTTTTTCTTTTGGGCAATATATAGATTTCCCCATGATAAAAAAATAAAAGCAAAGGAATATTTTTAGAGGGCCAAGGTTGATGGGCAAATAATTAAAGGCTATATTTGCAGCCGTTTTAAAGACACACCCCACGATGGTAATCCGCCCGGTTGGATATTTAAACTAATGGCGTGGTAGCTCAGCTGGTTAGAGCGTCGGATTCATAACCCGGAGGCCGGGGGTTCAAGTCCCCCTCACGCTACCTCATTTATAAAGGAAAACCCAAGATTCAGGTCTTGGGTTTTTTTGTTGGTCAAGAACTGAAAATTGCTTGACCCGAAAGCTATGCCGGATTGAAATATTAGAAAGTGGGTAGTGTAAAATCAGTCATGAAACAGGACCGCTACATGTGGGGAGCAGTTGCAGTCGGTGGTTGGGTGGTCTTGGTCACGGGCAACGCGGGGACTTGGACTGGTAATGGCCCGGCAGCTAGAAACGGCAATGATATAAGGGCCATTCCGTTTGACTAACGCAGTTTCGTTTCTACCTGTCCTTTTTTTGGAATACTATTTATGCCGAAAGAGCGGCTCGGTCGCCGCTTAACGTTTTAAATTCGAAATAAAGGGTCGCCACAGGTGATTTCCTTAGTTAAAAGAAAATAAATTGTAACCTAAAAGACAATCCCATGAGAAATGAAAAATTGATCCATGCACTCGGCAATTGTATAAACCATTGTAATTATTGTGCCGATGCCTGTCTCGATGAGGAAAATGTGAAGGGGATGAAACAATGTATCCGTACCGATCGGGTATGCGCCGAAGTGTGCAGTACACTTTCACAGGTATTGGCCACCTCGTATTCAGACATCAGGGGTCTAGTGGATTATTGTAGAAAAATCTGCGAAGCCTGCGCAGAAGAATGTTCGAAACATGAGCACCAACACTGTAAGGAGTGCGCGGAGGCGTGCAGGAAGTGTGCGGAGGCATGCGCCTCCTTTAACGCATGAGATGCCATCCCGTAGACGATCATGCCCGACTTAGTATCCCGAGTTTTGCACCAGGTTAGGATTGTTTTGCATTTCAGATGTCGGAATCGGAAATAAAAGCTCTCTTTCCGTCAGGGCTTTGTTGGGTAGGTAGGTAAAGTTATGTCCAACGAAATCTTCCAAGGCATTGGTCACAGGGTTATAGGCTTTTCTCCACCTCGCCATATCGTACCACGTCTTATTTTCAAAGCTTAGTTCATGGATTCGCTCAATTCTTACCGCTTCTCTAAAGGCATCTTGCGAAAGGCCCGTCAAATCGTCAAGCTCAGCACGTCGTCGTATCAGATTGACGGCATCGTAGGCTTCTACGGTTGGCGCTCCTTCAGCTTCGTTTACCGCTTCGGCGTACATTAACAAAACATCGGCATACCGATATATACACCAATTCAAATCGGATTGGGCGGTCTCTTCATTCGCTTGAATATCAAAAAGTTTAAATATATAGGGTGCTCCTAAATTGATGCTGTCATTTCGGTCGGACTCTAGCGAATAGCTTGTGAAATAGAATTGCTTTTCTTCGGCCCTTTTGTCACCGGGCTCATAGGAATTGGCAAACTCATTTGTCGAATAGATTCCCCCGGTTTGGGCGGAATAGGCGGAGATTCCCAAGTTGTACGGTAAAATGGCAGGTTGCCAATTTCCTGATTGGATGTTGGCCGCAAACTGGGTCATGAAAATGTATTCCCCTGTATTTTTGGTCGTGGGATCGTGCAGTTCGTCATAGGTTTCAAATAACCTAAACTCCCCCGAATCAATAACTTCTTTCGCCTTTGCTGCGGCGAGGGCGTAATTTTCCGTTTGTTGAAGGGGGTAACCCGCCATGGTCAAATACACATCCGCCAAGAGTGTTTTTACCGCGCCCAATGACACCCTGCCCGAACCATCCCTCCAGGGTAATCCCGCATTTTCGGCTTCCGTAAGGTCGCTAACTATTAAATCGTAAACAGCTGCGGGCTCAGCTTGCTCGGGATATAATTGCTCCGAATTCAAATCGATCGAACTGGTGATAATGGGAATATTACCAAACATGCGTACCAAACCGAAATAGTAGTACGCCCTAAAAAATTTGGCTTCGGCCAAATACTTTTGTTTCTGCGTCTCGTCCATGTTTATTTCAGGGATTTTTTCGATCGCTAGGTTGGCCCGGGAAATACCGGAATAATATTCGTTCCAGAAACTACTTCCATATCCATTGTCCGAATTATTGATCAAATCCTTTATCAAATAAATGTTTGTAGCCTGTCCTAACGAGGTATTGGCCAAGCCCGTTGCAAATTCAAGCATCAACCAGGTACCCCCTCCAAAGCCACTACTGGTTATGGGAATCAAGGGTTCATATATGCCATTTACGGCACTTTCGGCATGTTCCGCCTTTGTGAAATAGGTATCTGTAGTAAAATTGGAAGCATCTTCCTCATTTAAAAAATCGCTACATGCCACTGTACCCGATACTGCGGTTAGGACCGCTATCGTTTTTATAAAGCTTCTGGGAATTTTCATTTTTTTATCTTTTTATATTGTTATAGTCCAACATCTACACGTAGTACAACCCCTATAATCCTACATTTAACCCAAGCACAAATGTACGTGGTCTTGGATAATCGTACAGGGAATAACCCTGGTCGAACGCTCCCCCGCCATTGGAGGTTTCAGGGTCATATCCCGGAAATTTCGTGACTACAAAGAAATTCTGTACCGACGTGTACAACCTTAGACGATTCAAATGCAAACGCTCAACAAATTCAGGTTTAAAAACATAGGATAACATTAGGTTTCGTCCTCTTAAGAAAGAGGCATCCTTCAGCTTTCCTGAATCGTTATTGGTGTCGTAGCCAGCGGCAATGGGCCTTATTTGGGCAATGTCGGTATCTTGATTGTCCGGTGTCCACGCATCTAAGACGGTCTTAAAACTATTGGCGATAGTTTGACGGTCTTCGGCCGAATGTTCGTCACGGTACATGATACTGTTACCGTACTGAAACTGCAAGTCGACCAAGAGTTCAAGATTACCATATCTAAATGTATTGGACAATGTCCCGAAACCATCGGGAATGCCCTTTCCGATTATGGCACGGTCATCGCTATTGATGGCGCCGTCATCGTTAAGATCTCGGTATTTGATATCCCCTGGCAGCCTATCATAAATGGCTGCCTGGTCGGCTTCATCCGTGTTCCAAGTACCCTCGTCGATATACCCGAAGAAAGTACTGACAGGCTCACCGACACGAATCAGGGTGGATCCCAAGAAGATATCAGATCCCCCGGATAACGCAACTACTTCGTTTTTGTTAATGGAAATATTGAAATTGGAATCCCAACCAAAAATTTCGGTATTGACATTGATAGTGTTCAAGTTAACTTCAATTCCCTTATTCTCCATACTCCCCACGTTTCTATAAACCGTAGTAAAGCCACTGGTGGATGGAACTGGTGCATTCAGGAGCATATCGTGGGTCAATTTTCTATATAGATCGACCTCTAAGCCGATACGATTATTAAAAAGTCCTAATTCAAGCCCGACATCTACTTGATCCGTCTTCTCCCATCGCAAATCGGGATTGGCCATTCTTTGGGGAATAGTAAACGGGGCCCGGTCACCACCAAAAATTACGGTCCCACTTTCCAATCCTGCAAGCGCTCTATAGGCCACAATCTCAGAGTTACCCGTCGCCCCGTAACTGGCTCTTAGTTTCAAATTGGAAATCGTTTCGCTTTGAGATAAAAAATCTTCTTCAGACACCCTCCATGCCAAGGCTGCCGACGGGAAGAAAGCGAATTGATTTTCCGGACCGAATTTTGAAGAACCGTCGGCCCTTCCCGTTAA
>DASSWC010000082.1:0-5134 GCA_035705395.1 Pricia sp. | reverse complement strand
GCCTTTCCCTGAGCTTTAGCGCCCCACATGCGCACGATAGTGCCGAGGAGCAATATTTCTGGCAAGCGGAATCCGACGAACTGCTCCAAAATATCTCCGTGCCCGGACCTGCATTGGGCGCGGACAAGTACTTCGAGACCTTGCCCCAGATTGTCAGGGACGGTTTCAACCGTCTGCGGTGGACCTGGCGCTATGATACGCCGGAAAAGTACCAACATAGTGTCAAGGGATACTACCGTATGATTGCGGGAATAGATCGCGAGATCACCAAAATTCGAAAGCTACTCCAAAAGAAGGGGCTCGACGAGAACACGGTCATCATTCTTATGGGCGATAACGGGTATTTCATGGGCGAAAGACAATTGGCCGGAAAATGGCTGATGTACGACAATTCCATCCGGGTGCCGCTGATCGTGTACGACCCCAGGGTAAAGAAACAACAGGATAGCGAGGAGATGGCCCTCAACCTCGACGTTCCTTCGACCATCTTGGATCTGGCCGGACTGCAACCCCCGAAAACCTGGCAAGGGAAAAGCCTGATGCCCATGGTCAAGGGCGAGACTAAGGACCTTAAGAGGGATACCGTTCTCATCGAGCATCTCTGGGAATTCAAGCATATACCCTCCAGCGAAGGCGTCCGCACCGCGGATTGGAAATACTTCAGGTATGTCAACGACAAATCCATCGAGGAGTTATATCATCTGAAGGAAGATCCACAGGAAAGCGATAATCTCGCCGATGACAAGGCGTATTCCGGAAAATTGAAAGCCTTCCGGCAGAAAACGGACGAACTTATCGACCGGTTCAGCGATCCCTATTCCGAGTAGACCCGTATGCCGTAAGGCAGGATTACACCTTCGTACTGAACTAGTAGTTGTTTTAATCAATCAAAATAAATAAAAACCGATGAAAAAAGAAGCAAATAAAAATTCCACTTCCAAAAATCACCACAAATCAAGACGGTCCTTCGTCAGAAATACCGTGTTGAGCCTAGGTGCCATTTCCATTGTTCCCCGACATGTTTTGGGCAAGGGTTTTACGGCCCCGAGCGATAAGATCAACCTGGGCTATATCGGGCTGGGCAAACAGGGAGGCATCCTGTCCAATTCATTCATAAGCAATACTGAAGCACAGATCGTGGCCGGAAGCGACGTTTGGAAATCCAAACGCGAGGGGTTCGAAGAGGTCGTAAGCGGTTTCTACGCCGAAAAAAGGGGCCAAACGGACTACAAGGGCGTAAAGACCTATTTGGAGTATCAAAAAATATTGGATCGCAAGGATGTCGATGCCGTGGTCATTGCCACGCCGGACCACTGGCACGGCATTCAGGCCATTGATGCCCTGAACGCCGGAAAGGATGTCTACTGTGAAAAACCCTTGACCAATACGGTGGTTGAGGGAAGGGCCATCGTCGATGCCGTGGCAAAAAATAAAGCCATTTTCCAGACTGGCAGTATGCAGCGTTCGTGGGACCGGTTTAAAAAAGCTCAGGAAATCGTCAGTTCGGGAAAACTGGGCAAAATCCAAAAAGTACTGGTCAACGTAGGCGACCCGGCCATAGACTATAACCTTCCCGAAGAACCGATGCCCAAGGGACTGGATTGGAACCTATGGTGCGGCCCGGCCCCGTTGCTGGCCTACAATAGTGCGATAGCCCCTAAAATTGTCAAATCGTATCCCGACTGGCGTGATTTTAAGGAAACCGGCGGCGGCATTCTTGCGGATTGGGGCGCCCATATGTTCGATATTGCCCAATGGTGTCTGGGGATGGACGATACGGGACCGGCAAAATTTATCCCGCCCAAAGATCCAAAGGCGGTGCGGGGCCTCCAAATGTTCTATGAAAACGGTATAGAGATGGTACACGAGGATTTCGGCCGAGGATGGGCCTGCCGGTTTATCGGTTCTGAGGGTATTTTGGACGTAAGCCGAAGTTTTCTGGAGGCGCTTCCACTGGATATTGTTTACAAGGAACCGTTCAAAAATCCCTCCGAAATGTTCGACGATCAGAACAACCATTATCAGAACTGGCTGAGTGCTATCAAATCCAGGGGCGATACCATTTGTCCCGCAGAGGTGGGCCATCGGTCCGCCTCCGTTTGCAACGTGGCCAACATCGCCTACTGGGTGGGGCGTCCTTTGGACTGGGATCCGGTCAAAGAGCGATTTAAAGGAGATACCGAGGCCAACGCATTGCTGGAGCGCGAAAACCGGAAGTACGCTTAAACGCTATGGGTGAAGCCACTAGCAAAGAAAATCTGATTTTTAACTAATTACAGATAAAGTGTCCGTTGATTCTGGATCACGATCAAAAACCCTATGAAGCGGCTGGCCTTTAAAATGAAATTACGCCCCGGTCAACGGGCAGCCTACATCAAGCGGCACAACGAAATTTGGCCGGAGCTCAAGAAATTGTTGAAGGATTCGGGCATCAGCGAATACGCTATCTTTTTGGATGCAGAAACCGATACTCTTTTTGCCTTTCAAAAAGTTTCGGGGGATGGGGGATCGCAAGATTTGGCCGATAATCCCATCGTACAAAAATGGTGGGCCTACATGGCGGATATTATGGAGGTACATCCGGATAACGCTCCCATATCGATTCCCTTGGAGGAGGTGTTTTATTTGGAATAATGCTTGCATCCCAAAAGCCTTACCTGTGCATGTAAGGAAGAAGCCTTGGGCTTGCATCCGCTTTAGGGCATTTGGCTGTGGAATTTCCCTTTCTTCCGTAGCTGTTGCTACTTCCGAAAAAATGCTATGTAAACATTCCCGGTACCGGATGTTCCCACCCCTCGCGATAGCCCCGCTGCAGCAATTTGGTCGCTTCGGGGTCGTCAACTACGGTCATGGTTTCTTGATCGTATACCAAGGGCCGTTTCAGTTCCCTGGCCATGTTCGCCAGGATGCAGCTGGCGGTGGAGGTATGGCCTTCCTGTATATTCGCTATAGGCTTCGTACCCTGATCGATGGCGGCCAGAAAATTGAGCATATGGCTGCGGGTGGCGGGGGCGGCGTGCAGTTCAATGTCCTTCTCGGTGACATCCTCGGGATACTTTTCCCGCTCGTACACTACGTCCTTATGGATCTTTTTTCCGTCCCCCTCGGGGATAAAATCGTATTGCATTACACTCCCCTTCAGCGTTCCCTTTTCCCCGTACAGTTTGAACGACCAAGGATAGTCCGGGTCTGCGGGTGTGCCCCATGTTCTATGGTTCCACACCAGGTCCAGATCGTCATATTCGAAGATTGCGGTCTGGGTGTCCGAGATATTGGCATCGGCTTTCTTCTGTACATAGATACCGCCGGAGGAATGGATACGTTTGGGCCAGTCCAGGTCAAGTATCCAGCGGACGGTATCGAGCATATGCACGCACATATCGCCCATGATGCCGTTGCCGTATTCCGTAAAGGCGCGCCATCGTCGGTGGGGAAGGCCTTTGAATTCAAGCATTGGGGCCGGGCCGGTCCACGTGTCATAATCGAAAAAATCCGGTACCGGTTTGGGCGACCGTACGGCGGTATCGCGCATATGGTAATAGCAGCACATCTCGACGTGCGAGATTTTGCCGAGCATTCCCGTATCGACGATGTTCTTTTTGGCCTCTACCAGATGCGGCGTGCTCTTTCGCTGGGTACCGACCTGGATGATTTTACCGTATTTTTTCTGCGCTGCGACCAAGGCCTCTCCTTCGACCACATCGACACTGATGGGTTTTTGCAAATAGACATGGGCACCCGATTTCAGGGCTTCGATACCCTGTAGCGCGTGCCAATGGTCTGGGGTGCCTACCAGTACGATGTCCAGATCCTTTTCCCCCAGCATTTTGCGGTAATCGGAATACAATCTGGGCTTCTTGCCGGATTTCTGGCGTTGGCTTACCAGTTCGGCCGCTGCCGCAAGCATATGGGCATCCACATCGCAAAGGGAAACGACCTCCACATTCGCCACCTGGATCAAGCGGAACAGGTCGCTTTTGCCATACCATCCGGTACCGATCAATCCTACGCGGATTGGTTTTTCGCTGTGCATCAGGTCGATACCGTACGCGC
Organism: Pricia sp.; assembly: GCA_035705395.1. Taxonomy (GTDB): domain Bacteria; phylum Bacteroidota; class Bacteroidia; order Flavobacteriales; family Flavobacteriaceae; genus Pricia. The sequence goes on along the minus strand of DASSWC010000082.1, from coordinate 1,081 downwards.
CTAACGAAGAAAGTGCCATGGCGGCGGTAGTTCCCTTTAGAAAATTTCGTCTGTTGATATTCATAGGTGTTCCATTTTTTATTGGGTATTGCCGTTAAATATAAACAAATCCTAAAAAATTGACCTTATACCGAAAACTATTCGATCGGTATTTTTCGGTTTGTCGGGTAAAAACGGGGAGTAAACGATTAATGCGGCGTGTTTTAGTAGATTTGGCAAGGTAGGTTTATATTTGCTCGTTAAAATCTGCCCTTTTTGTATGGGTTTTGAGTTTATCGTATCCAGCTATGAAAAAATGTTTCTCCCCGCATAAGCGGCTCGCCTGTTTAATTGTTTCACAAATCTTCACCTTTTTTGCATACGCCCAAGACACGGGTTTCGACGAATGGAACAACAAAGACGAAGCCGAGAACTATACGGCCCGCCACGAATGTTCGTTCGTACAGGCAGGGGACAAGTTCTATTTGATGGGGGGGCGCGAAAACCCCAAGACCATTGATGTGTACGACTACACGACCAACACGTGGCGGCAAATTACCGATTCGCCGCCGGTGGAGTTCAACCACTTTCAGGCCACGGAATACAAGGGGTTTATCTGGGTAATCGGTGCCTTTAAGTCCAATGCGTATCCGAACGAGGCCCCAGCGGATTATATCTGGGCTTTCGACCCGGTAAACGAGGAGTGGATCCAAGGTCCCGAAATTCCCGAAAACAGAAAACGGGGATCGGCCGGCCTAGTGCTGTACAACGACAAATTTTATATCGCCGGGGGAAACACCATAGGACATAGCGGAGGTTACGTGAATTGGTTTGACGTGTACGATCCCGCTACGGGCACGTGGACGCCGCTTGCCGATGCCCCAAGGGCGAGGGACCATTTTCATTCCGCCGTCATCGGAGATAAGATGTACTTGGCAGGCGGCCGTCTTTCCGGTGGGGAGGGGGGCGTTTTCGGTCCCACTATCCCCGAGGTGGATGTATATGATTTTTTGACCGGTACGTGGAACACGCTTCCTGCCGACCAGAACATTCCGACCCCTAGGGGCGCGGCGACAGTGGCCAGTTTTAACGACAAACTGGT
>DASSWC010000081.1:0-8482 GCA_035705395.1 Pricia sp. | reverse complement strand
TTCGGTCAAGCCCTTTACCATCAACTATCAGGATATTGCCATAAATGTGTCCGGAGGCCACTCCTTCGATAAAAAACTGGATTACAAGGCCACGCTCGAAGTGCCGGCTAAATATCTGGGCGGCGAGGTAAACAAATTGATCTCCCAAATCGGGGAAGGCGAACTTGAGAACCTGACCGTTCCCGTAGCGGTCAATATCGGTGGCAATTACACCAGTCCCGATATATCTACAAACCTGAGCGCGAGCGTCAAGAGCCTGACCGCCAAACTGGTCGAAATCCAAAAGCAGAAACTCATGGACCAAGGGAAGGATAAGGTCAAAGACCTCATCGGCGATGCCTTGGACGGAAACAAAGGTGCTAAGGAATCATCGGAAAAAAAAGGGGCCGATGGCATCATCGGGGGTATTCTAGGAAATGGAAAGAAGGATACGGTTTCCACAAAATCGGATTCCATACCCCCTAAAAAGAAGGAGGACGCAGTCGAGGAGAAGGCCAGGGATATCCTGGGCGGGTTGTTCGGGGATAAGAAAAAAGATAGCACGGACTAAAAAAGATGGCACGGACTAAACCGGTCCCCTCGTTGACCAACCTGTTCGTTTTTGGTCGGATTGTTCGGGGAAAGGGCGGCTTGCCTTGAACCTCCGAACCACGTAGGGGGTTGGAATTTTATATTCTCACGATCATCTTCCCCTTGTTTTTCCCTTTAAAAAGATCAAGAAATGCCTGCGGAATATTCTCGAAACCGTCAACAATCGTTTCCTCATAGGTCAATTTGCCTTCGTTCAACCATTGCCCAAGTTGCTGGGTAGCGGGGCCGAATTCCTTGACATGGTCACGGACGAGAAAACCTTGCATCAGCACCGTTTTTCGTACCATCGTACCCTCATACCGCGGACCCGTTGGAATGTCGGTCTCATTATATAGTGAAATGGCCCCGCAATTGATGACGCGGCCGTTTTTGTTGATATTTTCCATGGCGGCATCCAAAATTTCGCCGCCGACATTATCGAAATAGACATCCACCCCGTTCGGACAGCCTTCGCCTATGGCCGTTACCATATTTTCGGTTGTCTTATAGTTGATGCCGTGGTCAAAACCGAACTTTTCCTTCATCAAGCGGAGTTTTTCATCTGTACCCGCAATGCCCACAACATGACATCCCTTGATTTTACCGATTTGGCCGACCGTACTGCCTACCGCACCTGAAGCCCCCGAAACCAATAGCGTTTCGCCTTCTTTTAGATCTCCTATTTTATGCAGGCTGATGTAGGCCGTGAGTCCCGTTAGGCCCAAAATACCGAGATAGGCACTAAGTGCGGCCCTATCGGGGTCGACTTTGTTCAATCCGTTTCCGCTAGCAGTGTGGTATTCCTTCCATGGCAGCATCCCGTTCACATATTCGCCTTCCTTGAAATGCTCGTTCTTAGATTCCACTACTTCGGCAATGATTCCCGATTCGATCGGTGCGTTCAATGCAAAGGGTTCGATATATGATTCTTGGTCGCGCATCCTTCCCCGTAAATAGGGATCGACGGACACATATTTTGTTTTGAGCAGAATTTCCCCGTCTGTAGGTTGTGGTTTTTCTTCTTCAATAAATTCGAAATCATCGATTTTGGGAGCACCCTTAGGTCTATTTTTGAGTTGTATTACCTTGTTCATCACTTTGCGTTTTCTGTCGTTAGTAAAGAATGAATTGCGCACTACCTAATTTCCAGCCCCACGTAGTATCCTTCGTTGCCCCGAACGTTAAACACGGTACCGTCTTCGAAAATAAAATACTGGCCCTTGATACCTTTCAAAACTCCCGAATATTCCGGTGTTTTAGCCAAATTTAGGCTTTTTACCTTTATCGGATAATAGAGTACCGGAAATTCGAGGTTCGTTTCGGAATTTGAAGCTAAAAAATAAGCGATAGCCTCCTCGGGAACGAAGGGTTTCAACTGGTCGCGGTAGGCAACCAGATCTTCATCCTTTATCTCATTGGTAAGCATCTTGCGCCAATTGGTCTTATCGCCCACATGGGCTTTTAAGGCAACCTCGGTGATGCCCGCCAAGTAGCGGTTGGGGGTCTCGACGATTTCGATGGCCTCGTGCGCCCCTTGGTCGATCCATCGCGTCGGCACCTGCGATTTGCGGGTAACGCCTACCTTGATGCTACTGGAATTGGCGAGATAAACGATATGGGGTTGTAGCTGTATCTTTTTCTCATACTCGAGATCCCTGTCCTGCTGGTCCAAATGTGCGGTACTCAGCTCGGGCCGCATGATCCAATCGCCGGCGGAGGGAATGTCGAAAAAGCAGTTTTTACAGAATCCCTGACGGTATATGGGGCGGTCTTCGCCGCAGTTGAGGCATTGGAATTTGATAGCCCGGATAAACAGGGTTTTGTCGAGCACCTGGTTCACGTTCAGAAAGTCATCCTCAAAAACCATATAGTATTGTATGGGACGCCCCACTTCGGTCTTCATTTTTCGTAATACGCCTTCAAATTGCATTTATCCGTGGTGTTTGTACTGTATTTGTCCAGACCTCAATTTTTCCTTACTTTGCTTTTATCCTCCCTTAGTTTTTAACTATTTTTAACGGGATAAAGATATCCAAAAAATGCCGATTCACATTATCAATTCCATAGCCTCTTGGCTGCTTAAAAAGCGCTACCACCAGATAGAGCTGTTCTTGAAATATCCGGCGGAGGTACAGGAAGAGGTATTGCAGGAGTTGCTGGAAATCGCGGAGGATACAGAAATCGGTAAAAAGTACGAATTCGACACCATCACCAGCTACGCCCTTTTTCGCGAACGGGTGCCCATCGTATCCTACGAAGAGATGCAGCCCGTAATCGAACGGACGCGCAAGGGCGAACAGAACCTCTTTTGGCCGACCCATATCAAATGGTTCGCCAAGAGCAGCGGTACCACCGATGCCAAGAGCAAGTTTATTCCCGTGAGCTCCGAGGCCTTGGAAGACTGCCATTACAAATCTGCCAAAGACCTGCTATGCCTGTACCTGAACAACAACGAAAATTCTCAGCTTTTTTTGGGCAAGGGACTGAGGCTAGGGGGCAGCAAGGAACTCTACGAGGACAACGGCTCCTATTTCGGCGATCTGTCCGCCATCCTCATCGACAATATGCCTTTATGGGCGGAATTCAGCAGTACCCCGAGCAACAGGGTCTCGCTGATGGGGGAATGGGAAAGTAAGTTAAAGGCCATCATCAAAGAAAGCACCCATGAGAACGTGACCAGTCTGGCCGGGGTTCCCTCATGGATGTTGGTGCTGCTTAACAAAGTCATCGAAGAAACCGGTAAGGACCATCTGTTCCAGATTTGGGAAAATCTGGAAGTCTATTTTCACGGAGGGGTCAATTTCAACCCGTACAAGGAGCAATATAAAAAATTGCTCCCCCGTAAAAATTTCAGGTATTACGAAATATACAACGCCTCCGAAGGTTTTTTCGCCATTCAGGATCGCAACGATTCGGATGAACTGCTGCTGATGTTGGATTACGGTATTTTCTATGAGTTCATTCCCATGGACAGCTATGACACCGAACGGCAACAGGCGATTCCGCTTTGGGAGGTGAAAACGGAAACCAATTACGCTATCATTATCACCACGAATGCCGGACTTTGGCGCTACAAGATTGGCGATACGGTCCGCTTTACCTCGACAGATCCCTATCGTATCAAGGTAACAGGCCGTACCAAGCACCATATCAACGTATTTGGGGAAGAGCTCATCATCGAAAACGCCGAAGAGGCGCTAAAGACCGTATGCCAGAAGACCGGTGCCGAGATTAAAGATTATACGGCCGGCCCGATTTTTATGTCCGGCAACGAAAAGGGGGCCCACGAATGGATCATTGAATTCCGAAAGCCGCCCGAGGAGTTCGATTATTTCGTGGAGTTATTCGATAATGCCCTAAAGGCGTTGAACTCGGATTATGAGGCAAAGCGGTACCACAATATCACCTTAAAAATGCCTATTGTGCACGTGGCACGCCAACATCTTTTTTACGATTGGCTGAAGGCGAACGACAAGTTGGGCGGACAACATAAGATTCCGAGATTGTCCAATAATCGGAACTACATCGAAGAATTGCTCCACATGAACAAATAATTACGGATATTTGTCGTTTAATGTGCAAATTGGCAGTCTGAACGTGGTTCCCTGACCGGATAACCAATTGAAACGTATTTTATGGCAGAAAGACTTGTAATCGTATCGGATATGTGGGGCGTAAAAAAGGGATTGTGGATTACTTCCTACCTCGCATACCTGCAGCAACATTTCGACATCACCTTTTACGATAGCCAACAACTGGCTCATCTGGAAGTGCTGATCCATTCCGAAGAAAATATACATAGGGCCTTTTCCGATGGCGGTATCGATACCGCGGCCGCCCATCTCTTGAAAAAGGAAAGGGAACCCGCCCATTATCTTGGTTTTAGTACCGGAGGTGTAATCGCTTGGAAGGCGAATCTTCTGGGCCTGCCCATGAAATCGTTGTATACGGTTTCCGCGACCCGTATCCGTTCGGAGACCAAAGCGCCCAATTGTCCCACTATCGCGTTGTTCGGTGACGGCGATATTTACCGACCCAAATCGGAATGGTACGACAAAACGCAGGTGAAAGGCGAATTGGTCAGGGGCTTCGGCCATGCCATGTACACCGACGAAAAGGTCATCCAAAAAGTTTGTTTGGACCTGTTGCGGCCGATCACACAAAAAATGGGCCGGAAGGAAAAAGAAAGGGCGGTGTGAAAGGAAAGGATACTACCTCGGCTAAGCGCAGTCCTGTTACAGAATTACCGTCGCTATAGCGATGAAACGATGACGTTGCAGTACATATTGTGACGCGGCGATTAAGCTATTACAGCTACTAAACCGTACCGTCGCTGCCGTCTTACAAATATGGATCAAGACACCGCTTTCAACTTTTTAATCGTCTCGTACGACAGCTTCTCTTCCGCGTACGGCTTGGTTACCTTGAATTCCGTTTCGTCACCACTGGGCATTTCGAACATGGCATCGGTAAATATGGCCTCGCACAGGGAACGCAAACCCCTGGCTCCCAATTTATATTCGATGGCCTTTTTCACGATGTAATCCAAGGCCTGATCGGTAATGGTAAAGCTGATATCGTCCATGGCGAACAGCTTTTCGTACTGTTTGATGATGGCGTTCTTCGGCTCGGTAAGTATGGCGCGAAGGGTCTTTTCATCCAGGGGATTCATGTGGGTCAGTACCGGAAGCCTTCCAATAATTTCGGGAATAAGCCCGAATTCCTTGAGATCTTTTGGGATGATATATTGAAGGATGTTGGCCTGATCCAACCGCTCGTCGACCCTGGAGACGCTATAGCCCACCGCCTGTAGGTTTAGGCGCTTGGTAATGGTGCGTTCAATCCCGTCGAAGGCGCCCCCGGCGATAAAGAGGATGTTTTCGGTATTGACCTCGATAAACTTTTGGTCCGGGTGCTTTCGGCCTCCTTTGGGAGGAACATTGACCGTGGTACCTTCCAATAATTTTAGCAGCCCTTGCTGTACCCCTTCCCCCGAAACGTCACGGGTTATCGAAGGATTATCACTTTTGCGCGCGATTTTGTCGATTTCGTCGATGAACACGATACCTCGCTCCGCTTTTTCAAGGTTGTAATCCGCCGCCTGCAACAAACGGGTCAGGATGCTTTCGACATCTTCGCCGACATAGCCGGCCTCGGTCAAGATGGTGGCATCGACGATGGCCAGGGGTACGTTCAGCATTCTGGCGATGGTTCTGGCCATCAGCGTCTTGCCGGTTCCGGTATTCCCGACCATAATGATATTGCTTTTCTGTATCTCTATATCATCGTCCTTGGATTTGGGTTGCAGCAACCTTTTGTAGTGGTTGTACACGGCAACGGACATCACCTTTTTGGTGCGTTCCTGGCCGATGACATAGGTATCCAAAAAATTCTTGATATCCAAGGGCTTCTTTAGTGTCAGCTCGGAGGATAGGTCATTGGTCTTCGACTGTCTTGATTCTTCGGCGACGATGCCGTGGGCCTGTTCGATACAACGATCACAGATATGCGCATCGAGCCCGGCGATCAACAGATTGGTTTCCGGTTTCTTCCTTCCGCAAAACGAACATTCCAAGTTTTCCTTTGCCATAGTGCTTTCTTTCTGTTCCTAATCCTTATCCCGCGCCAAAATCTCGTCTACCATACCGTAATCCTTGGCCTCTTGGGCTTTCATCCAATAATCGCGATCACTATCCTCCATCACTTTATCGATCGTCTGACCGGAATGCTCGGAAATGATTTTATAAAGCTCATCCCGTAATTTCAGAATCTCCCGGGCCGCAATTTCGATATCGCTGGCCTGGCCTTGCCCACCGCCCATAGGTTGGTGGATCATGATCCGACAATGGGTCAATCCGCTGCGTTTGCCTTTTTCACCGGCGCAGAGCAATACCGCACCCATTGAGGCGGCCATACCGGTACATATTGTGGCCACATCGGGTTTGATGTATTGCATCGTATCGTAAATGCCCAGACCGGCGTACACGCTTCCCCCGGGGGAGTTAATATAGATTTGAATGTCTTTGGAGGCGTCGGTACTTTCCAAAAACAGCAACTGTGCCTGTACGATGTTCGCCACCTGATCGTTGATACCGGTGCCCAAAAAGATGATGCGATCCATCATCAAACGCGAGAATACGTCCATTGCAACGGCGTTCATTTGCCGCTCCTCGATAATGTTCGGGGTAAGTCCTACGGGATGCATGTTCTCGACCATCTTGTCGTAGTACAGACTATTGATGCCCTGATGTTTTATCGCGTACTTTTTGAATTCTTTTCCGTAATCCATAGTGTCATTTTCGATATAAAGACCCCTTTGGGTCCGTGGGAATAAATGCACCGGATGGGAGGTTCCGGTACGCTAAAGTTAGCTTTTTATATTTTGGGGGGGCGTTTTTTTTTGCCGGTACAGGCGGCACAAAACACCGTTATCCATAAACCTCTTTGACAAAATCATCATAGGTGACCTCTTTGGTCTTGAGATTGGCCTTTTCCTTATACAGGTTCAACAATTTTTGGCTCATCAACTGTTCCGATAAACGCTTCGCCTCGTCTTGGTTGCCAAGAACACGTGCCGCGATGGCATCCAGCTCCTCCTCCTGGGGATCCATCTGTCCGTACTGTGCCATTTGCGAACGGATAAAGCCTTTGGCGAATTCCTTAAGTTCGTCGAATTGCAGCTGTAGGTCGTTTTCCTGGATGATCTTTCCCTCGATCAGCTGATAGCGGAGGCCTTTTTCCGACTTTTTGTATTGCTCGGTGGCCTGTTGCTCGGTCAACGGCTCTTCGCCGGTCATCTGAATCCATTTGGTCAGGAATTCGGAGGGCAGGTCGAATTTTACCTTCTCTATAAAGTATTCGGTAACGTCGTTCAGCAATTTTTGATCGGATTGCTGTTCGAACTGTTTTTCGGAATCTTCTTTAATTCGATCCTTCATTTCCTTTTCGGAGGTGATTTCGTCCTTCCCGAAAAGTTTGTCGAACAGTTCCTGATTGAGTTCGGCGGGTTGCCTTTCGTTGATTTCGTCAACGGTAAAGGTTACTTCGGTGTCGAGACCCTCGGCCTTATCCTGCGAAATGCCCAAAACGCTCGAAAGGAGATAGTCTTCCTTAAAAAGGTTTTTGGTTTTTACGCTGATCGAATCCCCTACTTTTTTGCCTTTTAGGGCCTCCAGGAATTTTTTGCTTTTAACTTTGGTAAGTTCGACCGTGGCCTTGTTGTCTATTCCTTCATCCTCGTTTGTGAAGGTTCCGGTTACTTCGTCGGTCTTCCCCACCATTTCTTTACTGACCAATTTGCCGTATTGTTTTTGCAAACGCTCTACCTGTTCGTTGACCATTTTTTTGTCGGCGACGATTTTATAGCGGGTAATTGGTTTTTTGGTCTCCAACGAAACCTCAAAATCGGGGGCAAGGCCGAGTTCGAACTCAAAGGCCAGTTCTTCGTCGTTCCAATCGAAGTTGTCCTTTTGTTTGGGGAGGGGATTCCCCAGAACGTCCAATTTTTCCTCGGTAAGGTATTTGTTGAGGTTGTCTTGCAAGAGTTTGTTTACCTCGTCGACCAGAACGGATTTGCCGTATTGTTTCTTGATCAGGCCCAGGGGTACCTGCCCTTTTCTAAATCCCGGAATATTGGCCTGTTTTCTATAGTCTTTTAGGATTTTATCCACTTTATCCTGATAATCGTCCTTGGTGATGGCGACTTTGACGACTGCGTTGAGATCGTCGATTTGCTCTTTGGTAATGTTCATCTAAATCTTCTTTTTTAAAAATTCCCCCCAAACGGGATGCAAAAGTACTACAATTTACACACCCTAGCAAGTTTTGTATGTGTTGGAAACCAAACTTATCCGGCGACGTTTGACGATGGTGCAAAGCAATGGTTTGGGGTATCCAAGTAGAGAAGCACGGG
>DASSWC010000080.1:0-2617 GCA_035705395.1 Pricia sp. | reverse complement strand
TTTGGGATGGCGACGAGATGACCTACGGCGACGGCGACGGCAAGCAATTCACCGATTTCGCCAGTGCCATCGACGTGGTCGCCCACGAACTCGTACACGGTGTAACCCAATTTCTGGCCAATCTCGAATATCGGAGCCAATCCGGGGCTTTGAACGAACATTTTTCGGATGTATTCGGAACCATCATCAAACAGAAATATCTGAAGCAGGATATTTCGAAAGCGGATTGGCTTATTGGCGACACCGTCGTTACCAAGGAATTTCCGGGGGTGGCCCTCCGCTCCATGAAGGCGCCCGGGACGGCCAACGATTTCGATGTCCAGCCCGACCATATGGATAATTACTATTCCGGCACCAGCGACAATCAGGGCGTACATATCAACTCCGGTATTCCCAACAAGGCCTTTTACCTGAGCTGTCTTGAAATCGGGATCGACGACTGCGCCTTGATCTGGTTCGAGACCTTAAAAGTGCTCTGGCGCACCGCTAATTTTGATGACATGCTCGAAACGATTGTCGAAACTGCCAAAAAATTGACGGAAGAGGATAGAGTATCCGAGAACGCCGCAAATGCTATTGCAAACAGTTTTGCCCAGGTCGGACTGAGCCCGATCGTAGCTTGAAATAAAAGAATGGTTATGAAGTACGAAATTTTGATAGAAGGGGGTTTCACCGGTATTCCCAAGGAATATGAGGGGGAGATAGAACTACGGGAAGATACTAAACAAAGTCTTTTTGAAGCCCTTGAACGTGAAAAGAAACCTGAAAATACGGCCCTGCGGGATGGGTTGCAGTATCGTTTGAAACTCAGTGATAGTGAGAACGTTCACCAGGCCCGTTACGATGAAAAAAACCTGCCGCTGCGTCTCCGGCAATTTATCGATACCGTTACAGGGAAAAAGCACTAGTGCTGAAAATACCAAACTTACGCTTATAGGGCGATTTTGTGATTTTTTGAACCCCTTTCACACCACCATCATTTGCCACCACCGCAAATTGCTTTTTCAAACCACCACCAATTGCTTCTCGATATAATTTTGTACCAACTTCCAATTCATCTTAAGGAAGAGGGCCGCAGAGGGAATGTTGTCGTCCTCGATGGCCGAAATGATGGCATCGTGTTGGGCATTGGAGTTGTAATGGAAGGAATCATTGGCCATAAAGGCACGCTCATAGAAGAAAATCCGGGTCTTTAAGTCCTTTAAAATTTGCTGCGCCACGGTGTTGTTGTACTTAGAGGTCAACATACGATGGAATTCCATATAGGCATTGACCCGATGCAACGAATTTTCCGCCTTGGCCACCACGTCCCTTTGTTTGTTCAGCCTTTCGATATCAGCGGCGTCGAATGTCGATTCCTCCAAGGCGAGCAGTTCCAAATGAGCTACCAGTTCGTAGAGGTTTTTGGCCTCCTCGGGGTTGACCTTGGCGATACTGAACCCGCGATTGGGTACGGCCTGAACGATTTGGGATTGCTGTAATTGGGTCAAGGCCTCGCGGATCGGGGTCACGCTAACGTTTAATTTTCGGGATAGGGCGGCCAAGTTGATGCCCTGTCCCGGCTCCAAAGTCCCGTGTTGCATTTCGTTTAAAAGATGCTCCCGAACCTTGTCCCTTACGTTGGTCTTTGCGCTCATAGGGTAAATATAGTCTATCGTATACGATTCTACAACGCGTGGATTTTCTAAAAAGTATGGTTCTTCGTGCCATTGGTACATATCAAGAAGACCTTCAGCTGTATTTTATCGAATTAAACAGGTATAGCATACTACGATCTGGGTTCCTGCGTTTTAAGAGATTAACCTACAAAATTTCAGATATGAAAAAAGTATTTCTAAGAATCAGGCCATTCTTGTTGATAAGTGCAATGGCCGCAGTCGTATTTGGCTGTAGTAAGGACGCTGAAGATCCCTTATTCCAGGAAACAAAACTATCCTCATCCGAGGTAAAGACCATTTTGGAAACCGTCGAAGTTTCGAGTGCCGCCGATGATGTGGTACGCGAGCTGTTCACTGCGGACAAATCCGGAACGACAGCCAAAATGGGCAGTTGCTATCAAGTGGATTATTCCGATACCGGCTTCTCCGTGTCCTTCGACAATTGTAGTCCTCAAGAAGATGACGAAATATACAACGGCTCTGTAAACGTGGTATATGGTACGGAAGATGATTCGTTTGCCTTTGTGATACATTTCGATAATCTTATGGTTGGCGATATCGGTCTGGACGGCAGCCGAAGTTTCACCATAGATGGCGAACAGGAGAATTCCATCATTTTCACGGTCACCAGTGATATGACCGTTACCATGCCCGATAATCGCGTGATTACCGAAAAAGGAAGCAAGACCTTCACCGTTCTTTTCAGTGAGGAGTTGGGCGGCGGTAAGATAACCTTGGACGGGGATTGGTTTCTTACCATCGACGGTAATACCTATTCCGTAGTCATATCCGACCTATTGGAAACCAACTTCGATTGCGAATATGTGGCCAAGGGCCTCATGCTTTTGAATAAGAACGGACTCGAAGTTTCTGTAGATTTCGGGGATGGCAGCTGCGATGATATGGCAGAACTCGCGTATCCGGATGGAACCAAAGAAAACATTTCCCTAAAGAAGTAA